>NZ_CP192507.1:2332681-2641278 GCF_050613145.1 Lysinibacillus sp. LZ02 | reverse complement strand
CTTCTGCTGCAATTAGTCCGTTTGGAAATACAATTCCTACTCCTTCTTGTTCAGGAGATGAACTATTAGGATTAATGCCGATGTCTTTCGCTGCAGCAATCAAGTCATTACGATAGAAAATAGGGTACTTTGAAATATCTTTCATCAATACAGAGCGAATTTTGCCAAATTCTTTTGAAAAGCTGAGTGCTACGATGCCGCCTTCAAAAAAGCCGGTTGGACCAATTTCTCCTGTTGTCGTTAAACCAACTACCTCACTGTTTGGATAATGTTCTTTAAATGCCATAGTAACTTCTTCAAATGAGTATTTTGTGCTGGCGAAAAATAAGACTAACTTCGGTTCTGTATGTAACTCGCTTGTAACATTTTTTACCGCTTCTTTCGTATTTTTGTGGCTAGTAGAATTAGAACGTATGAATTCCATAGTTACTCCTCTATGCTTATTTTAGCTATCAATAAATATTCTATATGTAAATAAAGGGTGGATTCAACCAATTTTGATGAAGAAATTACTATAACATCCTAATAAAGAAGAAAATAGTTTTTTATGATTTTTTAATCCGCTGATGTTAAGTATTCTAGGGTGGAAATTATCTAAAATGAAATAGAAGTACTTTTGTGAAAATTAAATTCAATATATAAAATACCCACCCTCATGAAAATATGAAGGATGGGTATCAATGTTGCTTATGAAATAGCTTTCCAATCAATTTCTGTAATTGGTACTTCACTAGGTTTACTAAATAAGTAGCCTTGAAATAATTGATAGCCAAGCCCTTTTAAATATAAATAGTCTTGTCTTGTTTCGATGCCTTCAGCTAGAGGGGTTGCACCAATTTCGTTTGCTTTTTCTAAAAAGAATTGAGCGACGGATTGTAAGTAAGGATCATTCGCTACACCGTCTACGAATTTACGATCTAGTTTCATATAGTGTGGTTGCAAATCTGCTAGTAAGTCAGCTGTACTAAAGCCTTCGCCTACATCGTCTAGCGCGTATTCAAAACCTTTTTCACGATAATAGGCTAAAATCCGTTTCAAATGTGGAAGATCGTTCACTTGTTCTGTCTCGACTACTTCAAAAATGAACCGTTTTGGTTCGATGTTTAATTGGCGAGCTAATCGTTCTGTGGAACGTAAACAAAATTCAGGTGCATAAATCGATGTAGGGATAAAATTAATAAAGATTTTCCCTGATAAAAACTTTCCATAACGAACAGCTGTTAAGCGGCATGCGCGGTCTAGCGCATATAAGCGACCACGTAATTTAGCTGCTTGAAAAACAGGATAAGGTGATAGGATTTCACCGTTTTCTCCTATGAAGCGTGCTAACACTTCATGTCCAAAAATTGTTTCATCTGCCTGAACGATTGGTTGCGAATAACAGATGATTCGATTTTGTTTAATAATTGCATCTACCCATGAAGCTTGAAATACATGGTTTACTTCAGATAATGGTAACCAATCTTCATCAACAGTAAACGTAATATTTGACGTATCTCCGAAATCTCCACAAAAATCAGTCAGTTCATGCATCGCTTCTTCACATACGACAAGATAGTTATCTTTTTCTACGACATCATAACCTAAGCGCATTAAATGCTCAGTTAGTAGGGGAATGAGTGCTTCATTTTTCTCCCCAGTTAATTTTACTTGGAATTGGACAGAGCCGACAATACAGTTTTTACATGTCATATTTCCACCTCGTTTAATATATCTTGTAAATCATTAATATAACGAATTGTATGTAAAGTGTGAGTTTTTAAATACTCTTTTGTGCCACTTCCACCGATAAACATATGAACTTCACTGTGATCAGCTGCAAATACATCAAGTGCTGGTAGTACATCGGGATAGGTTGTAAATGGTAACTCACTCATAGCAGAAAGTAACACCACTTTCGGATTAAAATAAATAATCAGCTGTTCAATTGCCCCCGGTGCAGGTGAGCTTGAAATTAAATAAACACGATATCCATGCATTTGCGCCTGGAGCAACAAAATACAGAGTGGTAAATCATGGGATTCACCAGGCAAACAAGCACCAATCAACAACGGGGCATCATCTGGCATATGCATGTCATTCCTGAGACCGACTAAATAATCTCGAATAACGGTGGAAGAAACGCTCTCTTGAAAAGGATTCCACCTCTCTTTTTCCCATCTCACACCAATCTCGAACATTAGAGGAACGACAACTTCGTCTAAAAAACGTTCGATACCAAGCTTATGGTGTGCCTCTTGTAAAACACGTTTAATTCCAATTACATCACAAGTTGAGCCATATTCAAGTAAACGTAAGCAGTATTCATTATGAATCGTTGGTGCGCATGATTCAATTGTAGATAATTGTGGGGTCTCATAATGAGCTTGTGCTGTTGCTTGTTGAATTGTCAGCCCCTCATCGACAAGCTTACGAACAGTTAGCAGTATTTGAACATCTCTATCTGTATAAACACGACGACCGTTATGTAATCTTTTCGGTGTAACGGTATGATAACGGTCTTCCCATTTACGGATGACCGGTTTGGATAAACCAGTGATTAATGATACTTGTTGGATGGATAACATTTTCTCAGTGAAGTTAGACAAATTGTTTGCCTCCATTTCCAAGTTTTTATACGTATAATACACGGAATATAAAAAATATTCAATTTTCCTGTCTCATTTTTGTCTAACTTTAGTGTCTAATTATTTGACAATGTTTTTTTTCATTTTATAATAAAATCATATTCTAAATGAAGGAAGATGATGGTATGTTTGGTCTCTTTATGAAGAAACAACAACGAGTAAACAATTTGGATCATTTTCAGCCTTTAATTGATAAAAAAGAATTAGGTGTAATTCAAAAGCAATTGAATTTAATTAATTTAACAGATGAAGATTTCAAAACACTCATGTCATTTCAGTCAACAATCAAGCAACATGTTAATGAAATTACAAATGTATTTTATGATAAGATCCTGGAAGTACCGGAGTTAAAGCAACTCATTGAATCGCGCAGTAGTGTGTCAAAGCTAAAAGCGGTTGTTGGTGAACATACGATTTCAATGTTTGATGGTCGATTAAATGAAGAAGTCATAGAACGAAAACGTCATTTAGCACGCATCCATTTTAAAATGGGGTTAGACCCGAAATGGTATATGGGAACGTTTCAACAGATGCAAGAAATCATGGTCCGCATTTTAGTCGAGGAGCCTACTGTTCAGGTGGAAGCCTTGCAAATTGTAACGGTTGTGTCCAAGTGGATCAATTTTGAGATGCAAATTGTATTAGAAGAGTATGAGCGTGAAAACCGTCGTTTAATTGATGTGCAATATACAGTTGTGAAAGAGGAGTTAAAGGGCAGCATTTCATCGATTAGTGAAGATTTAGCGCGGCTAACAGATGAAACAACGAATCAAATGGACAACATACAGTGTTCAACTGCTACACTGAATCAAAATATTACAAACAATGTGGAAACCGTGAAAAATGTTTCAGCTCGTGCAGTGCAAGGAAGTAGTTATATGAAACAACTAGAACAGCAAATTGCACAAATGGTTACGAAAATGGATGATATGACTGCCGTAGCAAATGAGTTAGCAACTTCTTCTCAAAAAATTTACGATGTGTTAGCGATTGTTCAGTCCATTGCAGATCAAACGAATTTACTTGCCCTCAATGCATCCATTGAGGCCGCAAGAGCAGGTGAATACGGCAAAGGTTTTGCAGTTGTGGCGCAGGAAGTCCGTAAGCTAGCAGAACAATCGAAGCAATCGGTTGCCCATATAGCTGAACTTGTCAACACAACCTCCCGTTTATCGCTACATGTCAGCTCTTCTTTAAAAGAAGTAAAAACGGCTACCGCAGAAAGTCAAACGGTATCTTATGATGCACAGGGCGAGTTTGACCACATTTTACAAGAAGTCGAGCATAATGAAAAGGCGATTCAACTCATAGCCGCAGAGCTTAAACAGCTCATAAATGGCGTAGAAATAATCGATCATGAAATTCATCAAGTATCCACTACTGCCGAAAATCTATATAACACTGCACGTAATTTGTAGATACAATGTATTTTCATAGCTTTATAGACTAGTTGGATTGGTATGAACTTTTCATATGAATCATGCCTACAAAAATCACGACAGATGTACTTATATGTTGGAGGGGGTTAAATGTCACGCTTCATCTTCCATACGCTTGTTTACAGTATCATCGCAGGTATATTTCTAGGGTTGTTAATGAAATGGATGCAATATGTGACGGGCTATAAAATCTATACATTATTGATGAATGTGGACTATATTCCCATTTTAAAAGAGTACACATTTCCAGGGTGGGTGGAGTTTACGTTTCATCTTATAATTGCTGTGATTTTAGCGTATGTCATCGTATGGATTGCTTGGAAAAAGTCCTTTACAAGGAAACAACTCATTTCATTTACAGTTATTGTGAATATAGTCATTGCGATAGCGCTTTATCCAACAACTACGTTATCGGATCGGACGCCACCGCTTTTGTCGTTCCCATCATTTGGTTTGTGGTTAGTAGCGCACATTGCATATGGCGTAGTGCTAGGCATTTTGCTAGCTCGACTAATACCGTTTCGTTTGAAAAATAGGAGAGAAGGGGTCGTCTGAAAAGACATTTTGAGAAAGTCGATTCAAAATGAGGAAGTAAATACAAAATAAAATAGGAAAGTCGCGTAAAAGTGCTTCGAACCCGCGTAAAAGTGCAGGAAAGTCGCGTAAAACAGCCCCAAACCCGCGTAAAACCATAAGAAACTCGCGTAAAAAACCCCGATACGTCTATAAAAGTTAATGCTGAAGTACGGGGCACCTTTGTTCAAAAATAAGAAAGTATAAACTTTTTCTAATTGAAAGGGTACTTAGGCATTCGCGCCAAAATTTATTTTGCGACGAAAGCGTAAGCGGCAGGAGCACACCGCTCGAGGTCGCTTGTGCTTTTCTTATTTATTTTTTAGTTTAAAGATCAGAAGGGAGATTGTTGCTAGTGCAATGGTCGAACCGATAATCACGATATAGCTCACACTTGTTGATAAAAGAGTATTGTTCCATTCATATACCACACCGAAATTCTTTTTATATTGTGCCAGTGCTTCTGGAGTACCTGAAAATACGTTATCTAACGAATCGACCATTAATTTTTCCCGGAATAATACGGTTGAATGGCTAATCGGAAACAACATGATGACGTTTTGTACCGCATTTGGTAATGATCCCATCGGTACATATACGCCGCATAGGAAGCCGATTGCTGTTCCGATAATCGTGTTCAGTGTTGAAAAAGCGGTTTGTGTAGAAACGAGTAATGTGAAAAATAAGTTAAACATGCTACTAAGGGATACGGATAATGCGATGATGCCGATGATTTCAATAAATGTTACAGCATCCACGATATGACCACCTGTTGCAACAATAAACAGTTCACATAAAATAAATGCTATAACGGATAAAATAAACCCGATCATCCAAGTATTTGCAACATAGCTTAATTGCAACGCTGCGCGAGAAGTAGGGGCGGTCAAGAAATCAGCCAATCCCTTTGTTTCTAAATCTCGAATGTAGATGCCGAATGCCGCAAGGGTTGTTGTAACGGTCACGATGGATAAAAGTCCAGCTATCATCCATTCATTGACAAGTGTTGTAATCTCAGAAGAAGCGGGGACGATTTCTTCAATGGCATCCACTTGTAATTTTTGTAGAAACACGGCATATAAAGTAATCACAATTAATACAGATAAAAAAGAAAATAAAACAAGCAGTTTATCGCGGCGATATACTTTATTGTGGCGGTTGATTAGATTAAATATAGCACTCATATCGCAACTCCTTCTTCATTAATGTGAATAAATACATCGTCTAAGGAACCTTTGATGACTTCAAATGACGCTAAGTTTTCTTCTAGTTCCTTTAAAATATGCAGGGCATCCATTGTGGAACGAACACGTACATAATACACGCTGTTTTTTTCATGGAACGCGAGGTTTTGGTTTTGCAAATATTGTTCGCCTGCCGTTTGATCTTTAAATAGTAATGTCATTTGGTCGAATGCATACTGATCTTTTAACGCATGTGGCGTACCTTGTGCGACAATTTCCCCTTGCTTAATGATAACGATATCATCTGCTACCGCTGCTTCCTCCATATAATGTGTCGTTAAAAAAATCGTCATATCGGTTTCTTGTTGCAGCTTTTTAATCGCTTCCCAAACGAAAATACGTGTTTTGGGATCAAGTCCAGTTGTTGGTTCGTCCAGAAATAAAATGCTCGGTTTATGGATGAGGGCACGGGCAATATCTGCGCGGCGCTTTTGACCACCTGACAAACGACCATACTTTTTATGTTCGATATCTGCTAATTGTAAATAGTGCGATACGAAAGCATAGTTTTCTTGTAAGGTAGTTTTTGTTAAATTGTACATGTTCCCCCTGTGCATAATATTTTCATAAACTGATAGTTGACTATCTAAAATACTTTGTTGAAATACAACCCCGATCTCTTTGCGAATCGCATCACGATTTGTTAGAGAATGTCCTGCGATTGTCACTTCACCAGCTGTCTTTTGAGTAAGCGTGCATAATATTTCAATTGTCGTTGATTTGCCTGCGCCATTTGTGCCTAAAAATGCAAACAACGCCCCTTTTTTGACAGAAAATGATATGCCTTTTACGGCTTCGTGGTTGCCATATTTTTTGCGCAAATTATTTACTTCTATACTGTTCATCCGCTCGCCTTCTTTCTTGAATTAATGTATTTAATTGTTCTACTTCTCGTTTCATTAAAATATAAATAATGCCCCAAATAATGAGGTAGGCAATGACTTCATTTATAAATACTTTCATGATGGAGCTTGGTTCATTGAGATCAAACCATTGACCAACGATCCCTGCGGACATGACGACTAATGTAACGATCGTAAAATGAATAATTGTCGCAACAGTAAAAGAGAGTTTGTCCGATACATAAATCGTAGTGGCAAGACCGATGATAATCCCCATGACAATGGCAATGAGTAACTGATGGAGTAGCTCGTCACCGGAAATAGAACGATTTTCAGTAAAGATACTTAACGTTAAAATAATATAAGATGTACTTAGTGAGATTAATACACCTAATAAGCAGCTTCTCAAGTATGTCATCCGTTTTCTCTCCCCATCATTAATTTTTCTTTTAGTAGCTTAAAGTACTTTCGACTAATATGTATCGTTGTTTCGTTGTCTAGTACGAGCTGCGGGGTAGATACGATGCCTATTTGAATAGATACAATTTTCGATAAATTCACGAGTGTGGATTTATTGACTTTGACAAAGCTCGATTCAAGTAATGCTTCAAGCTCATATAATTTACGCTTTGATTCAAATTCCTCTTCCGCTGTTTGAAAATACACTTTCGCATCCTCCACATAAATTGTGAAAATATCATCTAATTTCAACATGCGAATTTCTGTTGCATTATAGCCGTCGACCATAGAAGTTTTTGGGGATTTTAGTGTTTTCATGAGCTGTTCGACTTCATTTGTATAAGCATCCGTAAACACATGCACCTCAATTTCCTTATATTGTTCATGAACTGTTAGTTGGACTTTCATTGAAAAGCTCCTTTCTGTCTCTAGTGTAGCAGGTGGTAAACGCTCTTTTCGCAAACTAAATGTAAGTGGTTGAAAAAGCACTGTATGTGGTATTTATTGTATAGTGACTGGTCGAGAGAATAAATGTTAAAGTACATAAATTGATTAGTTTTTGTTGGGAAGCAATGATTGAAAGTGGGGGAAGGGTGTACTTCAACATAAGGGGACTTCGTTTTTAGAACGTGCAGAAGTATGCACTTTTGGAGAAGGGCAGAGGCGATGATATGACGTTTAAGTTTATAGTTATGGACTGACGCCAAGTCCGCGGAAAGCATTGTCAAAAAAATCTTGTCTTGCCTTTTAGTGAATTCATGTTATTGTTATAAATAGTAATTAGAACACACTAGGGGAGTCTTACTTGAAGGCTGAGATTGAACAATTGTTCTAAACCCTTTGAACCTGTACTAGTTCACGCTAGCGTAGGAAAGTGGTTGTCGTAGGATAAGAAGGACTTATTCTCCCCACTCATCGCTTTGTGAGTGGGGTTTTTAACTTTATATGAATAACACACTACTAGGGGCGCCGTATTGGCTGAGATTGTACCCTTTGCACCTGATCTAGTTCATGCTAGCGTAGGAAAGTAGGTAATAAAGAGCTTTATGCTTTTTATAACCGCTTTCCATATGGGAAGCGGTTTTTTAGTGGACAGCGAAATATCCGTAAAGATGCGACATCACCTCTCCCTATTTTGAGCGAGATGTGTCTTTCTAATAGTATTAAGCTTAGGAGGAATTAAAATGACGAAGTTTACAAATAGGCTTTATAAAAATGTACAACCCATTTGGGAGAAGAACCATCAGCACCCATTTGTACAGGAGCTAGGACAAGGTACATTAGCTGAGGAAAAATTCATTCAGTATATGAAGCAGGATTATGTGTATTTAATTGATTATGCGAAGCTATTTGCAGTAGGTGTAACGAAAGCACATAATTTAGATATGATGAACAAATTTTCAAAAGTTTTGCATGATACACTCCATTTTGAAATGGAGCTGCATCGTCAATTTGCGGCTGAATTTGGTATTACACGAGAAGAGCTTGAGCAGACTAAGCCAACACCAGATAACTTGGCTTATACGAATTATATGTTAAATGTTGCTCAAAATGGTAGTCTGGCAGAGGTTGTGGCGAGTCTTCTTCCTTGTGCATGGGATTATTGGGAAATTGGTAAATTATTAAGAAAGCAATACGGGGATCAATTAGCATCTAACCGTTATGCGAAATGGATTGAAACGTATGACTCCGAGGAATTTGCACAAGGAACGAAATGGTTAATCGATTTAATGGACGAGCTTGCTGATGGAAAGCCAGAACGAGAGCTAGCTGTACTTGAAAAGCATTTCCAAATTACATCGAAGTATGAATATTTATTTTGGGATATGAACTATTTCAAACGTGATTGGCCAATTTAACTTCTTTTAGCAAGTGTTCAAACACAAGCTAAAAGAAGGGAAAGCCTTTGACGGATACAATTACGCCGAGGCAGAATTGATTTTGTGGAGTTGGTAGGACAAATATGACACTCAGATTGAAAAATGTATCGTATTCCTATGAGAAACAGACAGTGATTTCTAATCTTCATTTAGAAATTAAATCGGGCGAGTTCGTTTCATTAATAGGAAAAAGTGGTACGGGAAAGAGCACCATTTTGAAATTAATTACAGGTCTTTTGCAGCCGGATGAAGGAGAAATTACTATTCATGGACGTCCCATCAAGCTTGGCGATGTTGGCTATATGCCACAGCGTGATTTATTGCTACCATGGCGAACAGTTTTGGACAATATGATGCTGCCATCAGAAGTGAAAAAAGACCAAAGCTATACGAAGGAAGAGGCAAGACAATGGCTGGAACGTGCGGGCCTATTGGCATATGAAAATGCGCTTCCCCAGCAATTATCTGGTGGGATGAGGCAAAGAGTAGCCTTTTTACGGGCGCTGTTAATAGGGGAGGACGTGCTGTTACTGGATGAGCCTTTTGGTGCGTTGGATGCTTTTACGAAAAAGGATATGCAAGCGTGGTTACTGTCCATTTGGCAGGAGCTTAATAAAACGGTATTATTTATTACCCATGATTTGGACGAGGCATGCTATTTAAGTGATCGCATTTTATTACTACATGCAGACAAAACGGTTGAAGAGATTCCTGTCCCGTTAAAACGCCCACGTCAACCAGATATGTTACATGAGATGGAATTTGTGACTTTAAGAAAAAACGTAGAGAGAAAGATTGCTCATGAACACTATTAAAAATTGGTTTAAAACGTATTATTTATTTCTTGTGTTTAGCTGCACAATTTTACTAGCTGTTGAGTGGGCGGTACGTGCTGAAATGGTTCCGGCGTTTATTATTCCAGCGCCAACTGGTGTATTAATGCTCATTATTGAGAATTGGCAGCCGCTCTTTTTAGAGCATCTTCCGGTTACATTATTAGAATTTACGATTGGATTTGTCATTGCAGTAGTGGGCGGTGTTTTACTAGCAGTCAGTATGTTTTATTCCAAAACGATCGAAAAAATGCTTTATCCAGCTGTTCTCATCTCGCAAATGATTCCGATCATTGCGTTATCGCCCATCTTTATTTTGTGGTTTGGTTATGAGATTTGGAGTAAGGTCGCGGTTACGATTTTGATTTCATTTTTCCCTATAGTAGTGGGCACTTACGATGGCTTGAAGGCAACAGATCGGGAGTATGTAGACTTATTCCGGTCAATGGGCGCCACTCGTTGGCATATTTTTTGTAAACTACAAATTCCAATGGCGCTACCGTCATTCTTTTCAGCATTAAAGCTAGCGATTGTTTACGCTTTAGTCGGTGCAACAATTGGAGAGTGGCTCGGAGCGAGTGAAGGGCTGGGCTATTATAGTAGACGAATGTCAGGTAATTTAAATGCAGAAGGTGTATTTGCAGCCATCGCCATTTTAACTGTATTAGGAATCGTGCTATTTGCGATTGTTGCTATAATTGAACAACGTGTATTACGATGGAAAAACAAGTAGAAGGAGTATAATTAAATATGAAGAAACTTTATGTATGGACACTATTACTAGCAAGTTTTGCCATGATTATGGCAGGCTGTTCCGATAAGGACAGTGAACAAGGAACAAAGGATTTAGAAGAGATTAGTATTATGTTAGATTGGTATCCAAATGCCGTTCATTCCGCGATTTATGTTGCGAAAGAAAAAGGCTATTTCGAAGATGCAGGTCTAGATGTGGAAATTAAAATGCCAGCTGATACAAATGATCCTTTAAAGCTAGCGGCTACAGGGAAAGTAGATTTAGCAATTAGCTATCAATCACAACTATTAGTTTCACGTGCTGAGGATATACCTGTTGTATCAGTTGCAGCACTAGTAAGACATTCACTAGATGCCATTATGTACAAAGAAGAAAGTGGTATCCAATCGCCGAAGGATTTAGAAGGAAAAAGAGTAGGCTATCCATCAACAACAGTAAGTGAAGCAATTGTCGCTTCAATGGTTGCCAATGATGGTGGTGATGCACAACAAGTAAAAATGACAGATGTTGGTTGGGACTTAATGCCATCATTAGCAACGAATCAAGTGGATGCTGTTGTCGGAGCGTATATTAATCATGAAATGGTATTACTTGAAAAAGAAGGTTACAACATCGATTTACTAAAATTAGATGACTATGGTGTTCCAAATAGCTATGAGTTAGTAGTTGTAGCAGGTGAGGAAACATTCGAAAAGAAAAAAGAGCAAATCACGAAATTTTGGCAAGCTGTGACAAAAGGTCATGAGGATGTGAAGAAAGATCCAGCTGCAGGGCTAGAGGTACTGTTTAACCATGAAAATGAGAGCTTCCCATTAGATATGGATGTTGAAAAAGAAAGCTTAAACATCCTTTTACCATTAATGGAGGATGAGGGTGTGAAGTTTGGCCACCAGGAGCAAGAGGCATGGGATAAAACAGCGAATTGGCTATATGAATCTGGTGTGATTAAGGTAAATCTGGATGCATCAGAAGCATTTGTGAATTTATAAAGATTTGTTCGTAGAAATATAAAAAACGGTAGACAAAGCTAATGCTTTGTCTACCGTTTTTTTGAAAAGATAAGAAAGTATAAACTTTTTCAAATTGAAAGCGTGTCTAGCTCCAGCCCCTCGTGACGTTTCGAAAGTCTCTTCGTTTCGTGTGCAAGTACACTGTGAGCCTATCTCCAACGCATATCGGCGCTAGAGAGGGCGCTTGCGCTTTTCTTAGTAGTTTTCAATGTATTGTGCGATATCGAAATAGCCATAATCCATCGCATATTGATAGGCGTCATAGCCGCTAGAATCTTGCATTGTTTTATCTGCCCCGTGTGTTAACAGCAGTTCTACCATTTCCGAATCTCCGTACGAAGCAGCTTCAATTAATGGTGTGAATTCATACATGTCTATTGTATTTGGGTCTGTCCCTTGTTCTAATAGATAAGAAGCGATTTCGTGATTGCTCTCCATTACGGCAAGATGAAGTGCGGTATACCCTTCATCGTTTACTTCGTTTAGTACATGTTCATCTGTTGCATATTGTTGGACAGCATTGAAATCTGAGTCTACAACCGCAAGCATTAAATCATTCATACTTGCTGTGTCATACGTATAGTAAAAATCTTCACTCATGCTATCATCTTCTAATAGAAAATTATCTTCTAATAGTAGCTCATCTTCTAGTCGAGAAACCGTATTAAGCGTCCACCAAATACCAATGAAGAATAAAATAGTGAGCAAAATTAAGCCAACGATTCCGAGGATAACTCCTTTATAAGAAGATTTTATAACAGGTGTCTGATCAGCCTGGAAGAAGCCACTAATAGCATGGACACGTTTTGGTAAATTGGGATGTGTGGACAGCATTTCATCCATCCAGCTAAACATGCCTGATTCTGTTTCGATTTGCTTCATAAATGTTACTTGATCTACTTGCTTATATAATTGAGGTCCAATCGCTAGCATTACTAGTGCATTTTTTGCTGCTTCATGGGACTGACTGTAATAGGCACCGTAGCGGTCACATGTAAATTCACAGGCACGTGAATACGCATTGCTTAAAAACGGCACGAGTAAGCCTGGCATTAACAGCCAGCCTAGTCCTACATGTTTGCGTTTTATATGCGCAAATTCATGTGCTAAGATAAAGTGCACTTCTTCTTGACCTTGTTCATCTATTAATGAAAAAACATCTGCATATAATACAACCATGTTTTTTAAGCCGAATTTTGTTGCAAAGGCGTTTAAAATACCTCCCGATTGCATGACATAAATATCTGGTACCTGTGTCAGATTCATGCGTTGTGCGATGTCTTTCGCCTGTTCATAAAAATGAGGAAACTGTTGCTCATTTAGTTTGACACCGTTTTTTCGAATATTAACAATTGCTAGATTATGTATGAACCAGTAGAAAAGGAATAGGAACAAGATGACAATCATACCGATGATGGATATTGCTGCCACAATATAAACAAGCGCACTAACGACGCATAAAATGGCAAAATAAATCTTTTCCTTACTAGTTACTAAATCTTTCTCTGAAAATGTCATTGCTTCTCTCCAATCATAAATTTTAACAACGTTACTAATATACACATATAAAGTAAAAAAAGGAATAAGAAAAAAGAATGATAGGTCATAGGTAGTGTTTTTTGTCTATATATTTCTAAAATAAATGGTAAAGATACCTAGTTAAAAACAGCTAAGTGTAAAGTGTTGATACTCTATGTTAAAAATTATGGAATAGTATAATAATGAAAAGTTCTAGGAGAAATGGCTATGCTATATTTGAATGAAAGGAAGGTGGATTGTTAAAATGGTCACTTCAGAAAAGAGTAAAATAATATGTAATAAGGGACATGTGTATTATAAAAGCTCGGATTGTCCAACCTGTCCGACTTGTGAAAAGGAGCGAAAACCTACCACAGGCTTTCTTGCGTTACTTGCGGCACCAGCAAGACGAGCGTTGCAATTGAATGAGATTACATCCTTGCAAGAGCTATCCAAATATAGTGAAAAAGAGATTTTGCAATTACACGGTATAGGTCCATCTTCGTTACCTAAACTGAAAGCTGCTTTACAGGAGAATGGTTTAGCATTCAAAGAGTAAGCAGCTATCAGTTTGCAACAATACTAGTTACGTTATTTAAAAATATGACAACACGTAGGTTACTACACTAACCGATCATCAAATCCTCATTTGGATAGCGGAATCGATTCGCTGGACGGGCGAGCAGTACATATAAAATCGTCAAGGTACCGAGTCTTCCAAGAAACATCGTCAGCATAATCATGATATCACTTGCTGGAGACAACATAGGTGTCAGACCAAGCGATAGTCCCACTGTTCCAAAGGCACTTGTTGCTTCAAACAAATAGGTCATCATCGTATAGCCCTTCGTTGTCATAGCGAGTACAATCGTAGTTAAAAAAACCCACAGAGCGCTACAGCTAACGAGCGTAAAAGCTCTTAGAACAAGCGTATTGGAAATGGTCCGTTTCCATAATACCGTTTCAGTTGAACCACGTAATTGACTCCAAATAACTGCACCGAGCAGCGTGATTGTCGCGATTTTTACTCCCCCTGCAGTAGAACCAGAACCACCGCCAATAAACATAAAAACAATCGTCATGAGTAAAGTTGGAATAGTTAGCTCATTCATTGGTAATGTATTTGCTCCGGCTGTCCGAGGGGTTACACTGTGAAAGAAAGCCCCTAAAAATTGCTCTTTCAATGTCGCATTGACAAGGGCACCACCATGTCTTGTTTCAAAAAACCAAACCGCTATTGTTCCGCCAATTACAAGAAAAGCCGTCATAGATAAAATGACTTTGCTGTATAAAGAAAGACGCTTTCCTTTTCGAAAGTGGCGTAGCTCGTCAATGACAATAAAGCCAAGTCCGCCAAATAAAATAAGCGAACAGACTGTAAAAACGACTACAATATCATTTTGGTAACTTGTTAAGCTCGAAAAACCGCCAAATAGGTCAAAGCCCGCATTGTTGAACATAGAAATAGCATGAAAAATACCATAATAAATTGCTTTTGTAACCGGCATATCAAATGAAAAACGAATTGCTAAAATAACGGCACCAATCAACTCAATGATGAGTGTATACATGACAATCCGCTTTAATAAATATAACGCTTGCTCGATGGAGTAGGCATTAAAAGACTCCTGCAAAATAAGCTTATCTTTTAAGGAAATTCTCCGCTTAAAAAACAATAATAAAAAAGAAGAGACGGTCATAAACCCAAGCCCGCCAAGCTGAATGAGTGTAAGTATCACTATTTCACCGAACATAGTAAAGCTATCTGCTGTATCCATGACGACAAGCCCCGTTACACAAACGGCAGATGTTGCTGTAAAGAATGTATCAACCCATGAAATAGGCGCGGTAGTCGCAAACGGAAGCTTCAATAAACAGGCTCCTAATAAAATCAATCCTGCAAAGCTGGCCATTAAAATCAGTGTCGGTTTTTTCGCCATCGTGATTCCTCGATTCTCTTTTGAGATTAATCCATTACGATAAGGTGAGACAAAAGACTTTGTATAAATAAAATGTAACAGGAGAAAAAGCTATGCTTAGTTTGATAATAAAAAATACTATATCGAAAAGTGGAAAGATGTAAAGAGAAATTTTTAGAGTTATTGTTGAACCGGAAAAGTACTATATAAATCATCTTAAAACTGTCGACATTTGTAGCGTTCATATTGTAACCCCTATGCTTCGCAACCACCTACTATAAAGGAAGAGAAAATATGTTTACCCCTGCTCATTAAAATGAATCATGTGGATGTCTGGATCATGTTACATAAAGAAATCGAGCAAAAGCCTTTCAGAAACGGTCAAAACAACTCGGCACAAACAAAACAAACGTGTATCCGAGCAAAAGCCCACGGTAAACGGTCAAAAAGCCGCTGCATCCGGTCAAAACCCCCGGTATAAGCAAAAATAGGCTGATTTTTAAAGTCAATCGTTATGCTAGAACATTAAAATGAACTTATATAACTACAATGTCCTAACAGTAATTACAACCTCTTTTCTTAAATTTATGTTTATAAATGGTGAAAGATATTATGAAAATATAACATTCATATTTTCCACTATTGTCTATGTAATAACTGAAATTTCAAATAAAATAAAACAAAAAATGTAAAGAGGTTTTTAGTATGATAAACCGTAAGAAATATTTAGGTGGACAATATGCTTTTATGCGTAAGCTGAAAAATGGTTGTTTCACAATGGCTATATTATTCCTTGCTCAATGTATTTTAATTTATTTTCAATGTCAATTTCAGTTTCAAGATGTAGTGTATTATACACAACAGTATTGGCATAATTATGTTTTCGATATCATTTTGTTGTACTTTTTATATTTAGCATTTCTTGTAATCGTTAATCGGAAAACATATGCTTCATTTTTGCTGCTTAGTACAACGCTTCTTTTCTCCATTGCCAATTATTTAAAGCTAAATTATAGAAGTGAACCCCTTTTACCGAGTGATTTTACGATGATCTTCGAAATAAACCATATTATCCAAATGATTAATAAAGTGCATATAATTGTGAGTATCGGTGCTATCTTATTGCTAATCGCTGCTTTTTTTCTCCTCAACCGCTTCAAATCTAAGCCAGTCCATACAGGGAAGCAGAGGCTTCTCGTATCCCTGCTGTTATGTTTCGTATTTTACAGTTTTCTAAATAGTAATCACGCTAATAACCCTTATAAAGTCATCGCTACTTCTTTCGGCATTACAGATAGTTATTGGGATTTAAAGGAGGATTATAGCTCGAATGGTCCTATAGCGGGGTTTATCAAAAATTTAGATATCCAAGTAATGGAAGAGCTTCCTGAAGACTATTCTTATGAAGCAGTAAGCGATATTGTTGAAAAATATAAAGAGAAAGCAATACAAATGAACTGCGACACAGGAACATTAGAAGATCATACCGTAATCTTTGTGTTAAGTGAAAGTTTTACGGACCCCCTGAGAATACCTGGATTAGAACTATCAGATGACCCCATTCCTTTTATTAGATCTTTGCTCAATGAAACGACTTCAGGCTTACTATTAGGTGCTAATTACGGTGGGGGTACAGCAAATGTTGAATACGAAGTGTTAACAGCATTTAGCACCAATTTTTTTCACCCGTCGCTACTCATTCCATACACATTATTAGTGCCGAATTTACATGAAGCACCAAGCTTTACTAATTTATTTCATCAAAAAATAGCTGTTCATTCGTATAATGCAAGCCTTTATAGAAGGAAAGATGTGTTTGAGCAGTTTGGATTCGATTCATTCATTTATGAAGGGGGCAATGTGGATCTTTCCTATAAAGAAACATTGGACAATAGTACGTATATTAGTGATGCATCCGCGTATGAGGAAGTGTTAGATATTGTTCGTAAGGATACAGAGGGGAATTTGTTTATTTTATTAACGACGATGCAAAATCATAGTCCTTATGATGAAAATAAATATAACAATCATTTTGAAGTATTAAATGAGCTAAATGAACAAGAGAAATCGCGCATTGAAACATATGTTCAAGGCTTAAACTATACAGATATGGCTACAAAGCAATTTATCGAAGAAATTGAAACAATGGATAAACCGGTTACTGTCGTATTTTTTGGTGATCATTTGCCGCCAGATGTGTTCGAAGGCTTTGATGAAGATAGCGAACAAGAAAATGTAGTATTTTATGAGACAGATTATTTTATTTATAGCAATTTTGAAGCGGAAATAGTAGACAATCCAATCGTTAGTCCGAATATGATTAGCCCCATTGTACTTGAACAGTTGAATGTGGAACTAACACCGTATTATGCACTTATGTTTGAGCTGCAAAAAACAGTACCTGTGATGAGGTGGGGAGAGTATTTCTTGCTAACAGATGAAATGTTTGTTTACGAAGATGAATTGCCAGCAATCGTTCAAGAGCTACTAAATGACTATCGAATGATTCAGTATGATATTAATGCAGGAGAGCAATATGCAATTGAACTTGGGATGTTTGATTTGGAAAGGTAGAGATTTCTTGAAATTACGCTATACAGCATTTTTGAATGAGTATTCAATGGGAAGCGTATTTCCGTTGAATACTTTTCATTACAGAATGGCTTATTAGAGAGCATTAACAAGTAGCTATTTCCTCAAGTGTTTTGTGAAGTTTTTTATGGGTAAAGAGTCAAAATGATTTATAATAAGTGTAAAAATACACGAGGTGTTACAAATGGATCGAGATCAGTTGATTCAGATTGCTTCTGAAAGTTTAAAGCTTATTCGGACAGAAAATGGCTATACACAGGAAAAAATGGCTGAACTATTAGGCATTTCGAAAAAAACGCTTGTCCAGATTGAAAAAGAACGCATGGTAGCGAATTGGACCGTCACTATTGCAATTTGTGCGTTATTTCGCAATAGCTTAATCTTGCAAAATCGAGTGGGCGGCGATCCGATGGAAGTGATTGAATTAACGGCTCATGATGTGATTATTATTCCAAAAGAAAAGACAATGGGTGGTTACATATGGTGGAAAAATATTGAGGAATACGAGGGACATCGCCTGCAGCAAAATCTCTTAAGTAAGCATTATCGTATTCTAGACCATGAAAATTACCGTTTAATGAGTACATTAGATGAGGCGGTAGCATATGAAAAATGGCAAGCAATTAAAACAACAATAAAATAGAGTATTAACTAAAATAACCTGATGGTGTAAAATTACACTATTAGGTTATTTTGGAGGTATTTATGGTTCAAGTAATTATATTCATTGTTACCTTATCGTTAACACTTTGTTTAAATTTTTGGTCAGGGCTTAAATATCCAGATATAGAACCGACCTTTATGGGCTTCGTAACAACATGTATATATATTAGTGTCGTTATAATGATGAACAAAAAATGGGTACGTAATTTTTGTGTAATGGGTGCCATTAGCAGCTTGTTAGTAGCACTTTTAATTAGTTTTGAAACAGTTTTAACGGAGAATATGTTGTTAGATATGATTTTTAGTGTTCAATATGCCCTTTATGTTGTATTTATCATGCCGTTATTTGGGTTGAATTTTATCACAGATTTGCCTTTGGAATGGTTTTCCTGTATTTGTATAGGTATTTATATAGCGCTGTATTTTAGATTGAAAGGTCGAGTTGTATGAAAAATTATATACAACTTGGGCTATTCAAAAATAAGACTCCTTTCTATTCCAATTAATAAGCATATGTTATAAATGAAAATCTGCTTTTCCTACAAAATAGGGGGAGCAGATTTTTATCGTTATTGATATGGATTATTAGTTGAAAATACATTTATTACATAGCCTCAATAACATCTTTGTACTCTCCATCTTTTTGATAATAGCTTAATGTTTATAAATTCTTTAGGAAAATAATGATGTTTACTCTATTTTAGAAAAATGATTCTAGGTAGACGAGGATTACGTGTAGCCTAATTGAAAATAAATTTCAATTAGGGATTGCATTCAGTAGTTATATATAATAAACTCTTAATTGTTAATGATAATCATTTTCATTATAAAGAGAAGGGGTCTACAAACAATGAAAAACAAATTTTCACTGTTTTTCTTCATGCTTTTGGCAACTGTAATGGTGCTTGCGGCGTGTGGAGAAACGACTAAAGATGAAGCTTCGAATGATACAAGCACAGAGGAAGCTTCAGAAGAATCAACAACACGTGAAGTAACACATGCTCTTGGTACAACAACAATTGAAGGGAAACCTCAACGTGTCGTTACGCTTTATCAAGGCGCCACAGATACAATTTTAGAGTTTGATGTGAAGCCAGTTGGTGTGGTGGAATCATGGGTACAAGTACCAATGTATGAGTACATAAAAGAAGAACTGAAAGATGTGCCATTTGTAGGGCAAGAAACGCAGCCGAACCTTGAAGAGATTGCGGCATTAAAACCAGATTTAATTATTGCTACTCAAATTCGCCATGAAGAAATTTATGAGCAACTATCTCAAATTGCTCCAACAATTGTCAATACAACAATCTATGATTTTAAAGAAACAACAACGTTAATTGGTCAAGCTTTAGGAGAAGAAGAAAAAGCTGATTCTTTAATTGCTGATTGGGAAGCTCGTGTAGCTGACTTTAAAGAAAAAATCGCTTCAACTGAAAATTGGCCACTTAGCACGGCCGTTCTTAATTACCGTGAAGATCATGCACGAATTTATGTGACTGGTTTTGCTGGATCAATTTTGACGGAGCTTGACTTTAACGGACCTAAAGATTTACAAGGTGAAAATTTAGAAATTGTTAAGCTGACAGATAAAGAAGGTATTCCACAAATGAATGCAGATGTTATTTTCCAATTCATGGAGGATAATGAAGCTGTCAAAAAGACACATGAGGAATGGACAGCACATCCGTTATACCAAAACTTAGACGCAGTGAAAAACAACCAAGTATACACAGTGGATGAAGTAGCTTGGAACATGGCAGGCGGTTTACAAGCTGCACACTTAATGTTAGATGATATTTACTCACACTTTAAAATTGAACAGTAAATAGAAAATAGAGGAAAAGGGGAATCATTTAGTATTCCTCTTTTTCTATAGAAGAAGAGGATCTATTATGTTACAAACATCATTTTCTAAAACTGTAGGTCTAATAGGACTTTTAGGGGTAGTGGTTGCTTTGTTTTATTGTAGCTTAGCTATGGGGCAAACTTCTATTTCATTTAAAACGGCGTGGGATGTAATGACGGATTATGACCCGAACAATACAGAGCATTTAATTATTGCAACGAGTAGGCTAACAAGAGCTGTCATTGCCTTAATCATCGGTATGAACTTGGCCATTGCGGGCATTTTAATTCAAACATTAACAAGAAATCCTCTAGCCGCGCCAGACTTACTTGGCGTAAACGCAGGCGCTATTTTTTTTATTGTCGTAGCCATTACTTGGTTTAATATTCAATCGTTAACACACTATATGTGGTTTGCTTTTCTCGGTGCTGGTATTGCAGGGGTAGCCGTATTTTTCTTAAGTAGCTTCGGGAGAGGCGGTCTCACACCAATTAAAGTCATTTTAGCGGGTACAGCATTATCGGCCTTATTTATCTCCTTTACACAAGGCTTATTAGTGATTGATGAGCAGTCCTTTCAAACGGTCTTATTTTGGCTTGCTGGCTCTGTTGCAGGAAGAGATATGGAGATGCTTTTATCTGTATTACCAATATTATTAATAGCTCTTACTTTAAGTTTATTCATCGGAAAAGCCATGAATATTTTTAGTTCAGGAGACGATGTAGCAAAAAGTCTTGGTCAAAATGTCGGAATGTTAAAAGTTTTCATGGGATTATTAATTATTGTATTAGCTGGTGGTTCTGTAGCAATCGTGGGCTCCATTGGATTCGTTGGACTTATTGTTCCTCATATAGCAAAGGGTTTAGTAGGCAATGATTATCGATGGACGATTCCTTTTGCGGCATTGCTTGGCTCATCCTTATTATTAGCCGCCGATATTACAGCGAGATTTTTAATTATTCCACAGGAAGTACCGATTGGTGTAATGACCGCATTTATTGGTGGTCCTTTCTTTATTTACTTAGCCAGAAAAGGGGTGTCTAAACAATGAAAGCTTGGACATTTCGTTTATTTAAAGGAAATATCTCATTTCAAGTAACGAAGCAATGGCTGCTTGTCCTATCGATTTGTTTTATAACTGTACTTACTATTTTTTTATTCAGTTTATCAGCAGGTAGTACATGGATTCCTTTATCTGAAGTATTGCTTCAACTATTTGGTCAAATGGATGAGCATACTTTTGTCATCGAAACATTGCGTCTACCACGTGCTCTATTAGCACTTCTTGTTGGTTCAGCTCTAGGTGTAGCGGGGCTTATTTTACAAAGCTTAGTGCGAAACCCCCTTGCTTCGCCTGATATTATCGGGATTACGAGCGGTGCTTCCTTTGGTGCTGTTTTATTTATTGCGTTAGGAACAGGTGTAATGAGCATGGCTTTTCTTCCGTTTGCTGCAATTGCCGGAGGGCTATGTACAGCTATTTTAATTTATGTGATTTCTTGGAATAAGGGCGTCACACCGATTCGTCTCGTACTAATTGGCATCGGGATTTCAGCTATTTTAAAAGCGGGTGTGACATTCATGCTCGTATTTAGTAATACTTTTATTACGTCAAAAGCGTATGTGTGGTTGACTGGTAGCTTATATGCAGCTAGCTGGAGTGACGTGTCTTCCATGTTTTTATGGTTGCTCTTACCGTTACCGATTTTGTTGATTTTCGGTAGAAGCTTAAATGTGACAGAACTCGGTGATGATGTATCGATTAGTATCGGCATTCGTGTACAAGTTCAGAGATTTATATTTTTAATGTGTAGCGTGATTTTAGCTGGAACTGCTGCTGCCTATGCAGGGGGGATTGAATTTGTTGGATTAATGGCCCCTCATATTGCTAGACGTCTTGTAGGGAGGTCTTTTGTAGGTCTTGTGCCTATAACTGCGCTGATTGGTGCTGCATTAGTATTAGTTGCAGATTTAATTGCTCGCACAATGTTTTTACCTTTAGATATTCCAGCAGGTGTATTTACGGCCGCTATTGGTGCACCATTTTTCATCTATTTACTATTCCACAATCGAAATCGTTAGGAGAGGTGTAAATGAGCGGATTACAAACAAAAAATTTAACGTTAAATTATGGCGATCAGCATATTATTGATGATTTAAGCTTTGAAATGCCACTTGAAAAAATTACGGTGCTTGTTGGTGCGAATGGCAGTGGAAAATCTACATTATTACGATCGTTAGCCCGACTTTTAAAACCTACATCAGGAGAAGTACTACTGGATGAACAACGAGTACAGTCGATTTCAACAAAAGAAATTGCCAAAAAACTAGCCATTCTTCCACAAGGACCTGTTGCACCAGAAGGTATTACGGTACAGCAACTCGTCAAGCAAGGCCGCTACCCACATCAACGGTGGTTTCAACAATGGTCTGAGGAGGATGAGCACTTAGTGGAACAAGCGTTAGCAGCTACGCAACTACTTTCTTTTAAGGATAAGCCAGTAGACGCTTTATCAGGTGGACAGCGACAAAGAGCGTGGATTGCGATGACACTCGCGCAACAAACGCCGATTTTGCTATTAGATGAGCCAACGACTTATTTAGATATGACACATCAAATCGAATTACTCGATTTTTTATTTGATTTGAATAGACAGCATCGTCGAACAATTGTGATGGTGTTGCATGATTTAAATCTTGCTTGCCGCTATGCCGATCACTTAGTAGCTATCCATAACCGAACGGTCGCTGTACAAGGACCTCCTGAGCAAATTGTTACGGCTGAGATGGTACAAGAAATTTTTAATATGGAAGCAATGATAGAAGAAGATCCATTTTTCGGTACACCTTTATGTATTCCTAAAGGAAAAGGGCGGTATGTCAAATGAATTTAGAGCTATACGGTATAGAAAAGCGTAGCTCTGATGAAGGCATTCCTTTAGTTCACATACTTAATAAAGACATACTAATGCCAGTAGTGCAACAATATGCGACATCTCTCGGTACAGAGTCGTTAGCGATAGCGGGTTCTTTATTTATAAAACGGTATGCCGTACTTGCAGCAGCTGCCTCGCTCGATTATTTTGGACTCCAAAAGGAAACGAAAGATTGGTGGACAACTGCTCGGTTTGAGCCAAAAACATTTAAACTTCTCATTGAAGAAGATGTACAGAAAGAATGGGCAGAAGACTGGAAAGAGCGGCTTTTTGCTGAGCATTTAACGCCCCTTGTAGAGCTAGTTGCAAAAGAATGTAAAGTACCTCAAAATATACTTTGGGAAAATATAGCCGTTCGTTTACAAGCTGTTTTGCGTAAACAGGGAAAATTGTATTCGAATTTTGAGTTAGAACAGCAATTTAAAGAACTGACTTGTCTTGAAGCACATTGGTTGGGGAGAACAGGCAATCCGTTGCGAATGTATCTTCAAAAAGGGCAAGAATGGAGTCAGATGCCAACAAGAAAGACTTGCTGTCGTTATTATCAAGTCAAGAAAGAAGATGAAAATCCATACTGTGGCAATTGCCCGCTCAAGAAAGATTAAAGGAATAACAATCGGTGTTCTTAACTTAATAGGATGCTAGTAAAGTGAAAAGTCGATTTGTACCAACAATTTTGGTATCAATCGGCTTTTTTTGTGATCTCTTTTTAAAAGGTTTTCTCTGTGAACTAAATAAAAATGTGTATTTTTGTTAAATACTAGGTGATTAAAGCGCGATATAGTTTTAAGATAATGTAAATAGCATACCTTATTTCACTAAAAGGTCAGTTTAGTACAATGAGAATTTGGTGTGTTAGTTGAACATGGCTCTAATGTGGAAACTGTAGAGGAGGCGCTGAATATGAGAGGTAGAAATAATAGAGATGATTATATGCAGAGTGGTTCAGAAAAAAATGCAACGACAGGTTGGACAATGAAAGGGTTTATCTATTTTTTTATTATCGTAATAATTGTAGGAATAATAAGATTGCTATTCTTTTAGATTTTGGTTTTAGTAGTTACTTTTCAAACAAAGGAATAACAGTATTTTTTCTTGCAATGCTTTAGTAGCGAATAAGATATATTCAGAAGATTTGTTTCGATTGTCTAAGTACCTAATAATACCGTTGATTCCACAAATGTTCTAGCCTCTTGTTTTGTTTTTAAGCAATTCATTGTTCATACACTTCAAGGATGATACTTCGAGAAGCATTTAAGGATTCGGCCAGTTCTTTATTGAAGGGAAGTCTATCTCCTTCTTGAACTTTCTCCTAATAAAATTTCATTGTATTAATGACATCTTTGAAGGCCTATCCAGCTCAATCCCAATCATTATGTAAACTTTTTAGAAAAAAGTGGTTTTAAAAATAGGTTGTAATTGGTACTACTTCAAACCAATTATTGGTGTTAACCTTACAATAAAATATTTTGTTTGAGATTACTAGTTGGGGGGATGAAGTGAATACGGGCTATTTAAAAATACTAGTGGCTATGTGTATTGTGGGCAGTTCAGTCGTTGTAGGGAAATTAATCGTGCAGGATATCCCTATATTTATCGCATGCGTATTAAGGTTCCTCATTGCAGCAATCATTCTTATTCCATTGTTAATTTTTAAAGAGGGCATTCCATCTTTGACTAAAAAAGAGTTCTTAGTTTTATGCAGTCAAGCAATAAGGGGTGTATTTTTATTTAATATTTTCATGCTTTACGGATTGAAATATACATCTGCTATTGAAGCGGGAGTCATTACAAGTACTCTTCCAGCAGTCATAGGGATACTTTCTTTGTTCTTGTTAAATGAAAAATTGACGAAGAAAAAGAGTGTAGGAATATTTTGTGCGATGTTAGGGGTTTTATCTATTAATGTATTGAGCAGTGATTCCGAGCAAATGAGTTCCTTAGGTGGAAATCTTTTAATATTGGGCGCTGTGTTGGGGGAAGCGTTATTTATTATATTTGGAAAGTTATCATCTAATCGAGTAAGTCCTCTTACTATATCAACAATGGTGAGTGTTTTGGGTTTCATTCTGTTTTTACCCTTTGCGATTTATGAAGCAAAAGAATTCAACTTTTCACATATTAGTTTAGGGGATTGGGTGAATATTTTATATTTTGGAATCGTTGTAACCGTAATTGCTTTTCTTTTAATGTATGAAGGATTAAAAACAGTATCAGCGAGTTCAACAGGCGTACTAACAAGTGTGCTACCAGTCAGTTCACTAATTCTTTCATTTTTAATTTTAAAGGAAAAATTAATGTACATACATTTTTTAGGGATGTTGTTAGTCATGGTTGCAATTTTCCTAATTTCAGTGGAACCTTCAAATCAGGAAGTAAGAAAAAGACCTTCAATATAATGTTAATATATGTTAATTTTTGTTTTTTCTATGCTAATATATAGTTGATTCTTAGTGTAAGAGGTGAGTTTAGATGAGTAGAGTTGAGCAGAGAGCGAAGTTAGATTTAGAACGGATTGTGTTTATTGGGAGAACCTTTGAAGAGTATATGGATATGTTTTCTCTTTCAATGAAAGAATTGGAAGGAAAGAGCATACTCGATTGTCCAGCAGGGGCTTGCTCTTTTACAGCTGTTGGTAACAAATTAGGTTTAGATATTACAGCATGTGATATCGCTTATGATCATCCAGTAGAACAGTTAGAAAGTAAAGGGCTTCGAGATATTGAACATGCAATGGAAGGTATGGGGAAAGTAAAAAATAATTATATTTGGCGCTACTTTGATGGTATAGAGGCGCTTAAAAAACATCGTGTACATGCTTTAAAAGATTGTACGAATCATATGAGGGAATCAAGTAAACATTATATTCCCGTCACGTTACCTAGCTTACCGTTTCAAGATAAAGAATTTGATATACTTCTTTCCGCACACTTTCTATTTATGTATGCGGATAGATTAGATCATCAGTTTCATATACAGACATTAAATGAATTGTTAAGGGTGACAAAAGAAGAAGTTCGCATTTTTCCGCTTGTCGATTTAGAAGGGAAAAGATACCCGTATTTAGAGCAGCTAATGGCTGATTTAATGGATAAAGGCTATGTAGTGGAAGAAGTAAACGTTTCATATGAATTTATGAAAAATGCCAATACCATGTTAAAAATAAAACTGAATGCATAAATTTTAAATTGAGCTGAGAAGGGGGAGATGTAAGTGGGACAAATTAAAATTTATGGGGTAAAAAATCGATTAATTCCCATTAGAGAAACACTATCAGATATTATTCATTCCTGCATGGTGGAAGCTTTGGTATTGCCTGCTGATAAGAAATTCCATCGTTTTTTTCCTATGGAGAAAGAGAATTTTTATTTTGCAAGTGGGCGAACGGAAGCCTATACAATCATCGAAATTAGCGTGTTTGAAGGGCGAACAGTAGAAGCTAAAAAGCAATTAATTAATCTGCTATTTGAACGTTTAAATAGCGAATTAAAACTATCTCCTCAAGACGTTGAAATAACAATTTTTGAAACGCCCCAACACAACTGGGGAATAAGGGGATTACCTGGAGATGAGTTGTCCTTAAATTACAAAGTCAATGTGTGAAAAACTAGCAACCACTTTTGTTTGTAAAGTAAGGTAAGTACCTGATGTGAAAGACTTGATTCATCGATTTTGAACTGAATCAAGTCTTTCATGTAAAAAACTTCATAAAGCACCTATTTATCCGTAATCACGGCGCCAGTCATCGCATCTATGTGCCGAATCGAATTTCTCGTATGCTGGTCACATAGTTGATAAGTAAGAAAATAGGCATCTGTTTCGCTATCGTAATCTTTTTTCCATGCTAATTCAAAATCCATATGATTACATACAATTTTTTGTGCGTCGTGTACTGAGATAGCCGGTTCGGTTGGTAGCTCGCGCAGGTGCTCTATAGGAATGCGCGGTCCACTGTAATGATCAATCAGTCCGGTTGTGCGGTTGACAGCAATGACTACTAGTTCATGTATAGTGATGCCATATCGATTGTGCAGATAAAATACAAATGATTCTTTCATTGAATTATCGTCTTCCTCATGATCTCGAACAACTTGTTGTAAATACGGATATACATCTGGCGCTATGATTTGTAAAAATTGTATAGCCTTTTGAAAGCACTCTTCGTGATTTAGCTGAAGATCCCCTTGTCTTTCAAGAAACCACATAAAACTTCGCACTTTACCGGTTTCTTTTGAAATGAAGGCTTTCACCGTATCCTCTGAACGTTTCATGAAAAAGCCATTCATTGAGTGATCCTCTTTCTTCATCTCCCAATCTTTATCTCGCCACACAATACCTATTTCACCGCCCCAATTAACTTCTCGAAGTATTTCCATATTATCTGTAATGCCAATGATCTCTTCGGTAGATAATTGTTTATCAACATTTGTAAACGAAAAAGGAGGTACCGGCACATAATTTTCAGGCTCGTGCTTTTCATGCCCAATCGTTAATGTTGGCTGCAACGTGTCAGCTTTATATTGATGAAAGGAATTTATTTCGTACACAAGTCGGAGTCCGTCTTCCGGTACATTATGAACACTCTTATACAAATTAGCAATCGTGAGTTGTACATCTAGATGATTTCGTACATGTTCTTGGAGTGCTTCTTTAGAAATTAACGTTGTTGGTATTTCAGGAATGGGTTTCACACCATCATATGTAAATGTAATAATATCCCCGGAAGAATCAACATCGATAAAGCACCCTGCTCTTGGTAAAGGCAAATCGAATACAAGTTGTTCATAGTAAAAACGATCTGCACAAGAAAGCTGCTTCGTTTGATAGAAGGTTAAATCGTTGAATGCGTCAGGATAATGACTTAACAAAAAGTGTTTTGCTCGAGCTTTTTTTTCGTCTATTGTGAGTGACGATACATCCGGGCAATCATTGTTTATATCAATGGATAAACGAGTTAAGTTACCGAATGAATCCAGCTGTACGCTGATCCCTTCATCTTTTGGCTCATTAATCCAAGAAAACATAGCGACCTCGTTATATTCTTCTATTACAAGCTGAAAATCGTTTCGTAATGGCACCAATGATTGGGCACGCTGTTTTAAGCCTTCTTTTTGCAAAAAAAAGCACCTCCATTTATTTTAAAAAGAGAATATTTGTTCTTATTATATCCATTATTATCCTTTTAATCAACGCAAAACCTGATTTTGTCCTTACACGCATCACTGCAACCATTCATACTATAAAAATATTAGCGATTAGCTAGGAGGAGTTTTGTTGTATTACAATTCTTATCCGTATTATGTATATCCGCCTCATTACCCTGTATGGCTGATGGCGCAACATGTTGCTACGCCATCTCAAAGACAAATAGCCATGCCGACAAACGAACCCAACCGTAGCCCTTTCCCTCCTGTGAATATTCAAAAATTAGAAACATCGGTGAAACAAATGCAGAACATCGTCCAACAGGTTCAATTGCTACTCGATAAAATCGCCAAATCAGAGCAGTTTGCACATGAACTCATGAATGAGGCGCAACGTTCTAATCAAGCAGCTGTTGACCAATTAATTAAATCAGTAGGTATTACGCTCCAATTTGAGGCCAAATATACGCCAGATGGTATTCGCATTGTATTTACAGAAAAGAATTGCTGTAGTTTAACGTTGATTTTACAGTGGTGAATGGATTATAGGGGAAATCGTATATAAGTTTTGATACAGCTGATGGGTTAAAGCATGCCAGATACAATGAGAGGGTAACATAGGTACCTGGCACTGGTTTTAGTAAAATAATTTCTTTTGCAAAAGCTGTAGTGCTTGCTCGATGCTTCTCAATTCTTCTTGAGAGGCATTTTGTATTTTTTGTTGGAAAAACATTTCAATTTGGTCGAATGTTGTTTTCATCACCTTGTTTCCTTCTTCTGTTAGATGAACAGTCTGCTTTCGTCTATCGTCTGTCGCTGTGTGCTTTTCGATTAGTTGTTTATCCTGTAATTTTTTTAATTCACGACTTGTGTTCGGTAGTGACATATGCAGGCAATCACTAATGTCACTTGGCGTTACAGGTGGGCTTACATAAATGTATTCAAGAATGTTGTATTGGACAGGGGTAATATGCTGTGGCTTTGCCTGTTTTTTTATGTCATGTGTTACTTGATGTACCGCAGCTGAAAAAGCAACAAATTGTTGAAAAAGCTTTGTTTGATCCATAGAGCAGTCTCTCCTTTATTTACAACATAGCAAATTTGTTATCATAAAACAATTATCATTTGACAACTAAAAAAAGAGGGGGTATTATTTAGTTATCAAATGATAAGTAAAGGAGTATGTTATATGAAAACGTTAATCGTTTACACACATCCGAATCATCACAGTTTAAACTATGCTTTTTTACAAAGCGTTTTAAAAGGGAGTCATGAAAATCCACTTATTCAAGACATTCAACTGTTAGATTTATACGAGGACGGCTTCGATCCGATTCTTGAATTTAATGAGGAAAAGCGTCGACGAGATATGCACACCGATCCAAAGTTTGAAAAGTATAGAAAGCAATTTATGTGGGCAGATAAAATTGTTTTTATTTATCCGATTTGGTGGGGGAGACCGCCTGCGATGTTACTAGGCTATATTGATCAATTATTTGCGGCAAATTTTGCTTATCGAGATAAAGGAGGATGGTTTACTGAAGGGTTGTTAAAAGGGAAATCGGTTGTGTGTATTTCAACGATGAAGGGACCTGTACATTACCCGCTGTTCTTATTAAATAATAGCCATAAAGCGTTAATGAAAAAGGCTGTTTTTAATTTTGTCGGCATAAAAAAAGTGAAATTTTTTGAATTCGGTAATATGGAAAGTAAAAAGGGAGGACAAGAGAAAAAGCTCCATCAAATTTATCGTTATTTTCGTCAAGTCGCTCAATAAAGTAGAAACTAGTAAACTTGCAATAGTTTACTAGTTTTTTGTCACTTTAAGCGTTTCATTCGTGCGGCTTCCTGCTTGCCATGTAAGACATAATACAGCGGCAAACAAATTAAAATAACAGGTACCAGCGTGAAGAAAATTGTTCTGTATGTCGTATAAGGCTCTACATAACCTAAAATAAACCGTCCAATGCCAAGGGCTAAATTATATAAGATAAAGTAAGTCGATGTGACAAGAACGAAACGATAGGTAGTAGAAGTGTCTGCTCTTTAGTTATAAAAAAATAACTCTTTCGTCTCAGCAGAAATATTGATATAATTGATAATCATTTTCAATTATAAGCGAAATGGGGACAAAGTGATGAATGTTACAACAAATGAGTTAATAGAGTATTTTGCCACATCATCTATTCAATTCATGAATGTTTTTATAAGTACATTACCTGCACGAAAAATGGATGCAAATCGAAAAACAGATCATCAAATATGTGGGCTAGTCATTCCACTAAAAGGACAGGCACGCTTTTCACTCAATGGTATCCCATATAAGCTGAATACTAATGCGATTATCCATGCTGGTTCTAGTATGGATATCGAGATTAAAACCTTTGATGAGGATTTAACTTATGTTGTTGTGCATTATAAAATTGTGCAAGCTCAAGAAGAGTTTAAGCAGCTTTTACATAAGCAGTTTTCGATAACTGTAGATGACATGACAGCTATTATAGCGAGTGTACAGCAACTGTTAAGCAAAAATGGGCACCCAGATTACTTTTCTCGTTTTGAGTTACAAGTTATTTTTATGAACTTAATCCAAACCATTTTAAATGGAGCTCGAAATAATCAATATGATGGGATGTTACATGTCATTACGAAAGTATTGGAATATTTTCATACGCACTACGCAGAGGAAATTTTAATTAGTGAGATAGCGGATATGTTTGAAGTGGATCGGAGAAGGATTGCTCATTTATTTGAAAAAGTAATAGGCTTAACACCGATTCAATATTTAACGAAGTATCGTATATCGAAGGCGAAGGAGTTACTAGCTTTAAGTGAATTATCCATTTCGGAAGTGTCAGAAGCAATGGGCTATCAAGATAGTTTCTATTTTAGTAGGGTATTTAAAAAGCTAATGCATCTGTCGCCAAGTGAGTATCGAAAAAATGTACAAAATCAATCGATATTTCTGTATGGGTTGTAGGCGAACGGTTAATCGACATTACATATAATTGACCTGTGAAATATAGTGAGGTTTGTATTAAAAACGACATAAAGCATAGATAGAGCCTGCTTATTTTGTTTACTCGGTTGATGCTGCTTGAAGCTTGTTAGAAGAAGGAATACGATTTTTTGTTTAACCTGAATGTTAGATAATTCAAGTAAGAGGGAAGGGGGCGTTTGAAAAGATATTTTGAGACACCCCCTCTCTAAATCTAATATAACAACACTCATAATAAAATAAACAACCGTTTGGATGCATTTTCTATGGGCTTAATTCAATATGTTAGAGGTGAAATTTTTAGAAGTTGGCCCTCCAGTAATTTCAAACTCTTCATGTTTATGCACATAATCCTTAGGCAAGGGTAGTTTTCCATCTTCACCAATCCGATATTCTGTCCCTTGTACTATAAACACTGAATGTTCATCATAACCAAATATACGCCAGTCTATTTCACGTGTCGATTTGCTCTCTAAATCCACATTATAAATTACACCGTTTGTATCAATGCGGTAGCGTGTAGAGCGATTATTAATTGTAAAATGTTCGTTAGGATTAATCCCAAATTGTTGGAACTCCTTTAAAATTTCATCAGCTTCAAAAAACACTGAAAAGACGTTAAGATCTCTGAATTCAGCAAACCATTGAAGCTCGTTTAAAAATTGACCTTTGCGCTCTAAATGTACTCTTTGCTCATCCGATACTTCATGATCAAAGTGATCTATTTTCACATAGTTATAGCCATTATCATTAATTAAGTGATAATTTACATACCCGTAATCTGTCATTAAACTATACACTTTGTTGCTTCGAATTGTTAAATTATGATTTCGATCTATATAGAGTTGATTTGCTAAAATAGGATCATAGATATTAATTTCACTAATACCTTTATTCTGTTTATTAGACATTGCTGTTTTAATAGGAACTACGTTTTTCTCCATTAATCTACCGATAATAGATGCTACATTTCCTAATGATTGAAATTTCATAATCTACTCCTTTTTAGTAAATAATTTATATTACCTCATTTTTGTAAGAGGAATAAAGTATTTTCAATTCTACAAGAGGGAAGTCAGTTAAATAGCATGATCAAGGGGGAGTGTGGATCTTTGGTAAATCAATAATAGTACTAGTAGTGTTGTTTGAAGTAGACGTTGGAGTACTTAGGTTAAATTTATAGTTGTTACTACAATGGATTTCATAATTGGAGATGAATACGGTGTCAATTACACTTGCCGACTGTCACTTCAATCAATAAAAGGACAATTAAATTTCAATTGCTCCTTTATAACGTGTTCTTCATGATATTCTAGGTGACTTAACTAGTTTGAATATTTACTGGCTTCCCTAAAGTGAAAAATATAAGTAAATCTTACTCATAGTCTATGCTATAACAATAATAACTTTCATTAAGTTATCTCAATCCTAGCACTCGATCTACCGACATTACAACCGACAAATTTTCTGTCGGTATACCGAAAATTTAGCCATATTATGTAATTGGTACATAGTAGTGTTGGAATCGCCCATTGAAGGATGATATCCGTCTATAAAAAATAACTAGCACCTATTACGAAGATAAATAGGTACTAGTTATATAGTAGTAGGGAACTTATAGTAAGTTTTTTTCTTTTACAAGTTCAATCGCTTGTATGCGAGAGGGGACATCAAGTAATGTAAAGAGCTGTGTTAAATAACGTTCAACGGTACGTTGGGTGACACAAAGTTTATCGGCTATCATCTTATTTGTATCGCCTTGTATAAGCATGACCATAAGTTGCTTTTCTTTATTGGTTAACTTTAGATTGTCATATTTATCAACCATTTTATTCGTAATATAATCAATAAAATCAGTAGATAAAACTAAATCCCCATTCATAATGGAACGAATGGTTTGGATGACTTTTTCTTGTGAAGCAGTTTTAGATAAAATGCCATCAATTTTTTTTTCTATAAGTAATGGATAATAAGATTGGATATCATCACCTGTATATAAAATGATGAGTGCATTTTCTTGCTCCGTTTTAATATCTGCTGCTAGGGAAATACCATCTTGAATTGTCATATTTACATCGATTAAAAATACATCAAAATGCGTACTCTGCATTCTGCTGAGAACTTTTGTTGCATTTTCCTCTGTTTCAATAAATACATCATTTAATCCTTGAAACAAACTTTTCGAACCTTGTAAAACAATAGGATGGTCATCTACTATTAATACTGAAATCAAGTACGTCACTTCTTTCAATGATTTTAATTTGAATAGACATGCCTTCATTCACATTAGAATCAATTGTCATCTGTCCGTTAAAAGCTTCTACCCTTTCTTGTACCCCTTGTAACCCCATTGATTCACCATGCCAAATTTCTGATAAGCTACAACCGATACCGTTATCACGATAGATTAACTCAAATCCATTATCTAGCTCTTGAAGATAGAGTTCGACAGTTTCTGCCTGCGAATGTTTTAACGCGTTATTTAATAGCTCTTGTACAATGCGATAAATGACTAAAGTTAATTGCTCATCTTCTAAATATAGTCGATCAAACTGTGTGGTTAGTGTGAAGCTTGCTCGTTTCGCTGTTCGCTCGCCAAGCCTTTCAAGTGCAGCATTTAACCCCATATTTGCTAAGAGTGGAGGTTTTAATGTTTCACAATATGTCCTTAAACTATGAATCGATATAATCATTTGTTCATGTAGATTTTTTAATTTTGATTTAACAACTAATAAATCTTCTTCATATATTACCCCATCTACTTGTCTGGCGATATGCAAATGTTCCTGTAAAACAGTATCATGTAATTCTTGTGCTAACTGAAACTTTTCATCATCTACTCTTATCCAAACTAATTTTTTAAGCCATGTTGGTTCTTTTCCATCTACTTGCCGCAGTTGTTGTAGTTCATCTACTAGTTCTTCAATTACTTTAGTACTTTCAATAAAAGTATTGGTATATGTAAGTAATAGTTCTAGCCATAACAATTCATCTGCTCTTAAGCGAATCGTTTGCTCATGGTCAATAATTAGCCATCTTTTACAGTGAGTATCTTGATGAATTAAAGCTAAATATACATGCTCTTTTCTTGTGATTTCACCAAGACGTAGCTTCTGAATCGATAAGTCATCTATTAAAGTAAGATGGTCGTTTGTAGATGTCATCTGGCCTGTTGTAAAATCGTATGTGATGACGGCGACTTGTTTTACTTCTAAATGATAGACGATTTCTTCTGTTAACAACTGTAGCATTTGCTCTACACGATAGGATTTTCCTAATTTATCAATCGTTTGATATAGCTTGTGAATATGATCTCCTTTAGTAGAAAATAATATTTTACGGCCACGATAATCAATTTTTTCCTTAATGTATAAGAAAATAGTGATTGAAGTGAGTAGAAGCAGAGTAATCTCAAATAGTTTAACTAATGCTATATCTGTGATTAAATAGATACTCCCAATTAACCAACATGTGAAAAATAGTGCAAGGGTAAAATAATAACGAAAACGCGAAACGTGGTAAACAATGTCAAATAAGCGCTCGGTTAGTTGTATAAAAATAATATTGAAGGGGATCAATAGTAAGAACAAAGCACAAATATCGGCATTAACAATCGATTTTTTAAATAAAACTTCTGGCAATACAAAAAGCACTAGGAATGGTAAAAGTGGTACAACCAAACCTAAAAATAATATTGTTAGCGGTGTGGATTTATACTTAATATAGCTGTAGGTTAAAATGAATAAAATAACTGAAAGTAAAAATATAAATAGAGCAAGAATAATAAGAGGGCTGACTGAACCAAATGATGGGTAGAACGGTCTTATTACTCCCAAAAAAGTAGAAAACAAAGGGATTATGTATAAAAAATTCGTATTTTGAATAAATGGCCATTTAATGTTTAAAAATAAAAAGTAATATTTTAGGAAATTCAGCAATAAAACAAGGCAAAGAAGTAAGCAACTACTATTTACAATAATCCCGATGCTGTCTAATTTTGCAGAGGCGCCACTGCTAATATAGGCTAAGGATACTATAAGAATAAAATAAATTAAAAAGTTTACATATGGTACATGTCTTTTAAAATAGTACAAATAAAATGAGACACATAATGCTAATAAGAAGTAAATACTCGGCAATACAAAAAGCATATAAAATTCTTGAGATATATCCGTATGTTGAATATCAATAGTTAAGAGAGAACCATCCGATTTCAAAATAGATAATTCAGTTGCTCCTCGAATTGATGGATCATATTGTATCCGTGATATATCGTGTGTAGGGATTCCATCTATTTTTAATACAATATCCCCAATAGAAATTTTTTCATTGTTAGCCCACTTTTTGTAACCTATAGATTCAATTTTCCATTGTTCATCTTGTTGTTTTAAATCAATGTTTACAAAAGGAGTTACAAAAGAAACGTAAAGTACATATATTCCTAAAATAAGGTAAACGCAAATCAGCAACCAAAATGAATTGTACTGAAAATTTTTATTGCCAATAATTCGATTTTTCAAGGTTCAGCTCTTCCTCAAAAGCTGCTAACATAGCCTGTGTTTCCGCTTCAGTAACGCCTACTAAAGAAATTTTCTTCTCTTTTAATAACTCTACAATATTTGCATTTTCTTGTAAAAACTGAATCATTTTAATCATGGCTTTTCCTCATTTCATTATTTTTTTTAAATACTCTTTATTTGCTGCATTCATATTGATGTTTTGAATCATGGTTAATGCTTGATTTCGGTATAGATTTTTAATCGCAAGAGCGTAGCGGATCGCGCCACTATTTGTTAGTGCTTCGATGATATTCGGTTTTGCTAAAATGATTTCTTCTTGATGAGCGTAATATTTTTTTATCTCTTCTGAAATATCATTCGTCAATGAAAAAAGATAAATAATCGGTAACGAATATTTCCTATTTAATAAATCATTTTTACAGTCCCATTCTTTTAAATCTTGAATATCATTTTTAATTTGTTGTATAACACCGATAGATTTCGCATATTGTTCAACTTGTACTGATTTCTCTCCACAAGCAAGAGTGAAACCTACTAAGCAACTCATCGCCGTAAGAGAACCAGATTTTTGCTCGATCATTTGTAGATAAGAGGATTCATCTTGACAAATATTCAGTAAATCTAGTTGTTGACCATTGATACTGAGTAAAGTGTATTCTTCAATTATTTGAAAGGCGAGCTCTCGATGTTCAAAATGACTTTGACGCATTACTTTAAGCGTTATCATCATCATTGCTAGAACTGCATTTAGCGATAATTCAGGTGTTTTTACCCATAAATAATCACTATCGTGATCTTGTAAGTCGTCAATAATATCAAATGATAAAATAAGCAGTTCAATTGCAGCAGCTATTTTGTAAATATCTTGGTTAAAGTGATCTGCATACTCTTCATAATGAATGATACACAAGGTACCAAAGTGAAAACCCAATGTTTCTTTTTCCGTTTTAAAGCTTTGTAGTATACTTCTTAATTCGTCTCCAATTAATTCCTCAGTAGCAATGATTTTATCTAACAAAATACTAATCTCTTTATTTAATTCCTCCAATTTCTTGAACCACCCCCCCTTAATGGATATAATATATAAAAAAACATAAAATTTCCATATAATTTTCTACTTTAATACAAATTATTCTTGTTTTATTTACATAAAACTACAAAATATAAGTTTTGATGTCGGTGAAATGGATAATAAAATGAAAAAGAAGGAGGATATTATTAATTCCTCCTTCCGCTATGTTACGTACGTAGGCTTCTTCTGCCAGAGTCTTGTATATCCCTCTGGATTTTCAATAATTCACCATATGTTGTCGCAATGTGTCTCCGTTATAGGCTTTTTAAATAATCCTTTTTCAGATAACATCGGCATTAATTGCTTGAAAAAGAGGTCTAAAGATTTCATTGATCCACCAGGAAGTGCAATAAATCCATCTAATGCTTCTGCTTCGTCCCATTTCGTAATTTCTACAATCGGATCTTCCACTGTGCCGAGCTAATTACTTCGGGTCTAGAAAGTAGGTCTCTAACAGTCGGCTGTTCTCGTTCAATGAGCCTTCTTAGTAAATTCGCATGAGTTTGCATCCAAATAATCTATTTCCATTAATAAGATTAAAAATATTTGCTCTTACTTAGATGTGTTGAGTATAAAATATTAGTGGAAAAATAAGCGTGATTTTTAGTGGGGTTGTTGATAAAAGGGGCTTGCTTATTGATTGGAGCGGAGGAGACTCGACTTCAGCTGTACCTGCGGAAAACGAGTCAGCCGTAGTGGAAATCAATGTATTTCAATGCGCGCGGCTCTTACTTTTAATTAAAGCGATTAGTTGCGGACGTAAAATGTCAGTACCGTTCATTTTTAAGACTCATCTATTTCCGTAGTAACATAATAAGAGCCGATAAACCCCACATATGTCGGATCTATTTTGTTTAACCTTGTTAAAATACAACGTCTCCTAATTGAATTATTTCGTTAAAAATTGTTTAATATTTTTAAAGAACAATGAAAGTAGGTTGTGACATGCAGGATTTAGGGAGTCGCATTCGCCACCTTCGAAAAGAACGCAAATTAACACTTGCACAGTTAGCAGGGGAGCGTTTAACGAAGGGAATGCTTAGTTTAATTGAAAATGGAAAAGCACAGCCTTCTATGGAAAGCTTGCATTATATCGCACAGCAGCTTCAAGTAGATGTTTCGGCATTACTTGGTGAAGAAATTGAGTCATTTAAAGAGTTAATGTTAGAAGTGGAAGAAATGCGTGTGCAATTAAATGATCACCCAGATGATAAAGTGCGTGCACAAATCATCATCGATAAAATTAATCCTATTGTAAATAAATTGCAGACAGATCGTTATGAACATATAAGACTAAAAGAAATCTATTTAATTTCCTTGACGCTTATCAATAACAAGCTAGATGAACAAGCATTGTATGACGTTATGAACTGGTATGAAGGTGTACATGCGTATAGCCGTTTACTTAGCTGTTATAACTTTTTATGTTGGTATGCCTTTGAAAGAAAAGATTATGAAAAGGCACTGGATATGTTAAAGCAAGGGGAAAAACGAATCGAGCCGTATTGGTTCATTTTGGATGATATTAGTCGCATCAGCTTATTTTACAACTTAACGGTTATGTACTATGCCGTAAATGATGTGAAAAACGGTTTATTGTATAAAGAAAAGATGCTTCAAATTGCAGAAAAAAAGAAAATTTACTACCGTATGGACGATTTTTATCGCTTGTTATTTATACAGGCAATATGTGACCATGAATTTGAAGTGAGTAAGCAGTATTTTAAAAAGGTGCAATTAATGACAGAACTTGCGGAAGACAATGAAAAGGCTTTTTATTATTTATTTTGCAAAGTGCATTATATAAGCGTTGTAGAGAAAAATTATGAACAAGTGCTAATTATATTAAATGAAGAAATCTATTCACAACAAGATGTGTCTATCCATGAAACGAAAGATCTTTTCCTGATGGAAGAAGCGATTGCACTGTATCATCTAGAAAAATATGAACAAGCTTTAGCTATTTGTGAAGGAATTAAAGCACCTAACTATTTAAAGCATCCAGTTGATTTAGCGATATTTTATCGCTTTGTTGCATACCGGGCGTTAATGTATAAAAAGCTTGGTGATATAGAATCAGCAAAACGCGATATTTTATATGCGGAAAAAAGTGTGGAATCATTTGCATCCACATACTACACGGACTTTATTCGCCAAACGTATGAAGAAATTATGACCTAATGAAACAAGCCTCCACTGCACTTTATGTTCAGGGAGGCTTTCGTTTATTTGTCTTTCATATTGAGTCGGCGTTCTAATAGTTTTTGACGATATTTATAGACACCGTATATAACAGCTAATAGAACAATTACAATAACGAAAGGTTGTAAATATTGTTTAAATAATGGACCTGCTTGTTCCCAATTTTCTCCAAGCTTTACCCCTAAATAGACGTAAAGCGCTGTGATGGGCAACATAGCACAAAATGTATAGACGGAGAATTTCGCAAGTGACATTTTCGCCATGCCGCATGGGACGGAAATCGCGGTACGGACAACAGGCATAAAGCGACCGAAGAAAGCAACCCCTGCACCGTATTTGGCAAAAAATTTATCTGCTGCATTTACTTGTTTCTCATTAACTAAAAAATATTTACCGTACTTTAAAACAAGTGGACGGCCACCATAACGACCAAGTGCATATAGTGTAATCGGGCCAATTGTACCACCGACTGTACCGGCAAGTACCATTAAATAATAGTTGAATTCTCCTTGTGAAATCCAGTATCCCGCAAGTGGCAACACCGCTTCAGCAGGAATAAATTCAAAACAAAGCGCTAAAAGCACACCGAAGTAGCCTAACCCTTTAAAAAATTCAATCATTGGCATAACGATTGTATCTAACAAATTCAATCAACTCCAAAACATAGACTATCCCTTACGACGAAATACTTGTCCTAAAGGTTCATCATACCATGTCTTTTCTTGCTTGAACAGATTTGTATCGTGTATCGAGCGCTTGAAAACGTGACTCCTCAAAGTCTTTTTGTCCACGCAAATATTTTTCTTTTAAGTTAAAATAACATATTTCAAAATACGTATCGTTATGATGATTGTGGAATGGTTTTTCAATTTTTACTGTAGGGTCAATGTCTTTAAAGTAATGATTCATTTTATCAACGGTACGTATTTTTATGGCACGCTCACTCATTTCACGTAAAACTAGTTGTGTGTAAGCGTACAGATGTTCTTTAGGGTATTCATAAATATAGTTAATTAAAATGTGTCGATCTTCTTTGGCAAAAATACTATTTAGTTCCCGCCATTGTGCAAGAAGCTGCGATTTTGGGAGAAGATCCATCATATCTTGATGCCATAAACGCATATTAAAACCTCCTTTAGACTGAAGAAAAATGAACTATTCAATAGCAACTATTATAAACATTTTCCTTGTATATTCAACACTATATAATTGGAAATAACTGCTTGTTAATTTCCGCATGATGAGTAGGTAAATCGCTTTTTAATGCGTCAACATAGATTGCTTCTTTAACTTCTTACAACTTCTTCTTCACATAAATGATATACAAAAATGATGTAATCTATAGTATAGTGATGATATTTATCAAGAAGTAGGTGATGTTTTGTGACGGTTGTGATAGGTATAATGGGAATAATAGTAGACCGGTTATTTGGGGATCCGAAAAAGTGGACACATCCAGTTATATGGATTGGGCGGTTAATTGCTTTTTTAGAAAAGCATTGGAATAAGGGGAATGCGCGGAAATATAAAGGTTTCTGTGCTGTTGTCGTAACCGTTTTAACAACGGGTTTTGTTGTAGGTGGCATTGTTTGGCTCAGTTACACTGTTCACTGGGCATTTGGTATTGCAATAGAGGTTATACTCATTAGTTTGGCTCTAGCACAAAAAAGCTTAGAGGAAGCGGCGATGCTTGTATACCGCGCATTAGAACAACAAGATTTCAAAGAAGCACGTGAAAAGCTCGGGTGGATTGTTGGCCGGGATACGGAACATTTAGATGAAAGTGAAATTGTGCGCGGTGTTGTGGAAACAGTGTCTGAAAATACGAGTGATGGTGTAACCGCACCATTATTTTACGCTCTTTTATTTGGCGCAACAGGTGCGTGGGTGTATAAGGCCATTAATACGCTGGATTCGATGATTGCCTATAAAAATGAGCGTTATAATGATTTTGGCTTTGTCGCCGCAAAGCTAGACGATGTCGCTAATTTCATTCCGAGCCGCATTACAGGCTTTTTATTGCTTATTGGCACAAAAGCTGTTGCCCAAAAGCCATTTACTTATCGATTTGCACAGTGGATAGGGGATGCTAGGAAGCACCCGAGTCCAAACAGCGGTTATTTAGAGGCAGCGACGGCTGTACAGCTTGGTATTCGTCTCGGCGGTGAGAATGTATACGGTGGTAAAAAATCATTTCGTGCGTATATGGGGCAGCTTGTTTTTGAAATGAATCGTAGCCATATTGTACAATCGATTCAACAAATGTATGTCGTCACACTCTATTTTTTAGTTGTAGTAGGGGGAATTATCATTGCAATATCCAGCACATGGGGCTAATGCCGATGCTCTTTATAAGGCACTTCGTATACAGATGCCAAACAAAATCATTGATTTAAGTGAAAATGTCAATCCAATAGGTGTCCCGCCAAGTGTACAGCATGCATGGCCATCACTAATCAGTCAAATTGCAGCATATCCAAATGAACAAGCGGAGCCATTTCGTTCAAAGGTTGCAATGTTCCATAATGTAAAGCCTGAGCACATTATTGTTGGTAATGGTGCAGCCGAATGTTTAATGGTGTTAGCTCGTTATTTTAACGGAGAAATAGTGGGATTAATTGAGCCGTCTTTTTCGGAATATAAACGAACTTTACTGCAAGAAAATGTGACGATTCAGTCGATTGTAGTAGAAGATATTTGTACATATACATTTTCAATGGAACAAGTGAAGGCAGCGATGCATACGGTTGATGCGGTCTATTTATGCAATCCAAATAATCCAACAGGTGCATTGACAACGAAAATGGCCATTCAGTCGTTACTTGAATATGGGCAAAAAGTAAGTTGTACTTTAGTAGTGGACGAGGCCTTTATGGATTGGACAGATGAAGCAGAAAGTGTAATCCCACTTGTTGAAAAGTACGAGAATTTAATTGTGTTACGCTCTATGACGAAAATGTATGCATTAGCAGGGATTCGGCTCGGTTATATTGTCAGTCAAAAAGCGTTCATGTTTACGGGCTTTTTCCCACATTGGAACGTAAGTGGAATAGCTAATCAGGTAGGGTGTCTTTGCTTGGAAGAGGACCGGTATGTTGTACAAGCGAGACAAAGCAGCACACAAATACGGGAAGAAATGACAAACTTTTTGAAAGATTATGCATGCGAAGTATCAAATAGCGCGGCTAATTTTTTGTTGTTTAAATTGCCATCGTCATATAGTCCAGATCATTTTTTTAAAACGCTTCTGTCAGCGGGAATTGTCCTTCGTCATACGAAGAATTATGTCGGCCTAGACGGACAGTGGTTCCGCCTTGCGATGAAGGAGCCTGAAAAAATGAAAACGTTTATGAAAGTATTTACTGACTATGTGCAAAACAATTAGAATTTATCGTCATGGTGAAACAGAGTGGAACAAGCAAGGGATATTACAAGGTTGGCTTGATTCGCCTCTAACGGAATATGGTAAACAACAAGCGCTGGCTGTGGACTGGCAACCTGATATCGTCTATGCAAGTGACTTAAAACGTGCTATGTCAACTGCTACATGGATGTTTCCGAACATGGAAATTCATACAGACGCACGCCTTCGTGAAATTTATTTAGGTGATTGGCAAGGGCAAAAAATTACACATCTTAAGCAACAATTGAATTATCAATACTACAGCGAAGCACCTGAAAAGTTTATCCCAGACTCACAGGAATCATTTGAGCAAGTAGCAAATCGTCTACTCGCATTTTTACAAAGTATAAAAGACATGCCACAGCAACGTATTGCGATTGTTTCGCACGGTGTAGCGATTGCCTGTTTACAATGGGTAATCGACAAGCGTTCACTGGCGACATTATGGCAAAAGGGAATGCTTTTAGGTGGGGACTTTATTTCTTTGTATTTAGATGAGGAAGAGTGGTATTTGGAAAAAATAACTTTACAGAAAATTTAAAGACATGCTATACTAAAATCTGTTAAGATAAAACAATATATTGTATTAGTTCTAGTGAAGGTACTACTATATGTAGTTTAAAAGGGAAGAACGGTGTAAATCCGTCGCTGTCCCCGCAACTGTAAACGCTGACGATGACGAAAAATCCACTGTACGCTTGTATGGGAAGGAACGTCAAAGGATGAAGCGAAGCCAGGAGACCTGCCTTGCTGGACGACTGTACATTTCTTCGGGGGATAGGAAATGGAGGCGGGTTCTTTTTTAACGTTTCCATTTCAAGCTACCTCATCGTAAGGTAGCTTTTTTATTTTGATTGAAAATAGCGTCACACGTATGACATGTGGACAATAACTAGCTAGACGCATTTTTATTTTATCTTCCTCAGTTAGAAGAAAGAAGGGGCTCATCGCATAATGCCGATATGTTGATGAGTCAGTAAAAAGCGTGGTGTTCTCATACACCACCTTTTTTAGCGGATAAGAAATGAATCTCCGCATAAGACAGATAATTAAAATTATATAAAAGCAACATCATAAAGCGCTCATCTGTTGAGGGAATAGAGAAAATGCTTGTAAATCGATGCTTAAGCTAGGCTACCTGCTTTATGATGGGAAACTTATTTTTCAGTACGAGAAGTATAGGTGAGACAGTCTTTTTATTGGAGGGGACATTTTGAATAAGGGGAAAATCTTCGTCGTTGGCTTTGGTCCCGGCGATTATGAGCATATTACAAAACGTGCAGTTGATGCATTAAAACAGAGTGATTATATCATTGGGTATAAAACATATGTAGAACTGATTGAGCATTTAGTAACGGCGAAATCAATCGTTAGTACAGGGATGACGGAGGAAGTTTCACGTGCACAGGAGGCGGTGCGACAAGCAGAGGCAGGTCATATCGTATCCGTTATTTCAAGTGGAGATGCTGGCGTATATGGCATGGCTGGACTTGTGTATGAAGTACTGATTGAGCTTGGCTGGACAGAAAAGGACGGCATAGCAGTAGAAGTGGTCCCTGGCATTTCAGCGATTAACTCGTGTGCAAGCTTGCTTGGTGCCCCAGTAATGCATGATGCCTGTACGATTAGTTTAAGTGACCACTTAACACCATGGACAGTTATTGAAAAACGTATTGAAGCAGCAGCGATGGCTGATTTTGTCGTTGCCTTTTATAATCCGAAAAGTGGACGTCGTACAAGACAAATTGTAGAGGCACAACGGATTCTATTAAAATATCGTTCACCTGCAACACCAGTAGGTTTAGTGAAAAGTGCTTATCGTGAAAGTCAGAATATTGTGCTAACAACGCTTGCTGAAATGCTAGAGCATGATATCGGCATGCTCACAACGGTAGTGGTCGGTAATTCATCGACATTCTTCTACGATAATAAAATTATTACGCCACGTGGTTATCAGCGTAAATATACATTAGGTGAGGATGTACAACCGTTGAAACCGCACCAACGTTTACGAAAAGAAAATGAACCGTGGGCACTGGATCAGCAAACAGGTGAAGCGCAAACGGGTTTTGAAAAAATAACGGTGGCTGCTCCAGAAAAGCCAAAAAAAAGTACACTGGAAATGGCACAGATGGCACTAAAGCTTGCCGGTGGTGAACCATCTGTATTAGTGCAACAAAAAGTAGAGTCAATTTTTGAATTTGCTGTTAGTCCAGGTGTAGCGAATAAAATGCTAACGCCACAACAAATGATGTTGTTAGCAGAAATTGTTGGCGAACAAGGGACGCTTGAATATACACCGGAGCATCGCATGTTGGTGAAAGTGCCAACTGAGCAGCCGAATGAGCTCGTTGCTCGTTTACGTGAGGCAGGCTTACTTGTTTTACCGATTGGCGATGTGCTCAATGTAAAGGCGTGTGATTTTTGCTATGGCGAAAAAGCAGAGTCCATTCCATATGCAGAGGAAATTGCGCAGACGCTTGGTGGGATGAAGCTACCGAAGGAATTGCATGTCGGCTTTAATGGATGTGGAATGGCTTGCTACCGCGCTGTCTTTGATGATATTGGTATTGTGTATCGTAAGAAGAAGTTTGATTTATTTATCGGGGCAAAACCGGTTGGAAGAACAGCTCATGCGGCACAGCCTGTTGCAGAAGGGCTTGAACCGGAGGAACTGTTGCCACTCCTAACAAAAATCATTGAAGAATATAAGCAACATGCACATCCGAACGAGCGCTTGTTCAAGTACTTCAAGCGTGTGAAGAAAATATTGCATTATACGTATCACGATATGAGCTGCAAAATTGAAGTAGAGCCAGCTCCTTGTGGTGATTAACGAAAGGGAGACTGAAATGAAATCCATTTTATTTGTAGGGCATGGAAGTCGATTAGCAGCAGGAAATGAGGAAATCCAGCGCTTTGTAGACAAAATTCGCCCAGACTTAGAGGATCAATTTTTAGTGGAAACATGCTTCTTGGAGTTATCACGACCTTCGATACCAGAGGGAATTGAAGCGTGTATTCAAAAAGGTGCGAAAGAAGTATATGTAGTACCGATTATATTATTGCATGCTGGTCATTCTAAATTACATATTCCAGCAGAAATCCAAGATGCTATTGAAAAGTATCCGGATGTGAAATTTACATATGGAGAAACGATTAGCGTGCATCCACAAGTGTTTGATATTTTAATAGACCGCTTGCAGGAAGTAGGGATCGATACATCTGCTCAACATGATGATACAGCGATTTTACTTATCGGGCGTGGCGGTAGTGATGCAGAAGCGAATAGTGATTTTTATAAAATTACTCGTTTGCTGTGGGAGAAACTACAGGTGAAATGGATAGAAAGCGCATTTATGGGCGTCACAAAACCACGTGTTGATGAAGGCATCAAACGCTGCATTCAGCTTGGTGCAAAAAAAGTAATCATGCTACCGTACTTTTTATTCACAGGTGTACTAATGGAACGTATGGATAAGATGTTACAGCAGTACAGCGAGCAATATCCGGAACATGAGTTTGTGCTAGCGAAGTATTTTGGCTATCACCCAACGTTACAGGAAATTTTAAAGCAACGTGCAATGGATGCAGTAGAAGGGCGCTCAACAGGCGAACGCGATATGGAGAAATATCGTGCTTATGTAGCAGAACATGGACCGATTCATCGCCACTGCTTTGACTGCCATGTGCGTTGTCATACACCGGAGCGTTGTTACAACTGTCCTCATGCGCATGATGACCATCATCACGATCATGACCACGAGCATCATCACCACAGCCATGCACATGATGGAAAGGTGGAGCATACAACATGATTTTCATGTTAGCAGGTACAAGTGATGCGAGAGAGTTAGCCGTTCGCTTGCAGGACAAGGGCCATTCGTTAATCGCGACGGTCGTAACAGAATCAGCAGCTAGTAGCTTGAAGGAAGCGAATATTTCGCATCATATAGGACGTTTACATGCACTGCAAATGGTAGAGCTTTGTCAAAAGTTAGGTTGCAATAAAATTGTCGATGCCAGTCATCCATTTGCAGAAGAAGCATCAAAAGAAGCGATTTCTGCTTCGAACATTCTTAATATTCCTTATATTCGGTATGAACGACGGAATGAGCAATATGATCACCCACTCATTTCAGCGGTGGATACATATGAGGAGGCCGCCCTGTTAGCAAAACAAAAAGGCGGCACGATTATGTTGACAACGGGCAGTAAAACACTTGCTACGTTTACAAAGCATTTATTAGGCGATGAGCGTATTCGTCTACTAGCTCGTATGCTGCCGAATAAAGAAAATATGGAGAAATGTGATGCGTTAGGTGTAGTACAAAAGGACATTATTGCGATTCAGGGTCCTTTTTCGAAACAATTAAATGCCGCATTGTATGAGCAATACGGTGTCACGTTGATGGTGACAAAAGAGAGTGGGAAAGTCGGCTCAGTCGATGAAAAGATTGAAGCGGCGCTCGATTTGAATATAGAAATTATTTTAATTAAGCGCCCTCAAATTGCTTACGGAGAAGTGTATGCAACGTTTGAGGGAGTAGAGCAAGCAATCCAACAATTAGGAGGAAATAAACAATGACAGCCAATATGAATTTTAATACAGCATTTACACCGTTAACAGTAGATCCAGATAAAATTTACGATTATAGTTTTTCGATCATTAAAGAAGAGATGGGCGAGCATCCTTTCACAGATGAGCAGTGGATGGTTGTACGCCGTGTGATTCACGCGTCAGCAGATTTTGAATTAGGACGTAGTGTCATGTTTACAGAGGACGCAATAGAAGCGGGCGTTCAAGCAATTTTAAGTGGAAAGCACGTTATTGCAGATGTACAAATGATTGAAAGTGGTGCAGGACGCAAGCGTTTCCAAAAGCATGGCGGCGATTTACACTGCTACATCGCAGACCCAGACGTATGGGAAGAAGCAAAAAAACAAGGCACAACACGTGCGATTATTTCGATGCAAAAAGCGGTTCGTGAGCATGAAGGCGGTATTTATGCGATTGGGAATGCACCGACAGCATTGCTTGAACTAATTCGTTTAATTAAAGAAGGGATTGCAAAACCAGATTTAATTATCGGGATGCCGGTTGGATTTGTATCAGCGGCTGAATCGAAAGAAGAGTTAGCTTTATTAAAGGGGATCCCATTTATTACAAACGTAGGACGTAAAGGTGGCAGTACGGTAACAGTAGCCGCACTAAATGCCATCTCGATTTTAGCAGATGAACGTGCAAAACAAGAAAAGTAAAAAAGACCCTTCTGAGATGCGTCATGGCTACACGACAGGGGCTTGTGCAACTGCGATGACAAAGGCGGCATTACTTGCGCTCATTACAAAGGAAGTACCAGAGCAAGTAACGATTTATTTGCCAGTCGGTCAATTTGCAACATTTCAAGTAGAGTCTTTTCAAGTAACGGAAAATGCGGTGATGTGTGAAACGATTAAGGATGCAGGGGATGATCCAGATGCGACACATAAGGCACGCATTCAAAGTACGGTTCGTTTATTAAATACACCTGATATACGGATTGATGGTGGTATTGGTGTTGGGCGTGTGACAAAGCCAGGGTTACCTGTTCCAGTAGGAGAAGCAGCGATTAATCCCGTACCACGTAAAATGCTCTATCAAGTGATTGATGAAGTGAAGGAGCAGTATAGTCTTACACAAGGTGTGGAGGCAGTCATTTCAGTGCCAGATGGTGAGGAAATTGCTAAAAAAACATTAAATGGTCGTCTAGGCATTATCGGCGGTATTTCGATTTTAGGGACAAGAGGTACCGTCGTCCCATTTTCAAGCTCTGCCTATATGGCGAGTATTGTACAGGCAATTAGTGTAGCGAAAGAGGCAGGCTGCGATCATCTTGTCATTACGACAGGCGGGCGCAGTGAAAAATATGCGATGCAGCAATACCCGGACTTACCAGAAGAAGCCTTTATCGAAATGGGTGACTTTGTCGGCTTTACGTTAAAGCATATAAAAAAACAAGGAATTCCGAATGTCTCCCTCGTTGGGATGATGGGGAAATTTTCGAAAGTTGCACAGGGCGTGATGATGGTACATTCCAAAAGCGCACCTGTCAGCTTTTCGTTTTTACAGCAACTTGCACAGAAAGCCGGTGCACCAGCCGATTTGGTGGAAGAAGTATTGCAAGCTAATACAGCCTCTCAAGTAGGGGAGTGGATGGTAGAACATGATGTGCCACAGTTTTTTGAGGAGCTCTGTAAAAACTGTTGCTACCATGTCATTGCACATGTGAAGGGCGGCATCAATGTGTCGACGTCCCTGTATTCGATGAAGGGCGAATGTTTAGGAAAGGCTGAAAACATACATGAAATCAATGAAAATGATTGGTATCGGGGATAACGGCATTGAAGGGTTATTACCTCAATATAGACAATGGATTGAAGAAAGTGAAGTGCTTGTTGGCGGTGAACGCCATTTAGATTTCTTTCCGCAATATAAAGGAGAAAAAATAGTCCTAAAAGGCGGACTATCCAAAATTGCGAGCTATTTAATAGAAGAAACTCGCTCGGTTGTCATTTTAGCATCGGGCGATCCGCTGTTTTATGGCATTGGTGGTGTGTTAGCGAAGAAATTGCCACTGGAAATTTATCCGTATACAAGTTCTATTCAGTTAGCCTTTTCTCGTATGCAAGAATCGTGGCAAGACGCGTATATTACAAGCCTGCATGGACGTTCTATTAAAGGCTTTGCGCAGAAAATTGATGGCTATAAAAAGGTCGCAATTTTAACGGATGAGCATAATACGCCAAGCAGTATTGCGAGCTATTTAAAGCACTATAACTTAACTGAATATGAAGCGTTTGTTGCAGAAAATTTAGAAGGTGTAAATGAGCGTTGTAGCTTTTATTCCTTAGATGAAATGGAGCAGCAAACGTTTTCTCCATTAAATGTCGTCATTTTACGTCAAATGGCAGAACCTCCTCAGTATGCACTGGGGATTGAGGATGCATTATTTATTCAGCGTAAACCGGATAAAGGACTCATTACGAAAAAAGAAATTCGCGTGCTCAGTTTGCAAGCGATGCAGCTCACGAAGCATAGTGTTGTCTGGGATATTGGGACGTGTACAGGTTCTATTGCGATTGAAGCGGCAAAAATTGCGCGAGAAGGTGCGGTTTATGCGATTGAAAAAAATGAAGCAGACCTTGAAAATTGTTTTGTCAATCAGCAACGATTTCGCGTTGATGTGACGGCAAAGTTAGGGAAGGCACCAAATGGCTTAGAGGAGTTCCCTGACCCAGATGCCATCTTTATCGGTGGGAACGGTGGCGAGATGGAACAATTACTGACACTTTGTATCCAGCGCTTAAAAGAAGGCGGTCACTTTGTTATGAATGTGGCGACGATCGAAAATTTATATAAAGCAGTGGAATGTCTGAAATCACTAGATTGTGAGGTTAGTATTTTACAGGCACAATTAGCGAGAAGTAAGCCGATTTTGGATATGACGCGCTTTGAGCCGCTAAATCCGATTTTTATTATTACAGCAACAAAGAAAGGAATAGGACAATGAGCAATTTAGGTGTGTTATACGGATTAGGTGTAGGACCGGGAGACCCGGAGTTAATTACAGTAAAGGCATTCCGTCTATTACAGGAGTGTCCTGTGATTGCGTATCCGAAAAAATTAAAAGGTAGTAAAAGCTATGCACATCGCATTGTTGATGTGTATATTAATCCAGCTGAAAAAGATATGCTTGGTCTTGTATTCCCAATGACGAAAGATGAGGATGTTTTAGCGCGCGAATGGAAAAAATCTGCTGAGACGATTTATGAATATTTAGCACAAGGAAAAGATGTGGCTTTCGTAACAGAAGGAGATCCGATGCTATTTAGTACGTTTATTCATTTAATGAAGCTGATGCAATCGATGCATCCGGACGTACAAATTGTAACGATTCCTGGCATTTCTTCTTTTAATGGTTCAGCTAACCGCTTAGGTATTCCATTAGCAGATGGTGATGAGCATGTGGCGATGATTCCAGCGCATGATGATATGAATGCGATGCGTAAGGCAATTGAAGATCATGATGCCGTTGTGTTTATTAAAGTAGCAAAAGTAATCGAAGAAATGCTTGCTTTATTAAAGGACATGGGGCTGTACGACCGAGCACATGTTGTGACGAAGGTAACGTCAGATGAGGAAATTATTTGGAATTTAGATGATTTAGCAGATGCTGAATTAAATTATTTATCGTGTATGGTGGTGCGTAAATAGTGGAGAAGATTTGGATTGTTGGAGCAGGACCGGGAGACCCGGATTTAATAACGGTAAAGGGTTTGAAAAAACTAAAAGAGGCCGATGTCGTCATGTATACGGATTCGTTAGTGAGTGAAGATTTAATCGCACAAGCAAATCCCGAAGCAGAAATCATTCGGACAGCAGGCATGCATTTGCAGGAAATGGTTGATTGTATCGTGGAACGCGTAAAAGCAGGTAAAATGCTTGTGCGTCTTCATACAGGGGACCCAGCAATGTACGGTGCCACAATGGAACAAGTAGCGCTATTAAAAGAACATGGGATTGGCTATGAAATCGTACCAGGTGTGAGTTCAGTTTTCGCGTCAGCGGCAGCAGTTGGAGCAGAGCTGACGATTCCAGACTTAACACAAACGCTCATTTTAACACGAGCAGAGGGACGTACACCTGTACCAGAAATGGAGCAATTACATAAATTAGCGAGTCATCATTGTACAATTGCGTTGTTCCTAAGTGCAACGTTAACGAAGAAAATTGTCAAAGAATTGCAATCAGCAGGATGGGCAGACAATACACCGGTTGCGGTGATTCAACGTGCTTCTTGGCCAGATCAAAAGATTGTTCGAACAACGTTAATCGAATTAGATGAAGCGATGCGCGTGAATGGTATTCGTAAGCATGCGATGATTTTAGCAGGGTGGGCACTTGATCCAAGTATTCATGAAAAAGAATACCGTTCAAAATTGTATGATGAAACGTTTACACACGGTTATCGAAAAGGTGTGAAGAAATGATTGAGTTGCAAGAAGGCGTACTGCCAGAAATCACGGTCAAAAAGCCATATGCCTTAGTTGCGATTACGAAACACGGCGTAGCGAATGCAAGACGCTATGCCGCGTTGTTCCCGTATGTAGATGTGTATTATATGGGGAAGTTTGCGCAGGGAGACGAGGAAATTCGCGGTATTCAATTATTTAACGGATCGGTTCGTATGCTATTCCCGGCTCTTTTTAAACAGTATAAAGGAATGATTTTAATCATTTCATTAGGTGCGGTTGTGCGGATGATTGCCCCGTTATTAGTCGATAAAAAGCAAGATCCAGCTGTACTTGTTATCGATGATAAGGGGGAGCATGTCATTAGTGTAGTATCGGGGCATATTGGTGGAGCGAATGCCTTAACGAACGAGGTAGCAAAAGCTATTGGTGCACGTCCTATTGTTACAACGGCTTCAGACGTTCAAAAAACAATTCCGGTTGATTTATTTGGCGCTCGTTTTGGTTGGGTGTGGGATGCAGAGGACAAGCTCACACCGGTCAGTGCGGCTGTTGTCAATGAGGAGCCTGTTGCCATTGTACAAGAAACAGGGGAGCGCGATTGGTGGATGCATGATACACCGATGCCAGACAATCTTCATTTATATGACACGATGGCACAAGCAATCGATGCAAAGCCGAATGCCAGCTTGATTATTACGGATCGTTTATTGACAGCAGAGGAGCTATTACTTGAAAATGGTGTCATCTATCGTCCGAAATCGCTTGTTCTTGGAATGGGCTGCAACCGAGGGACATCACTTGAAGAAATTGAGTCGGTTATTTTACAAACGCTAGATGAACTTCAGCTTTCTATTAAGAGTGTCAAAGCACTAGCAACCATTGACTTGAAAAAAGACGAAGAAGCTTTTTTACAAGTGACAGCGAAGTATGACTGGGAATTTGTCACATATACACCAGCACAGTTAAATGAAATGCCATTACCAAGCCCATCTGAAACTGTGTTTAAATATACAGGGGCATATGGTGTCAGTGAGCCAGCAGCGATGCGCTACGCAAAAACGACGGAATTATGCTTACAGAAAAAGAAGAGCGGCAACGCTACCATTTCTGTAGCACGTCTACAATTTGAGGAGGAATAACATGAGTAATCGATTTGTCCTTGCAGGTACGGGGAGCGGTGTTGGAAAAACGACGCTTACGATTGGAATTATGCGTGCACTGATGGATAGAGGGCTTCGTGTACAAGGGTTCAAATGTGGACCAGATTATATCGACCCGTCTTATCATACGGCGGTAACAAAGCGTCCATCGCGCAATATTGATAGTTGGATGCTATCTCATGAAATCGTTCAAACGATTGTTAGTCGTGCCTCACAAGATGCAGATGTAGCCATCATTGAAGGTGTCATGGGTCTTTACGACGGGAAATCTCCGCTTGCAGATACAGGCTCAACGGCTGAAATTAGTCAGTTAACAAATAGCGCGGTTATTTTAATCGTCAATGCCGCAAGCATGGCACGAAGCGTTGCGGCTATTGTGAAAGGCTTCCAAGTATTAAATGAAGACGTGCATATTGCAGGCGTTATTGCGAATCAGTTAGGGAGTAAAAGTCATTTTGACATCGTGAAAGCGGCGGTTGAGCAAGAATGTGATGTACCTGTTATTGGCTACTTATTAAAAGGGGCTGTACCAACGCTACCAAGTCGCCATTTAGGGTTAGTTCCAGCAATTGAACGCGGTGAGCTCGATGATTATTTTGCTGAGCTTGCACAAAAAATTGAGGAAACTATTGATCTTGATCAACTGTTAGCAATTACAAAGGCAGAGCCGCTTGTAGCGACTTCAGCCATTTTTGAAAAGCGTCATACAGAAGAGGTCCATCTTGCAGTAGCAAAAGATGTGGCATTTAATTTTTATTATCAGGAAAATTTAGAGCTGTTAGAGGCAGCTGGAGCCGTCTTGCATTACTTTTCACCACTTGCCAATGAAGCAGTACCAGCACAAGCGCAAGGTTTGTATATCGGTGGTGGTTTCCCAGAGGAGTTTGCTGAACAGCTAGCGGCTAACACGGAAGCAAATGAATCGATTCGAGCAGCGATTCGTAGTGGTCTACCAACCTTAGCAGAATGCGGTGGCTTTATGTATTGTACAGAGGCGATTGTGACACGCAGTGGCCATCGTGTACCGATGCTTGGCATAATTCCAGGTCAGGTCGTCATGCAAGATAAGCTTGCGGCATTAGGTTACCGTGAAATTACAGGTATGGCAGGGAACTTTTTAATTGGTGAAGCGGAACAAGCAAAAGGACATGAATTCCATTATTCAACGTACGATGGACATCGTGAAACACCGGCTTATTTTTCAAAGGGGCGCTTCCGAGCACAGCAGGAAGGCTATTTACACAAAAATTTAGTAGCGGGTTATACGCATTTCCATTTTGCGTCGAATCCACAGCTGATTGACAACTGGTTAACAGCTTGTAAGGAGGCTTGTCGATGAATTACTATCCGATTTGTTTAAATATTGATTATAAAAAAGTCGTGATTGTTGGTGGTGGACATGTAGCTAGACAAAAGCTACAATCGCTACTACCTACAAAGGCGCAAATTGTCATTGTGAGTCCAACGATTGTACCAGAAATTCAAGCCTATATAGAGCAAGGTGAAGCGACTTGGCACGAAAAAGTGTTTGAGGCGAGCGACTTAGACGGGGCAGCGATGATTTTTGCTGTAACGAATAACGAAGACGTAAATGATGCAGTAGAACAAGCTACACAGCATTGGCAATTACTAAGCCGAGCAGATGCGAAAGGGCATGTGGATTTTATTAATCCGGCCGTTGTTCGTCGTGGTGAATTTATGCTAACGGTATCTACTTCTGGTGCAAGCCCATCGTTAACAAGAAAGGTAAAGGAAGACTTAGCCGAAGTGTACGATGAATCGTATGCAGACTATGTTACTTTTTTAAAGGAAGCCCGCCTTGATTTGTTGGAGAAATCGCTAGATCGTGAAGTAAAAAAACAAGCGTTACAAGCATTGCTTACACCAGAAGTGTTGGAATGGATTCGTCAAGGCGACACGGGAAAATGTCAGCAATTTTTACAACAGCTAGTACAAGAGGAGAAAACATTGTGAGTGGAATCGTTTATCTTGTTGGGGCAGGACCAGGTGATCCGAAGCTAATTACTGTATACGGTTTAGAGTGTATTCAGCGTGCGGATGTGATTGCCTACGACCGTCTAGTCAACAAAGAATTATTAAAGCATGCAAAACCTACTGCTCGCCTTATTTATTGTGGAAAAGAGCCAGGAAGACATGGTCTTATCCAAGACGAAATCAATCAATTGCTTGTAGAAGAAGGATTAAAGGGGCACTGTGTTGTGCGCTTGAAGGGTGGCGACCCATTTGTATTTGGTCGTGGTGCAGAGGAAGCAGCTGTTCTAAAAGAGGCAGGCGTTCCATACGAAATTGTACCGGGTATTACAGCAGGTATTGCAGCACCAGCTTATGCAGGGATTCCAGTGACACATCGCGATTTTGCGACAAGCTTTGCGATTGTAACAGGGCATGGACGAGCAGAAAAAGGACAAGATTTTTTAGATTGGGCTTCTTTAAAAGGCATTGACACGATTGCGTTCTATATGAGTGTTGGGAATATCGCGCATATTACAGCACAGTTAATCGCTCATGGGAAAGCACCAACGACGCCTGTTGCAGTGATTGAGTGGGGAACAACGAGTGATCAGCGTACATTTACGGCGACACTTGAAACGATTACGGCTTGTATTCAAAACGAGCAAATCGTGAATCCAGCAATGATTTTAGTTGGTGAGGTCGTCAAAGTAAGAGAGCAAATTGAATGGTTTAAAGAAGGGGTGACAATGCAATGACAGTAATTGAAAAATTACAGCAACGCCGTGCCATTCGTCAATACGAACAAAAGCCGGTAGAGCGTGAAAAAATTGAGCAATTATTACAAGCTGCAACGTACGCGCCAAATGACCGTATGCGTGAGCCTTGGCATTTTTATGTATTACAGGATGACAGCTTAAAGCGTTATGAAGAAATGGCGAACGCCTATTTACAGGAACGTTTCCCTACAAAGCCTCATTTAGTGGCCAGCTCGCTAGAAGTGATTCAAACGACACCACTTGTTATTGCTGTGACGGCGGATAAAGTAGTGGGAGACGAAGGGGCAACAAAGGACAATGAATTTGCAGTTTGTAGTGCCATTATGTCAATGTGGCTAGCAGCTGAGGAATTAGGACTTGGTTTTGTATGGCGTACACGCGGTGTAGGGCTTGTTCATGATGAGCGTATGCACCAATTTATCGGTGCGACAGAGGAGCAACAAGTAATCGGTACATTATTTATCGGCTATCCTGCAGAAACACCAACAACGGAGAAAAAACGCTCACATTTTAATGAGAAGACGACGTGGTTATAGGGGGAGCGGAATGACGAAAAGAGGACTTGTACTAGTTTATACAGGTGATGGAAAAGGAAAAACAACTGCCTCACTCGGTGTCACATTACGTGCGATTGGTCGAGGCATGAACGTCAAGTACTTACAATTCATTAAATCACCAGAGCGTACATACGGTGAGCAACTGGCGCTCCGCAAGCTAGGAGTTGAAACGGAACAGCTAGGTATTGGCTTTACGTGGACAAAAACACCAGAGGAACATCGTGTTGCACTGCAAAAAGCATGGAGCAAAGTGAAAAAAGCGCTACAAGATGAATCGATTGATTTACTCGTCCTGGACGAATTAAACAATGCACTTGCCATTACAAAATTCCCAATCGATGATGTACTACCTTTAGCAGAAGTGTTAGAAGCTATTCAAAACCGCCCGCCCCATATGCATTTGGTCATTACGGGACGTTCTGCTAACCCAGCAATTGTCGCATTAGCCGATTTAGTATCGACGATTGAACCGACGAAGCATTATTATGCAGATCAAGATGTGTCTGCTGTGAAAGGACTTGAATTTTAATGAAAGCTATTATGATTCAAGGGACGGCTTCAGACGTTGGGAAAAGTGTGATTTGTACAGCTTTATGTCGTATTTTAGCAAATGACGGTTACCGAGTGGCTCCGTTTAAATCTCAAAATATGGCATTAAACTCATATATTACAGAAGACGGTGGCGAGATTGGACGCGCGCAAGGTGTGCAGGCAGAGGCGGCACGTACCATTGCGACAACGGATATGAACCCGATATTACTTAAACCAAAGGGCGATATGGTGTCTGAGGTCATTGTACATGGGAAGCCTTTTGCAAATATGGACGCTGTTTCGTATCGCGAACAGTTTGTTGAAGAAGTGATGCCATTAGTAAGGTCATCTCTTCAACGTTTATCACAACAATATGATGTACTTGTGCTTGAAGGCGCAGGCAGTCCAGCAGAAATTAACTTAAAGGCAAGAGATATTGCCAATATGCGCATGGCACATGAAACGGATGCGGCAGTTATTTTAGTGGCAGATATTGAACGAGGTGGCGTTTTTGCTTCGATCGTTGGCACGTTGATGCTGTTAGATGAGGCGGAGCGAGCACGTGTAAAAGGAATTATTATTAATAAATTCCGCGGGATGAAGGAGCTACTTGATAGCGGGATTACGTGGTTAGAGGAATATACGAATATTCCAGTGCTTGGTGTAATTCCACATATCGATGTGCAAATAGAGGCAGAGGATTCGATGGCGTTATCGAGCTTGCGATTGAAAAAGCCACAAGCAGAGGAGTTTCCAATCGATGTTGCTGTCATTTGTTTCCCGCGCATCTCGAACTTTACCGATCTCGATCCATTAATGGATGAGCCACAAGTAGGTGTACGCTTTGTCAAATCCGTGGCAGAGCTAAAAAATCCAACAGTCATCATTTTACCGGGGACAAAAAATACGGTGGAAGACTATGAATGGCTCGAAAAAACAGGACTGGCACAGGCGATTCAGCAACATGCACAAAATGGCACGTATATATTTGGTATTTGTGGTGGCTATCAAATGCTTGGTGAGACATTAATCGATGAGGAAGCGATCGAGGCAAGTGGTGGGGTTACTCAAACACTAGGGTTAGTACCGTTAGAAACGATTTTTGTAGCAGAAAAACAAACGGTTCAAGTATCTGGCCAACTGTCTACGGGTGAACAGGTAACAGGCTATGAAATTCATTTAGGGCGTACACGAGCAAACGATTTAGTAAAGCCTTTTGTACAATTACATGACGGTCGAACAGATGGTATAAGAAGTGACGATGATCGCATGATTGGTACGTATTTGCATGGAATTTTCCATAATCGACAGTTCACAAGAAATTATTTTAATCGAATTCGCCTTGAAAAAGGCTTAGCAACAATTGATACAGTGGTGCAATCCGAAGCAGAACGTCGTGAACAAGCCTATGAAATGCTTGATGTGCATGTACGTCGCCACCTTAATATGGAGCTTTTATATACATTAATTACATAACATGTTGTTTGGTGTAGTGAGAACTACTTAATAGGGAAGTGTGATGCAAATTCACCACGGTACCCGCCACTGTGAAACGGAGCAACAAATCGACACCACTGCGTATGCGGGAAGGGATTTGTCTTGTGAGGATGTGAAGTCAGGAGACCTGCCAAACCAACACGAAATGTACCCACGGGATTATGGGAAGCATTGTACTACATACTATAGTGCTTGCTTTCAAGGGGATGGTGGCATGTTGATGCGACTATCGCAGGAGCAATATTTCTTAGTAGATATTGATCGAGAAGTGAAGGGTGGGTCCGAAAGCTTTTACTTTCTGGCCCACCTTTTTTATTTAAAGGAGGTCGTAACTTGAAAGGACCATTAGCAATTGATTTTGAAAAGCTATGGCAGGAAGGGATGCTTGATTGGCATGGCAATATGCCAGAGCGAATGGTAGATGATTCGCTAGAGGAAGCCTTTTGGGCACAGTCGATGCAAAAAAAATCCTACAAGCAAACTGAAGCCCATGCCGTACCGATTTATAAGGTGATGAAAAAGTATATTGGACAGGAAGATTCCGTCATTGAAATTGGTCCTGGATGGGGAAATTATACATTTCCACTAGCGGAGGACGCAGCAAAATTAACATGTGTAGACGGTTCTAAAAGTGTGCTTTCTTATTTAGCACAATACTTTGAAGAGGCTAATCATGTGTCATTTATGCATGGGAAATGGGAAGAAGTAGTGCTAGAGCAACATGATGTCGTGTTAGGCGTCAACTGTTTTTACCGCATGTACCAGATGCTCGACACGCTAAAAAAAATGAATGCATTAGCAAAAAAACGAGCAATTATCGGGCTGACAACAGGGCCGATTCAACCGCATTACAAAATATTAGATGAAAAATACGGCTACTCGATTAAATACCCGCGCCGCGACTATATTGAAATTTTAAATATGCTATATCAGCTTGAGATTTATGCTGATTGCGAGATGATTCAACTGGAGCGTACGTATCATTATCCAACAATGGAAGCGCTAGTTGCTGCACAAAGTAAAAAAATCATCGACATGAACTTTTCAACGGAGCATGTACTCGAGTCATTAGCGCCGTTTATTGAGCAGGATGCAGACGGGGTGCATTATCGCCATACATTTTATGCTGCGGTTATTTCGTGGGAGCCAAAAAAGGAGCTGACAACATGACAACATGGAACTTACAAGGAATGCAACGCCATTTATTAATTTGTAACGGTAGTACGTGTATGGGCGCAGGTGCTGAAGAAGTGACACTTGCTATCCGAGATGAAATTACAAAAAACAACCTGGATGAAATGATTCATACATCACGTACACGTTGTAACGGCCGTTGTAAGGATAAATGCGTCGTTATTTCCTATCCAGAAGGAAAATGGTATAGCGTAAAAAATGAGCAAGTAGGACGAGATATTGTAACAGGTCAAGTGGAAGATCAGCACATGATTTACAATATGACGCAAAATGGTTTAGCACAAGCAACGCCAACTTTTACAAAAGGTATATCGAAAACGAAAGTATTAAAACGAAAAGAAAAATCCAGTGCGACAAAAAAAGCGATATTATTTGTTGGACATGGCAGCAGAGTAGAAGCTGGAAATGATGAAGTGCGTGAGTTTATAGAACGTACAACCTACTTAATCGACCCTGCTATTTTAGTAGAAACATGCTTTTTAGAATTTGCTTCACCGAATATTGAAGACGGGATCGAGCTTTGTGTTGAAAAGGGCGCAGAGGAGATTCATGTGATTCCCATCATGCTACTCCATGCGGGACATTCTAAAATGCACATCCCAGCAGAGATTGAGCATGCAAGAGAACAATTCCCAGGAATCACCTTCACGTACGGGCAAACGATTGGGATTCATGCGGGAATTTTTGAAATTTTATTGGAACGGTTAAAAGAAATTGGCTTTGACCCATATCAAAAACATGAAGATACAGCCATCTTATTGGTAGGACGTGGTGGAAGCGATCTAGAAGCGAACGGGGATTTCTATAAAATTTCACGCTTACTTTGGGAAAAGCTTGACGTGCCTTGGGTAGAAAGTGCGTTTATGGGTGTAGCAACGCCAACAGTTGACGAGGGCATTGAGCGCTGTGTGAAGTTTGGGGCGAAAAAAATCATTATGTTGCCATACTTCCTATTTACAGGTATTTTAATGAAGCGCATGTACAAAATGCGTGATAACTACCAAGTGACCTATCCAGAGGTCGACATTCAAATTGCTAATTATTTTGGCTATCATCCAAAGCTACAACACGTCCTTGTCGAACGTGCTGAGCAAGCGATGAATGGTACATCGACAGGGATGCAAGATTTAGAGAACTTTAGAAAATATGCAGAAGAGCATGGATATGAGCATCACCACCATCATCATTAAAACAGAATGCTTACGATAGGCGCAATCAGTTCAAACATTCCTTATAGAGGGGGCTTATTCACTTATTGAACAAGCCTCCTTTCGTGTGCACTAAAATATCTTCTGACAAATTTTGCGAAGGTGTTCACTATATAATGGAATAAAGTCGTGTATAGATTTTCAGAATGAATAAGTATATTCATTTGAGCCATTCTTTGTGTCTAATTTTATCGTCTGATGGATAAAGAAATAGCATGATTTTACGTTACTTCTTAGCTAGAAATAACCGGATGTAATCAAACTTTGTAAGCAATTTCAAAAATAGCTTTGCAGAACATTTCAAGACATGCTATACTAAGTTTTGTTGAAATTAAACAATATATTGTGTTTGTTCTAGTGATGGTACTACTATATGTAGTTTAAAAGGGAAGAACGGTGTAAATCCGTCGCTGTCCCCGCAACTGTAAATGCTGACGATGACGAAACAATCCACTGTACGTTTTTGTACGGGAAGGAGCGTCAAAGGATGAAGCAAAGCCAGGAGACCTGCCTAGCTAGACTACTGTACATTTCTTCGGGGGATAGGAAATGGAGGCGGACTCTTTTTTGACGTTTCCATTTCAAGCTACCTCATTGTTAGGTGGCTTTTTTTATTTTTATATGAGAAAGGAAGAATAGTATGAAACTATATACAAAAACGATTTGCCCAAAATGTTTATGGGTGAAATCAGAACTACAACAGGCGGGCTTATCAGCAGATTGGATTAATATTGACAATGACACAGCGGCTATGGAGAGAATACAGCAAGCAGGCTTCTCTTCTGTACCAATTTTAGAAGTGAACGGTGAACTGATCGGGGATATTCCAAACATCCTCTCGAAAATTGAAGCGATGCAAGCATGATTGTATATGCAAGTCGCACCGGAAACGTACGCTATGTGACACAAACTTTACATCTACCAAACATTGAAATGAATGAAGTACAACAACTAACAACCCCTTTTTTATTATTTACATATACAGATGGTTTAGGAGATATTCCAGTACTAGTAGAACGGTTTATGAAACAACATTACAAGCTTTGTAGAGGGGTCATTGTTAGTGGTAATAGCAATTTTGGTCATCAAGTATTTGGACAAGCAGGCGATAAATTAGCCGCGCTGTATAACATTCCACTTGTATGTAAATTAGATTTGCGTGGCACAGCGAAGGATTATGCGGCAATTCAAGCGTTTTACTATGAGCATATACAGGAGGGACAGCATGAAGCAGTATTTGAAATTAAATAATGAGGTACTTAATCGTTATCGCGCAACAGGCGAGCTTGATTTAGTGAAGGATTTAGAGGCAACGAGACGCTACTTTTTAGAAGATGTTAATGTACGTATGCGTTATTTCATTGATTTAGAGGAAAAACTGCGCTATTTAGTGGATGAAGGCTATTATGAGCCAGCATTTTTAGATATGTACTCATTTGACTTTATTAAGCGGTTATACAAAAAGGCGTATGCGTATCATTTTCGCTTTCCGTCTTTCATGAGTGCAAGTAAATTTTATGAAAGCTATGCGATGAAAAGTCGCGATGGCAAAGAGATTTTAGAAAAGTATGAGGATCGAATTGTTATTATTGCGCTATATTTAGCACAAGGTGATGAGCAGTTAGCAGAGCGCGCGGTAGAGGCGATAATGGAAGCATACCAACCAGCTACCCCGACAGCTCTTAATAGCGGAAAAAAAGCACGCGGTGAGCTAGTGAGCTGCTTTAAGCTAACGATGGATGACACGATGAATTCGATTGCCGAAAATATTGGCTACTGTTTAGAGCTTTCCCGCCTTGGTGGTGGTGTTGGTGTGAACTTGACGGATTTACGCCCACTCGGTGACCCGATTAAAGGAATACTGAACCGAGCGAGTGGTGTGATGCCTGTTGCGAAGTTGCTTGAAAATTCGTTTAGCTACTCCAATCAACTTGGACAGCGTAATGGATCAGGTGTTGTCTATTTAAATATTTTCCACGGCGATATCGAAAGCTTTATTTCATCAAAAAAACCAAATGCCGATGATAAAATTCGGCTTGCGACCTTATCAACAGGCATTATCATTCCAAGTATTTTCTTTGAGTTAATGCGAAGAGATAAAGATATCGTTCTGTTTAGTAGTTACGATATTTATAAGGAATATGGCAAACGGATGTCTGAAATTTCAATTTCAGAGATGTATTATGAGTTACTCGATAATCCGAATATTCGTAAATTGAAGAGACTGAATGCGAGAAAGCTCTATACAGAAGTGAAAAAAGCGCAGTTTGAATCGGGTTATCCGTTTGAAATCTTTGATGATAATGTGAACAATGCCCATCCGTTAAAAAACATCGGACGTGTCAAAATGTCTAATTTATGTACAGAAATTTTGCAATTTCAGGAAACGAGTGTGATTACCGATCAAGATCAGCCGAATGAATATGGTATGGATGTGTCGTGTAATTTAGGCTCGATTGATATTTACAAAGCGACGAAAGTACAAGATTTTGATGTGCTTGTAGATACAGCGGTACGTTTACTGACGAATGTATCCAAGATGACCTACATTAAAAACGTACCATCTGTCGCAAAGGCAAATGAACGGATGCATTCGATTGGATTAGGTGTCATGAATTTACACGGTCACCTTGCGACAGAAGGCATTCGTTATGGCTCAGAGGAATCGGTCGAATTTATGGATCATTTTATGGAAGCGATCAATTACTTTAGCTTGAAATCATCAATGGAAATTGCAAAGGAAACAGGTCAAACATTTTACCGATTTGCAGACAGTGATTACGCGAATGGCGAATATTTCAATCAGTATACGAACAAAGAGTTTTCACAACTATCGGATAGCGCGAAAAAAGCATTAGGCAATGTGCCGTTCATTACAAAGGAAATGTGGCAAGAGCTTCAGCAACAAGTAGAGCAATATGGTTTATTCCATGCTTACCGACTCGCGGTTGCTCCGACGGGTAAATAAATTGCCCCTTTATTCAGTGATGAGTATCGATAACCTCTCGAATTGACGGGGAATCCCTAAAGACTTCTACACTAAATCATAATAGTGATATATATGATGGCCAAGCTAACCACTTGGGTAAAGTAAAAGAGAGAAGTATGTAACAATGGGAAATCCGCAGCGAAGCATCTTATAATATTAAGATGAACGTTCAACGACTAAGTGGGAGGAATCTCAAAATATGAAAAAAGAATGTTTAAACTGTAAAATAATCTATGAGAGTCACTCTAATAATAATAAATATTGTAGTGCTAAATGTGGTAAGGCGTTTAGAAAAGTTGAAAAGAAAATGATAGTAGCAGTGTGTCCTATTTGTAAAAAGAACTTTTCAAAGAGTGAAGGCAATAATCGTAAAAAATATTGTTCAGATGCCTGTAATTCAAAAGCAAAGCAACTGAAAAACCGAAAATACAATTTAGATGGTTTATTTGCAATTTGCTCTTACTGCAATAATAAATTCAAACCAAATGCGAATCAAATTAACGCCAAAAATGTTTTTTGTTCTTCCAATTGTAGGAAGAAAGGGTGGAGAAGGTATACACCTGAATTGACGTGTGAATACTGTTTATGCAAATTTACTGCTAGTGGAAATAAACGTAAATATTGTTCGAAAGAATGCCATGACAAACATTTAAAAGCCACAAAATCTATTGAAAAGAGATGTAAACAATGTGGGAGTTTGTTTGAGGTATGGGTTTCTAGACTAGATGCTAAATATTGCTCTGAAAAGTGTTATAGAGCTAGCTATAGAACAGGTAAGAAACCCAATACAAAGTGTTTCCATTGTAGTAATGACATGTATAAGGCACCGTCATTGCAATTAAAACAGAAGTATTGGTTTTGTTCAAGAAAATGCATGGGTGATTATTTTAGAAAGTTTAAACTATTTAGCGGTGAAAATAATGCTAGATTTATTGGTTTTCAATTTAACAGAAGAAAAAAATACTATGGAGAAAATTGGCCTTCGCAGAGGGACTTAGTTAGAGCAAGGGATTTTTATACTTGTCAAATATGTAATATTACAGAGGAAGAATATGGACAAGAGCTATCAGTCCATCATATTTATCCGTTTATTTTGTTTAATAATGATTATGAAAGAGCCAATCATGAAAAAAACTTAATTTGTTTATGTGAACCTTGCCATAGATTTGTTCATAGTGATTTAAAACCTAGCATATATCACCAATTAAAAATTCCAGAAGATTGGGATTTGTTTTGAGATTAAGATATAGTCTGCACTCTAAGGAAACTTAGAGAGGTGAGCGGAAAACAGTAACGACTCACCCATCGTATCTATACGAGAGTAACAAAATGGAGTATTTCCTATATCCGCTCTTGCACAGCTAGCATTAGTCCGATTACAGAACGCGTGGAAATTCGTGATTATGCAGATAGCCGTACGATTTATCCGATGCCGTTTTTAACAAACGATAACGAGCATTTATATACAGAAGCATACGATGTCAATCCGTACGATTTAATAGACTTATACGCAGCAGCACAGCAACATGTTGACCAAGGCATTTCGATGACACTTTATGTAACGGATGCATGGACAACCGAGCAGCTTGCCAAAGTGTATATTTATGCTTGGATGAAAGGCATTAAATCCGTTTATTATGTGCGTCAGCGTTTACAAAGCTTGGAGGAGTGTGTGGCATGTCAAATTTAACTTTTGAGGCGGTCAACTGGAATAAGCCGACAAGTGATTTAGCGCAAGTTTTTTGGGATCAGCAGTGGAAGCAAATTTGGTTCCCAGAAGAAATCGCGGTTTCAAAAGATGTCAAGCAGTGGCAAAGCTTTGAACATCAAGATACGTATAAAAAAGTATTTGGTGGGCTGACATTACTGGATACCGTACAAACAAATATTGGCATGAATGAGATTGCCAAGTTTACGCCTGATTTTCAAGAGAAGGCAGTACTAACCGTATTTGGCGCATTTGAGGCCATTCATGCTAAGTCTTATTCGTATATTTTTACAACGCTTTGTACAAATAGCGAAATCGATGAAGTGTTTGAATGGGTCAAAAAGAATGAGTTTCTTCAATATAAAGCAAACCGTATTAGCGAAGTGTATCAGGCGATTGAAGAAGATAATCCAGAGTCACTTTGGAAGGCGATGTATGCTTCCGTTATGCTCGAATCGTTTCTGTTTTACTCCGGTTTCTTTTACCCATTGTATTTAGGGGGACAAGGTTTCTTGCGTAATAGCGCGGAAGTGATTTCGCTGATCTTACGTGATGAGTCCATTCACGGTGTCGCAGTTGGTTTCTTTGCACAAAACTTATTTAAACAATTTAGTCCAGAACAGCAAGACGCTTTAAAGCTATGGGGCTATGAGTTTTTACTTGATTTATATCAAAATGAAATGAAATATACAGATGATGTCTATGCGGAAACAGGTCTTTCACCAGAAGTAAGGGCGTACGTTCGCTACAATGCGAATAAAGCGTTAATGAATGTAGGCTTTGATGCGATGTTCCCTGAGGAAGAGGTCAATCCAATCGTTATGAATGGGATTCGCAACGAAGGCTCAACTTACGACTTTTTCTCGCAGAAGGGTGCAACATATGCAGTAGCGAAGGTAGCGCCGATAACAGATGACACATTTAATTTTGAAGCAAGAAAGAAGGAATAAGGATGGCAAAGGATTGGCGTTATTCATGCTATCCATTTATGCGTGAAAAAAGTTGCTTAGTCGATTATGAAATCCGCACCGATTCCCTAACAACACGTATCGGAGACGCGATTGCTATATTAGAAGAATCGGAAAAAAATGCGGAAGTTCTAGCGATTTTACGACAAATTCAACCGTTAGCCTATCATGTGAATGGCTCTGTTCGAGGCAGAGTGGCTATTACAGCAGAGGATTTAGCGTGGCTAGATGGCATTTATGATGAATTTGTGGACAGAGCAGGAGAAACGATTCAACAATTTGTGCTACCGCAAGGGCATCTAGGTGCAACAGCATTACATATTTGCCGAAGCGAAGCAAAGAAATCGTACCGTGCACTGCATAAAGTAAGTGAAGAACGCGAAGTCCAAGAGATATTATTTCAATTTTTAGGACTACTAGCGAATGTATTTTTCGTACTAGCTGTGGAAGTAAATACAATACATGGTGTAGAGGAAATACCATTTAAATCAAAATCATATGGGAAAATTGAGGGATAGATAATGAAGTACAAAATGAAATACGTAGCACCACTTGCAGCAGCGCTTTTATTAGCGGCTTGTGGCGCTAAAGAAGAAGGAACGATATCAGGGTCAGCATCTGCACCAGAAACAGAAGAAGCAGCTGAAGCTGGGCCATATACAGTTGTCGATGACCGCGGTACGGAAGTGTCATTTGAAGAAGTACCTGAAACAATTGTTTCGTTACAACCAAGTAACACAGAAATTTTATTTGCGCTTGGTGTAGGTGATAAAATCATTGGGGCAACAGACTACGATAATTATCCAGAAGCCGCTCAAGACATTGAGCGTGTATCGGATTCTTACGCATTTAATGCTGAGCGCATTATCGAGATGAATCCAGATGTAGTCATTGCGTATACAATTGGTGACGAAGCACAAGTAGAACAGCTAGAGGCAGCGGGCGTGAAAGTATTTGTTATTTCATCTGCAACGTCGTTTGAAGATGTCTATGGTGATATTGAACAACTTGGTGATGTTGTAGGACAAGCAACAGTTGCAGACAGGCTAGTAGAAGATATTAAAGTGAAAATTTCTGAAGTACAAGAAAAAACAGCGGATGTAGCAAAATCAAAAATCTACTTTGAAATTGCACCTTCTCCAGATATTTGGACAACAGGTAGCGAAACATTCCAACAAGAGATTTTAGAAGCAGCGGGTGTGGAAAATATTTTTGCTGATCAAAAAGGTTGGTTTAGTGTGGCAACAGAAGATGTCATTGCACGTAACCCAGAGCAAATTTTCACAACAGTGTACTACACAGAGGACCCAGTTGCTGAAATTAAAGCGCGTGCAAGCTGGGATCAAATCCAAGCGGTGCAAAATGACCTCGTATTCAAAATCGACGCGGATATGACAAGTCGCCCAGGTCCACGTATCGGCGAAGCAGTAGAGCTTGTGGCAAAAACGGCATATCCTGAGTTATTTAAATAGAGATAAAGCACTTTAGATTGAAGTGACCTTAAAAATTATACAAGGTTATTTCATTAGGTAGGTGCTAAAAATGAGTTCGGTATGGCACCGGACTCATTTTTAATTTTACTTTCATCCATTTGGTTCATCACCAAAAGTCGTGGGTGACAAAATCAGCAACCTGTTTCCAAACTTAAACAAAGAAATAAACGGTCTTCATTTCGATAGCCAAAACCCCGTCTTTTGATGAGTTTAATTTTATTGTTCGTGCCTTCCATAATGCCATTCGATAGCGGTAAAAGAATGGTATCCAGTAACGTTTTTGTTAATGTTTTTGCAATTTTAAACGGCACCACACAGATGAAATTGATAGCGTTTAAACCATGCTGTTAATCGTCGTTTTGCTTGTGTCATCGTTGTCGCTTTCAACATACATCTCAGAGGATTCAATGTTTGATAAATATGTTTTATATGCAAATCTTCCTGGTGCCACTGTGCCACAAATCAACGTTCTTCATCAGGTGGAAAAGAAAATTTGAAAAAGATGGTAACGGTAATAGCATTTTGATAAACTTGGAGTACAAAGTGAAAACTCCTCTCGTGGTTTGTCTAGTCAACAATTACAATACGTGAGTTTTCGCTTCCCTTCTATAATTAAATGTAAAATTATTGAATTGATAGAAAATCAAGCACGAGTTATGGTGGAGAGCCAGAATATAGGTGAGAAAAGAGGATTTAAACGTATTGTGTTGATAATATTTACAGTTATTATTTCGTTTTTTGTGTTGATTCTTTCTGTGAGCTTTATTAATCATAAAATACAATTGTCAAAAGAAGGAGAACTATTTGTTCCGACTGGGCAACTTGTAGAAGTTAATGGTCATCAAATGCACGTTTATATAGAAGGAAAAGGAGAGGAAACTCTTGTTTTTATGTCTGGTGGTGGCACAAGCTCACCTGCATTAGATTTTAAATCACTTTATTCCTTGTTAAGCGATAAATATAAAATTGCTGTTGTTGAAAAGGCAGGTTATGGATTTAGCGAAGTCACAGATACTGATCGAGACATCGATACAATTCTAGCTGAAACAAAAGAAGCTCTTTTTAAATTAGGAGTTGAAGGCCCATATATTTTATTTCCTCATTCTATGTCTGGCATTGAAGCCTTGAAATGGGCGCAAGACTATCCTGATGAAATAAAAGCTATTATTGGATTAGATATGGCTGTTCCAGCTGCATATGAAGATTTAGATATCAATATGTTCCTCGTTCGATTAGGTACTTTAGCTGCAAATATGGGTTTAACCAGGTGGATTCCAAATCTATCGGAAAGTGACGCAATAAAATACGGAAATTTAACAGATAAAGAGAAAAAGTTGTATAAAGTAATTTTTTATCGAAGAACATTGACTAAAGATATGATCAATGAAATAAATAAGATAAAAGCAAATGCACAAAAAGTCAAAAAAGTTGGAATGCCGAACATTCCTATATTGTTGTTTGCATCCAATGGTGAGGGAACAGGTTTTGATCATAAAACGTGGAATGGAATTCAACATGATTTTATTAGTATGATTTCTAATGGTAAATTAATTGAGTTAGACTCCTCTCACTATGTTCATAGTATTGACTATGAGCGAATAGCTGAGGAATCAGAAGAGTTTATAGAAAGTTTAAATCGTTAATATTAGCGAATATTTAACTTTTATACAGCTCTTTTTTTCTTATTGTATTAACGGCGCAGTAGTTTTCAGCGTTACACTTATTAACTTTGAAATTCAGATTAGTAGAATAGAAGGAAAATGGAACTTTAGTCAAAATCATTCACTAGAAAGACAGAAAAATGTAGTACGTGGATTAAATTCGTCCGATCAATATAATGCGAAAGAAATTGAAATGTTAATGGAAGAACATATAGAAAGGGAAGATAGGCATGGAGATTGAACAATTGACGGAAAATCGTTTAGAAGAAACAAGTAAGTTGCTCGATGAATATCGCCAGTTTTATGAGCAACCAAGTGATGTAGTAGCGGCGAAGCATTTTTTACAACACCGCTTGGTAAACAAAGATTCTATAATATTTATTGCAATAATTGAACATGTAACGGTTGGATTTGTCCAGCTTTATCCTACGTTTTCTACAGTTGGGCTAAAGCGAGCGTATATTTTAAATGATTTATACGTAAGTCCAATTGCTCGGCAAAAAGGCGTAGCACAAGCGCTCATTGAACAATGCTTTACTTTTTGTGAGGCGCAAAATGCACGTTATATTACATTAGAAACAGCAATCTCCAATGTACAAGCGCAACAACTTTATGAAAAAGTCGGAATGCATATAGAAGATAGCGTCTTACATTATATTAAATATTGGTAGGTGGTATTGTGATGTTTACAATTCAAATAAATGCTGATACGTATTTAGGTCTATTAGAAAAACGACATGCAGAAGAGCTGTTTACATTGACGGATAGTAGCCGCTCTTACTTAAGAGAATGGTTACCGTGGGTCGATGCTACAAAGTCAGTAGCAGATTCGGAGAGTTTTATTGATTTTACGCTTCAGCAATTTGCGAAAAACAATGGCTTTCAGTTAGCCATTTGCTATCAGGGGAAAATTGCTGGTATGATAGGGTTACATAGTATTAACTGGGCAAACCGTTCGACATCGATTGGCTATTGGCTAGGAGAAGAATATCAAGGGAAGGGCTTAATGGTACGTGCATGTGAGGCAGTCATAAAATATTGTTTTATAGAAAATAACTTAAACCGCATAGAAATTCGTGTAGCAACGGGTAATAAAAGAAGTCAAGCCATCCCAGAAAAGCTAGGCTTCCAAAAAGAAGGCTGTGTGCGCCAAGTAGAATGGCTCTATAATCGATTTGTGGATCATGATGTATATGGGCTATTAAAAGAAGACTATGAAAAGCTTTGACTAGTGAAAAATCGCTATGCTATAGTGAAACTAACAAACAATGAAGGGAAGATGGGTGGCCGATGTTAAACTAATCTTATTTTTTGGACCAAATCGAACATTCGATTCAACAAACAATAGGATTAGTCTGCCCATTTCCATAAATAACGTAGCTTATCTTTAAAGGGATAAGTGTATTTGTGCATGCTGTAGATTAATCCTTCCAATTCAATTTGGGAGGGTTTTTTTGTTCCTCCCAAGCTTAGGAGGACTGTGTATGAAAGAACTATTAAAGCTAAACAATGTTATGATTTCGATTCAAGAGCAACCGCTTTTGAAAGAAATCACGTTAACGATCAAGGAGAACGAAGTAATCGGTATTATTGGAAAAAATGGTGCGGGGAAATCGACACTGCTTGAAGTTATTGCACAAAATAGAAAACCATCAACCGGAATGATCCAACACCTCCAACCAATCGAAATTGCCTATGTAAAGCAGGAGGCAGAGTACTTTTCAGCTGAACAAATAAAGCGGCTATGGTCGATTCCTAATGTTTCTTATGAAAACTTGAGTGGTGGGGAGAAGCTAAAATTCCGATTAATGCAAGGGTTTCAAGCAAATGCACATATTTTATTATTAGATGAGCCGACGAATCATTTAGATGCCCAGTCTTTACTGCTACTCGTAGAAGAAATCAAAAGCTATCAAGGTGCTGTCGTGATTGTCTCGCATGATCGCCACTTTTTAGACGAAGTTGCGACAACGATTTGGGCGATTGAAGACGAGCAAATAACCTCGTACCAAGGAAACTACACGACCTATAAAAAGCAACGTGACGAACAGCGGAAGGCACAGCAACATCAATATGAAGTGCAGCAAAAGGAATTTGAACGAGTTGAGCAACAGCTAGCTAATTTAGCCTCTTGGTCAGAAAAAGCACATCGGCAATCAACGAAGCAGGAAGGTTTCAAAGAGTTTTATCGTGTCAAGGCAAAGCGGATGGATGCGCAAGTAAAGTCCAAACGTAAACGGTTAGAAAAAGAGTTTGACAAGCATCAAGTAGAGGCAGTGAAAGAGGAATATGCGGTTGATTTTTCCATTCCTCAGAGCAGAAAGCGCGGTAAGCGATTAATGGAGCTAAAAAATGTTAGCAAAAGCTATAGCAACCGTCACTTATTAAAGCACGTGAATGGAACGATGCTTACAGGTGATAAAATTGCGCTCGTTGGTCCAAATGGAGCAGGGAAAACAACATTACTTAATATACTGATGGGGCTTGAAACGGCTGAAGGTGAGATTTGGCTTTCACCAACGGCACAAATCGGTTATTTAACACAAAATGTATTTGATTTGCCATTAGATCAAGCGCCAGAACAGTTTTTCTATCAACCGACATTTGAAGGGCGCGGAAAAGTGCAACATTTAATGAAACGCCTTGGCTTTACGAGTGTACAGTGGGCACAGCCTTTTGATAGTATGAGCATGGGCGAGCGTGTGAAATGTAAACTGATGCAATACATTTTGGAGCAAAAAGATTTGCTTATACTTGATGAACCGACCAATCATTTAGACTTGCCATCACGTGAACAGCTTGAAAAAACATTGCAGCATTACAATGGTTCATTGCTTGTTGTTTCACATGACCGTTATTTTGTCGAAAAAATAACGAATAAAACGTGGGAAATAAAAAATGGTCAAATAAAAGCACCAATAGCAATTCAAAAGGCAGATACAAATGAGGCAAGGCGGTTGCAGCTATTAAATGAACAGCAAGAAATACTAGGGAAGTTATCGTTTATGACGACGAGTCATCCGGAATATGCCCAATTAAATCGGCGTTTTAATGAAATCGTAGCGGTGTTAAAAGAAATGTAAAAATAGTAGAAGCGGCTACCGCTTCTACTATTTTAAGTTAACAACAATAAAAAAACGGTTGACATAAAAAAGCTTATTCTATATTATTTTTGTTAACATAAAAATTTCTAAGGTTAACTTATAAATTCTATGCGATATAGGTGATTTTTTAATCAGCGTATGATTCTTTTTTCGCCTATATACGATTTCATTGATTGATAGGAGTGTCTTTTGTGGAAACAGTATCAAAACCTTTACCAAAGTGGCGCGTCGTTGATTTAGTACATTGCGGATTATTTGCGACGCTAATGATGATTGGTGCCAATATTACAGCATTTGCGCCGTTTTTAGTAATCGGCGGTGTACCGATTACACTACAAACATTTTTTGCGATTCTTGCTGGTCTTGTGCTTGGTAGCAGAAAAGGGGCAATCGCTTGTACAGTTTATATGTTGGTTGGTATTGCAGGTGCACCAGTCTTTGCAAAATTTAGTGGTGGCTTCTCAGCTATTTTATTGCCAACATTTGGATTTGTTGTAACATTTATTTTAAGTGCATTTATAGCTGGTTGGATTGTGGAGCGTTTCCAAACGTTTACGTCTTATGTTGTTGCAGCTTTACTAGCAATGGCTGTAAACTATGTAATTGGGACAAACTGGATGTACTATGCTTATACATTATGGGCGGGGGCACCAGAAGGATTCTCATACAAAATGGCTTGGGCTTGGATGATTCCACCAATGCCAAAAGATATCGTTTTAGCAATTTTTGCAGGTTTCTTTGCTTATCGTATTCAGAAAACATTGAAATTTATTCCGATTAAATAGAAATAGCAAAATCCAGTTACCTGTTCTGCAAGGTACTGGATTTTATTATATTTAAAAATAAGTTTTACTTATTAATATGCTTTCGGTCGAGAGGTTGTCTCTTTTATGTAGAATATTTCTGCAGAAAGAATATTATGAAATAATATTAAATTGCATAATTCATTCCTTCCTGTTAAGATAGTAACTATCTTGAAATAACATCACCTTGTCAAGAACAAGGCATATACAACGCGTTGAATGCTATGGATCACACTATAGCAGGAGCATTTTCTGGAGAGAACGCATAAAGCGTCGCCGAAGGGTTCACTATCTCAGGCAAAAGGACAGAAGGGTAATAAAGATCAGCTATTTTAGCTGAATGGTTTACATGTTACACGTAAATTTGACGATTTCTTGTCAATGTCGATTTATAGCTTTAACATGTCGAATTTTTTTGTTATTCTTACGTTTAATGAGACTAGTGCTATTTGCCACTAGTCTCTTTTGTATTTTATAGCATATGTAAGCTTATAAAATTGTCGTAAGTGAACTCGCGAATATGTTGTTTCAAAAGTACATCTTGGGGGAATCAGCATGGAACTAAAGCGAGATTTAAAAAATCGCCACGTACAGCTTATTGCGATTGGCGGTACGATTGGTACAGGTCTATTTTTAGGTTCTGGTAAGGCAATAGCACTTGCAGGACCAAGTATTATATTGGCCTATTTAATTGTCGGGATTGCATTATTTTTTGTGATGCGTGCACTCGGTGAATTATTATTGTCAAATGCAGGATACACAACATTTACCGATTTTGCGACAGAATATATTGGACCGTGGGCAGGGTATGTAACAGGTTGGACTTATTGGTTTTGTTGGATTATGACAGCGATGGCAGACATTATTGCTGTAGGTATTTACGCACAATACTGGTTTGATATTCCGCAGTGGGTACCGGCACTGATTTGTGTTGTCGTATTGCTTGCTTTAAATTTATTAACAGTAAAATTATTTGGTGAATTAGAGTTTTGGTTTTCACTTATTAAAGTGGTGACAATTGTTGCGATGATTGTCATTGGGCTATATATGATTGTAACTGGCTTGCAAACAGATGCAGGTACAGCGAGTGTGTCAAACTTATGGGCGCATGGTGGATTTTTCCCGAATGGCATTAGTGGGTTTTTACTTGCATTCCAAATGGTTGTCTTTGCCTTCGTTGGGGTGGAACTCGTTGGGGTAACAGCTGCTGAAACAGCCGATCCGAAGAAAAACATTCCATCTGCGATTAATAAAATTCCCGTACGTATTTTATTATTCTACGTAGGTGCATTATTTGTTATTTTAGCAATCAACCCTTGGAATACGATGACAGCGAATAGCTCGCCATTTGTACAAGTATTCACATTAGCAGGTATTCCGATTGCAGCGGGTATTATTAACTTTGTTGTGATGACTTCTGCTGCATCAGCAGGGAACTCAGGGATGTTCTCAACGAGCCGCATGTTATTTAATTTAGGTTCAAATAATCAAGCGAGTGCAAAATTTGCGAAGTTAAATAAACGAAGTGTACCGCAACATGCATTAATCGTATCAACGATTGTCGTATCAGTAGGGGCATTACTAAGTAAGTTAATGCCGGATGATGCATTTAGCTTAGTTACAACGATTAGTGCCATCTGTTTTATTTGGGTGTGGAGCATTATTTTAATTTCACACATTATTTATAAAAAGAAAAATCGTGCATTACATGAAGCATCAACATTCAAAGCACCGTTCACACCATTTATAAACTATGTAGTACTCGCATTCTTTGTATTTTTATTAGGGATTATGCTGTATGCAGAAGCGACACGAACAGCATTGTTACTCACACCCGTTTGGTTTATTTTATTAATCATCCTATATCGTATTCGAGTGAAAAAAGCCGTCTAAAAAGACATTTGTGACCACTGCAGGAGCAATATTTCTTAATGGATACTAAGGGGATGTTCAGGAAGTTTTTACTTTCTGAACATCCCCTTTATACGTTTAAACAGATTTCTAGACGATAGGGAATGGATATGTTATTATTATCTCGAATTAGAGATAATTGAATTTGAAATAAAAGAGGTGAAAGGATGGAACAGCGAAATCAGGTGTTACATGCGATTACTGTATTACTTCGAGCCTCAAGGTCTTTAGAGGATTTATTGAAAAAAGATATGGCACAATATCATTTAAATGCCACGGAATTTGCCGTGCTTGAATTTCTATACCATAAAGGGGAACAGCCGATTCAAGTCATTGGGAACAAGATTTTAATTGCAAGCAGTAGTATTACGTATGTCATTGATAAACTGGAGCAAAAGGGGTATGTGAAGCGACGTGGTTGTCCCAATGATCGCCGCGTCATTTATACAGGCATCACAGCTGAAGGGGAGGCATTCATGAAGGAGATCTTCCCTGTGCACGAGCAAAAAATGACACAATTATTTTCATGTTTATCGAATGAGGAAGTAGAACAGATGATTCAACATCTCAAAACAATCGGCTTAGCGGCGGAAAATAATTAGGAGGTATTCAGATGGAATTATTAAAAGGAATTCACCATGTAACAGCGATTACAAGTAGTGCAGAGGAAAACTATCAATTTTTTACGTATGTACTCGGCATGCGTTTAGTGAAAAAAACAGTCAATCAAGATGATATTCAAACATATCATTTATTTTTCGCAGATGATAAAGGATCAGCAGGTACAGATGTCACGTTTTTCGATTTCCCAGGTATCCCGAAAGGACAGCATGGAACAAATGAAATTGCAATTACTGCATTTCGTGTGCCAAATGATGAAGCATTAGCTTATTGGGAAAAGCGCTTTACACGATTAAATGTGAAGCATGAAGGAATTCAAGAACAGTTTGGCAAAAAAGTATTACCGTTTGTTGATTTTGATAACCAACAATATCAATTAATTTCAGATGAACACAATCAAGGAGTTGCTTCAGGTACGCCGTGGCAAACTGGTCCGATTCCACTTGAATATGCGATTACGGGGCTTGGTCCAGTCACAATTCGTATTGCCGACTTTGATTTCTTCCAGCAAGTGCTTGAACGTGTTTTCCAATTTACATTAACAGCAAGTGATGGAAATACACATTTATTTGAAGTAGCGGAAGGTGGCAACGGTGCAAGTGTTATCATCATTCACGATGAAGCAAGTCCAACTGGCAGACAAGGTTATGGCACAGTGCATCACGTAGCGTTTCGGGTGGAGGACAAAGAGGCATTAGTGGCATGGCAAGAGCGGATTGAAGCTTTTGGTTTCCAAACATCTGGATTTGTGGACCGTTATTTCTTCGGCTCGCTCTATACAAGAGTCGCTCCGCAAATATTATTTGAACTAGCGACAGACGGGCCAGGATTTATGGGAGATGAGCCATATGAAACACTTGGTGAAAAACTATCTTTACCACCATTCTTTGAAGAAAAACGTACACAAATTGAGCAATTAGTACGCCCAATTGATACAGTACGTAGCACAATCCAATTTGAAAAAGAATATGAGTAGTGATATGTCAGCCGTCATGTGATGGTCATAGATATTTTATCGTCCATAGTAAGATTCCTTGTTTCAATCATCGAAGTATTTTTCGTATTTTTAATTGGGACAATGATGGAAACACGACTTGCTACGATTCGGTTAATCATAGGGTAGTATATGCGATAGTCAAATGAGATGAAGATATCATCGATTGGTTTTTTACTATATAAATCATCTTAAAACTGTCGACAGTTAACAGTCTAAAAGCTATGGTATACGAACAAAACATCGTTGCATTCGGTCTAAACCTTGCGTATCCGAGCAAAAGCCCGCGGTTAACGGTCTAAAAGCTACCGTATTCGGTCTAAACATCCCCTTATGAGCAAAACACTACCGTTATGCTGGAACATTAAAATGTATATATAATCGACGTGTTCGTTGCCTATTTGGCGGCGTTGGTGATGGGAAATAGTAGATATGTAAATATAGTGAATGGAGTATCAATAATAGCGATATTATTGGTACTCTTTTCTTATTGTGTAAAAATAGTATTTAAACATACAAATTTTTGTCATTTGTTCGTCTAATGTAGAAAGAGGTGAGTGAAGTGGATTTTGAAGAGCTGTATGAAAGATATTTTCATTCGATTTATCGCACGATTTTTTACATGGTAGATGACGAGACGTTAGCAGAGGATTTAACACAGGAGACCTTTTTACGTGTTTATAAAGGTAATTTTAAACAGCAAGCGAAACTATCAACATACATACACCAAATTGCAAGAAATTTAGTCGTCGATCATTACAGGCGAAAGGCATTAATTCATTGGTTACCGTTTCAGACGAAGCATGAGAAAACGGAGATACATTTTGTGCCACATACATGGATTGAGCAAGAAGAAAGTCGAGCTATGCTATACGCTGCACTACAAACATTAAAAAGAGAACACCGAGCAGTGGTAATTTACCGAAAAATCGAACAGCTTTCTATCGAAGAAACGGCGCATATTTTAGGATGGTCCACGACGAAGGTTGCTAATACACAGCGTACAGCAATGAAAGCATTAGAACGGTTACTTAGGGGGGATGAAAATGGATTTGCATAAACAATTACAAGAGCTTGAAAAATTACCTGTGGACGAAGGAATGAAAAGAGCGATGTATCATCAGATTCAGCGCCCAAAAAAGAACAATTATATTTGGAAAGAGCTAGCATTGATTGTAGGCATTGTACTACTTGCGATTGTTTTAATAATTCCTCCCCAATCACAGTCTACTGCTACAGGTACTATTCAAGAGGTGTATAAATATTTTGGCGGAGATGAAGGAGAATTTTATGGTCGTGCCTCAATGCTTTATATCGGTGTAGACCGTGTGCTAAATGAAGAGGTAAAGGAATTTTTTGCTACCATTAAAAAAGAAGAGTTTACACAAGAAGGGAAATTAGGTCGTCATATTGCGGATGTAGTGGTCGTGCAAGATGATGGAGTTCAACATCGTTACCAAGTGTCTGAGTATGATATGCTCGATGTGGATACCGGACTGTATTATTCGGGGGAATCGGAACGGTACAGCGAAGTATTTAATGAGTTATATAGTGTAGATGTATTACCTATGTGGCCACAATTGATCGTGCTTATTGTATTAATTCATCAAGCGATATTAAATCGTATGTATAAAAAGAAGGGGTTTCATCGTCCGAAATATTTTAAAGGCGCATATGTACCAGTTGGATTGTTTGTCGGGATTTTTAGTAGTTCAGTACTGTGGCATATTTATATCGGTCCACTGTATCAACCGATATTATTGATAGTTTGCATTGCTTGGGTTTATATAGCTTGGAGAGCCCTAAAGCCACAACTCCCAACGTCGTTATTTTATACAGTGGAAAAAATAAATCTGCTCCTTATAATACTAGTGATCATCATGGTTATTATGAGCTTCTAATATATTGCCAAAGAAGGGTGTTAACAATTGCTAACACCCTTTTACTCATGTAAAAGTACTTATTTAATCCCTTCAGTACGCAATGCCTCATAAATCATTTTCGCAACGTGCTTTCTGTACGTTTAGGGGGGAATACATTAGAAAATTGTATATTTTCAAGTGCCATATCATACGCTTTTATGAAAATTCATTCACTATACATTTCAGCAAGTGAAAGGACGTTTCATCCGAATGAGTGCTTTTGTCGAGTTCATTAAATAGGAGGAATGAGGATGTCAGAGACGCTTGTACAAACGAATTTCGGACAAGTGATAGGGGAACAAGTGGATGGAATTGCGGTTTGGAAAGGGATTCCTTATGCGAAAGCCCCAATTGGAAAACTCCGATTTAGTCCACCACAAAGTCCTGATGCATGGGAAGGGGTATATGAAGCGATACAATTTGGTCCTTCAGCTATACAGCCTGAAAGGGAGATGATGAGATTTCTAGATGCTCATGTCGAGGAAGATGAGATGAGTGAAGATTGTCTGTATTTAAATATTTGGTCACCGGCAGCAGATAATAAAAAAAGAGCGGTGATGGTATGGATTCATGGTGGTGCCTTTATGAATGGCTCAGGTAACAGCAAATCTTACAACGGAGCATCGTTTGCAGTTCATCATGATGTAGTCGTTGTCACTATCAATTATCGACTAGGCGTTTTCGGATTTTTGCATTTAGGTAGTGTCGATAATGAGCAATTTGCAGGTACGGGGAACTGCGGCATACTTGACCAAGTAGCGGCGCTTAAATGGGTTAAAGAAAATATTGAAGCATTCGGCGGTGACCCGAATAATATTACGGTATTTGGTGAATCTGCAGGTGCTATGAGTATTGGTATATTATTGGCCATTCCTTCTGCAAGTGGTTTGTTCCAAAAGGCGATTTTACAAAGTGGGGCTGCACGAAATGTATTGCCATCTGTAGTGGCAACACAAGTATGTACAGATATTTTAGCAAAACTCGGAATAGATAAGGAGCATTTATCGAGATTAGAAGAGGTATCAACAGCAGAATTGTTAGAAGCATCAAAGCATGTATCACCGATGTTACTTGGTCCGGTCATTGATGGTGTCGTGATTCAAGAACCACCGGAACTATCCATTGTAAATGGGGCAAGTAAGCATATCGATCTGTTAATCGGAACGACAAAAGATGAATACTGCTTATTTACGTATATTGATACGGCACTAGATGGATTAGATGAAGAGGGGATTGATCTGTATTTAAAGAAAATGCTCACACATAAATGGGATCAAATTAAACCAAATTTACAGCACGAAACCTTGAATAAAGAGTTAGTTGAAAAAGTACTAACATTTGATGTATTTACAGCACCAGCCATTTGGTTAGGAGAGCAGCAAGCAAGGCAAGGTGCATCTGTTTGGATGTATCGATTTGATTGGGAATCGCCCGTACTAAATGGCGAATTAAAAGCATGTCATGCACTTGAAATCCCTTTTGTCTGGCATCAACTCAATAAAAGTACAGAGTTTTTATTAGGTAGCGCCCCTGATTATACACTCGCTCACCATATGCATAAAGCATGGGCTACTTTTGCGAAAGAAGGAGACCCGAATATTGAAGAGCTGCCGACATGGCCAGCATATCATGTAAAAAATAGAGAAACGATGCTTTTTGACCTGAATTGTCAAATAGTCCAAAATCCTGATAAACAGTACCGATTAATTTGGGATGCCGTATCACTAAGTGCTAATTAAGTATGTAGTAATGTATGAAGAATACATTAAAATAGAATGACTTGAATGAAATGAATATCGGATAGCCTGCTAAAGACGAATCCAGTAGGCTATCTAGATTTATGAAAGAGGATGTCATCACTGGACAAGTTATCCCGCATTAACGGGCATTAATACTCCCACCTCAAGGCTTAAGGAAAATCGAGAAGCATAGGTAGGAGATCAACTGTCCGTAAAAGCCCGATTGGTTCAACTAACAATCAGTGGGGATGAGGGCCGACTAAAATACGTCACGTCCGTGTGACGACGTCGGCATTAGTACGTCCTGTACGTCAAAACCCCCACTGATTGAAGTTTCACTTTATTGTAGACAGAGGCAGCTCTTAATAGAAGTAATACAGAACGGAGTGGATGTATGGAGTTCCGATTAACGGAAGAGCAAAAAATGGTGCAGGAAACGATTCGTCAATTTGTGAAAGAGGAACTTATTCCGCTTGAGGATGAAGTACTAAAAAATGAGCGAGAGGGGGGCAGACCAAGTTTACCCCCTGAAAAAGTAAAAGAGCTACAATTAAAAGCAAAAGAAATGGGTTTCTGGGGTATTGATACACCAGAAGCGTATGGCGGTGTAGATTTTGATCTAATGATGTTAGCTATCGTTTTAATGGAATTGGCAAAAACATTCGTGCCATTTACGTTTGGGGGCTCTGCTGACCATATCCTTTATTATGCCAATGAAGAGCAAAAGAAAAGATATTTAATACCAACAATTAATGGAGAGAAGAAGTCATGCTTTGCGATGACAGAGCTAAATGATGGATCACATAAACCGAACATTCAAATGCTAGCTGTAAAAGACGGCAACGAATGGGTGTTACGTGGAGAGAAGACATGGATCACAGATGGACATGAAGCGGACTTTGTGATGGTCATTGCTGTGACAGATAAAGAGGCGTATGAAAAAACAGGGCGAGACGGTGTGACATGCTTTATTGTAGATCGTGAAATGGGATGGACGTCTAAAATTGTTCCGACGATGAGAGAAGGAAATCCAACAAGCTTAGTATTCGATCATGTACGTGTACCAGAAGAAAATATTTTAGGTGATGTGCACGAGGGCTACAATTTAGGACTTGAATCGGTTAGCTTTGCACGCTGGATTGCAAGTGTACGAGCTGTTGGTGCGGCGGAGCATCTATTACAAATGGCGATAGATTATTCAAAAGAACGTGAAACAGTTAGTAAGTCTATGGTGGAGCATGAAGCAATGCAACAGATGATGGCCAATTATGCTGGTGATATTGAAGCAGCAAAACGGTCAGTGCTAAATGCTGCATTTACGCTAGATAAAGAGGGAGATAATAAGCATGTGGCATCGCTGGTGAAATTATTTGAAGCGAATATGGGGAACTACGTGGTAGACAGTGTTTTACAAATTTACGGAGATATTTATACGAAAGAATTGCCGATGGATCGTTGGTACCGTGAAGCGCGGCTATGGCGAATTTATGAGGGGACAGATGAAAATCAGCACACGATTATCGCTCGCAATCTAGTAGAACAACAAGTGAAAATAGGGCAATATGTTTAATCAAAGAGGAAGGCTTTATTGAAGTAAGACCAAATTTCAAAGGGATTTGGTCTTTTTGTGATGATGAATACATGAGTGATTTTAGGGGGAGGCGAGGATTACCTTCAGTGGCTAGAAGAAAAATTTTCTAAGTATCAAGCAGATTTTTACTGAAAAGTATAATTTTTTAATATATTAAAAACGATGTACCTGTATCAATACTGTATGTTGCACTTTTCTTAAAAATTAGCCAATTAACACTGGATTTCAGTAGATTCAATGACAAGACATTATAAAAAAACATTTTTCTAAAATTTTGATGCAGTTTTTTTCAATATAATTTGTGAATTTCTTTTGAACATAGTGGCATATAAAGAATAAAAACAAATTTGAAAGCGCTTTTGAAAAAGGGGTTGACAGTTATATTAATTCTTATTATTCTGAAAATACCAACCGGTCAGTATTTGTGCTTTTAAAAAAGATTCCATCATTTTGTAATAAAAATAGTATAGAGAAGTGCTTAGTAAATAATCCTTTCTTAATTCAACGGATGCATGTTAATGAACATCTCGATTATAAACTTAAGATAGTTGTTTAATCATGTTTATATAAATAAACGAAAAGTTTCAGAGAGTAAAAAGTTCTAAAAGGGGTACTTCACCTGTTTTACTAGATGCTAACGTTCACCTTAATAGTGTTTGCTAGTTCATATATAAACATAGAGGAAGGGGAATTGGATGAAACAAGAAAAAGTTTGGTATAGTCATTACCCTGAGTCGATTTCACCTGATATAGAATTTCCCGTAACAACGATGGTGGATATTTTGAAGGAAACCGTCGAGAAAATCCCTAAACATATTGCTATTAAATTTTATTCGAAAGAAATTAGTTATCAAGAATTATGGTCGCTTAGTTCACTGTTTGCCGCTTCACTTCAGCAAGGTGGTATTGCTAAAGGGGACCGAGTTGCGATTATGTTACCTAACTGTCCTCATTATATTATTTCATATTATGGCATTTTGAAAGCAGGCTCCATTGTTACACAAGTAAATCCTATGTATCTCGAAAAGGAACTAGTTCACATACTAAACGACTCTGGCGCAAAAGCAATAGTCGTATACGAACCATTATATCCTCGCATTAAAGCAATTGCCGATCAAACCGCACTAGAACATATTATTGTTGTTAGTTTTCAATCTGAAAGTTTCTCGTTAGCAGAAGATCGATCATTCGAACAATTCATTAATCAAGGTATGAACGTATCTTTAACTCCAATTACAATTAATCCAGTAGAAGATATTGCTGTTTTACAATACACAGGTGGCACGACAGGTGTCTCTAAAGGTGCTATGTTAACGCATCGTAATATTGCTGTAAATGCTCAACAATGTAAAGCGTTTTTTGATGAAGAGCATGAGTTTGGTGAAGGGAAATGTCTAACAGTCATCCCATTATTCCATGTATTTGGTATGACCTCCTGTATGAACTTATCTATCTTAAATGGTACGACAATCATTTTACTCCCAAGATTTGAACTAGAAGAAGTGTTTCAGACAATTAAAGTAGAACAACCAACGAAATTCCCTGGTGTGCCAACAATGTTTATTGCACTCGTTAATCATCCAAATGCAGAAAGCTATGGCATTAATAGTATTCGCATTTGCAATAGTGGTAGTGCGCCGATGCCTGTACAAATGATGAATGAATTTGAAGGGAAAACAGGCGCTAAAATTTTAGAAGGATTCGGTTTGTCTGAAGCTGCACCTGCTACGCATTGCAACCCGCCATTTGGTCAACGGAAACCAGGAAGCGTAGGAATTGGTCTACCGGGAACAGATTATAAAATTGTTGATTTATCTACTGGAGAACAAGAAGTACCAGTTGGTGAGCTAGGGGAATTAGTTATTCGTGGTCCACAAGTGATGAAAGGGTATTGGAATATGCCAGAGGAAACGCAAGTAACACTTCGAAATGGTTGGCTCTATACAGGTGATATCGCAAAGGTAGATGAGGATGGCTATCTTTACATTGTGGATCGAAAGAAAGATTTAATTATTGCAAGTGGTTACAATGTATACCCACGTGATATTGAAGAATTATTATATGAACATCCGGCTGTACAGGAGGCGGTTGTTATTGGCGTACCTGATGAATACCGAGGGGAAACAATTAAAGCCATCCTCGTAAAAAAAGCGGGACATGATGTAACAGAGCAGGAAATGATTGATTGGGTACGAAAGCGGATAGCAACATATAAAGTACCACAATATGTAGAGTTTCGTGATGAGTTGCCAAAAACAATGGTAGGTAAAATTCTTCGAAGAGCGTTAAGGGAGGAAAATGTAATTAACCAAAAAGGGTCGTGACCGTATGAAGGAAGAGATTGCAAAAAATAGCGTAAAACTCTTTGAACAGAAAGGATTTACCGAAACTTCTATTCAAGATATTGTCGATTCATTAGGCGTAACGAAAGGGACATTTTATTACTATTACACAAGTAAAGAAAATTTGCTGATGGAAATTCATCTTCATTATATAGATGATTTATTAAAGAAACAAAAAACCATTTTAGAAAGTGTCAAAAGCTTTCGAGGTAAACTTGTTGAGATAGTTAAATTAATCATTCATGACATCGAATTACATGGCGCACACGGTCGTGTTTACTTTCGAGAAATACGTAATTTAACACCCGAACATAATAAAACAATAAAAGGTAAAAGAGAAGAATTTCGTGTAAATGTTATGCAAGTGATTACAAAAGGAATTCAATCCGGGGAATTTCGAAAAAACCTCCACCCAAAGATGATTTCCTTTGCCGTATTAGGGGTGACAAATTGGAGTTATCATTGGTTCCAACCATGTGGAAAATTAACTGTCAAGGAATTGGCGGATATGTATGTAGACTTTATTTTAAATGGCATTATAGCAGAAAGGGATGAGCGTGATGAGTATTCAACCAATTAAAAAAATCCTTGTTGTTGGTGCTGGACAAATGGGACATCAAATTGCAATGTGTTGTGCACTTGCTGGTTATGAAACAATTTTGCAAGATGTACAGGAGACAGCTCTTCAACAGGCCAAGAAAACATTACATGAATTAATGAACCAATGGGTAATCAAACAAAAAATAACAACTCTTAAAAAGGAACAGGTGTTTACACAGCTTTCGTTTACAACTGATTTAGTAGAGGGGGCGAAAGAGGCAGATTTAGTCATTGAAGCAATTACAGAGAAGTTAGATGTTAAACGTGAATTATTCAGCGAACTGGATAAAATCACACCAGCACATACCATTTTAGCGACAAACAGTTCGACTATCGTCAATTCTTTACTAGCAGAAGTAACAGAAAGACCAGAGAAAGTTTGTAATATGCATTTCTTTTTCCCACCACTTGTGATGCAATGTGTAGAAGTTGTGATGAGCGATCAAACATCTGAACAAACAGCTCAAGTAGCTCTAGATGTATGTGAGCAAATGGGGAAGAAAGGCTTCTTGCTACGGAAAGAAATTTCAGGGTTTATCGCTAATCGTATTTTAATTGCTATTCAACGTGAAGCTATCCAGCTATATGAAAATGGGATAGCCGATTATGAGGATATAGATGATATTGTCAAAGCAGCACTCGGTCATAAACTTGGACCATTTGAGCTTATCGATTTATCTGGTGCGGATGTTATGTACTATGTGATGGCACAGCAATATGCAGAAACAGGAAAAGAACAAGATAAACCACCTACTTGTATCGTGGAAAAGGTAACAGCGGGCGAGCTTGGGCGTAAAACAGGAAAAGGTTTCTATTCATATGAAAAGGAACAAACACTTAAAAGCTAGATGTTAGTTTAATAGAAACATTTTAGAACAGGTATACTATTCATTTATTTAGGGGGATTTGAAATGGAAACAGTTCACTCAGTAAAAACAATGAAAGCCGTTCAATTTTCAGAATACGGAAGTGCTGATGTACTAAAGTATGTAGATCTTGCTATTCCAACAATCAGTGATCAGGAAGTATTAGTTGAAATTAGAGCTATTGGTGTCAACTTTGCAGATACAGCTAGACGAGAAGGAAAGTATGTTGTACCAACGAAACTGCCCTTTATTCCGGGCTGTGAAATGGCTGGTGTTGTCGTGGCAGTAGGCAAAGAGGTAAAGCAATTTAAACCGGGTATGCGCGTCGTATCACTTATTGAATCAGGTGCATATGCCCAATATGTCAATGTACACGAGATGGTGTTATCCGAAGTACCAGAAGGGGTATCGTTTAATGAGGCGGTTACACTGCCTCTGCAAGGGCAAACTGCTTATCATATTTTAACGACAATGGGGCGTTTAGAAAAAGGTGAAACAGTTCTTGTTCATGCAGCAGCAGGCGGTGTAGGGGCGCTTTCGGTTCAGCTTGCCAAATTGTTAGGTGCAGGGAAGGTTATTGCAACGGCCAGCACGGATGACAAATTAAAGCATGCAAAAGATTTAGGAGCAGACCACGTGGTGAACTACACAGAGCCAGGCTGGGAGCAGCAAGTACGTGAGCTAACAGATGGAAAAGGGGTCGATATTGCACTTGAAATGGTTGGAGGAACTATTTTTAACCAAACGCTAAAATGTCTTGCTGCATTCGGACGACTCATCATTTTTGGTGCGGCAAGTGGAGAAGAGTCCAATTTCAATGCTGGCCAATTAATGCGCAAAAATCAATCGGTAATCGGCTTCTTTTTACCACAAATTATGGCGAAAAGAGCGCTTTATCAAAGTAGTTTAGAACAATTATTGAAATATGTGAACGATGGTGAGCTGAAGTTAACAATTGGTGGTGTTTACCGATTAGATGAAGCTGCTGAGGTGCATCGTTTACTACAAGGAAGACAAACCATGGGGAAACTTGTGCTTGTTCCATAAACATGTACATTTCTTTGAATAGGAGGGGTGGAGATGTCAGAGCTACTTGTACAAACGAGTTTGGGGAAAGTGATAGGGGAACAAGTGGATGGAATTGCGGTTTGGAAAGGGATTCCTTATGCGAAAGCCCCAATTGGAAAACTCCGGTTTAGTCCACCACAAAGTCCTGATGCATGGGAAGGGGTATATGAAGCGACCCAATTTGGTCCTTCAGCTATACAGCCTGAAAGGGAAATGATGAGATTTCTAGATGCTCATGTCGAGGAAGACGAGATGAGTGAAGATTGTTTATATTTAAATATTTGGTCACCCGGAGCAGATAACAAAAAAAGAGCGGTGATGGTATGGATTCATGGCGGCGCATTTATGAATGGCTCAGGTAACAGCAAATCTTACAACGGCGCATCGTTTGCAGCCCATCATGATGTAGTCGTTGTCACCATCAATTATCGACTAGGCGTCTTCGGATTTTTGCATTTAGGTAGTGTCGATAATGAGCAATTTGCGGGTACGGGGAACTGCGGCATACTTGACCAAATCGCGGCGTTGAAATGGGTTAAAGAAAATATTGAAGCATTCGGCGGTGATCCTAATAATATTACGGTATTTGGTGAATCTGCAGGTGCTATGAGTATTGGTATATTATTGGCTATTCCTGCTGCAAGTGGTTTGTTCCAAAAGGCCATTTTACAAAGTGGGGCTGCACGAAATGTATTGCCATCTGTAGTAGCAACACAAGTATGCACAGACATTTTAGCAAAACTCGGCATAGATAAGGAACATTTATCGAGATTAGAAGAGGTGTCAACAGCAGAATTGTTAGAAGCATCAAAGCATGTATCACCGATGTTACTTGGTCCAGTCATTGATGGTGTCGTGATTCAAGAACCACCAGAACTATCTATTGTAAATGGGGCAAGTAAGCATATCGATCTATTAATCGGAACAACAAAAGATGAGTACTGCTTATTTACGTATGTTGATATCGCCCTAGATGGATTAGATGAAGAGGGGATTGATTTGTATTTAAAGAAAATGCTTACACATAAATGGGATCAAATTAAACCAAATTTACAGCACGAAATTTTGAATAAAGAGTTAGTGGAAAAAGTACTAACGTTTGATGTATTTACAGCGCCTGCCATTTGGCTAGCAGAGCAGCAAGCAAAGCAAGGTGCATCTGTTTGGATGTATCGATTTGATTGGGAATCGCCCGTATTAAATGGCGAATTAAAAGCATGTCATGCACTTGAACTCCCTTTTGTCTGGAATCAATTAAATAAAAATACAGAATTTTTATTAGGTAGCGCCCCTGACTATACACTCGCTCACCATATGCATAAAGCATGGGCTACTTTTGCGAAAGAAGGAGACCCGAATATTGAAGAGCTACCGACATGGCCAGCATATCATGTGAAAAATAGAGAAACGATGCTTTTTGACTTGAATTGTCAAACAGTCCAAAATCCAGATAAGCAGTACCGATTAATTTGGGATGCTGTATCACTAAGTGCTAATTAATTAGACATATAGTGACATTTAAATAGAGACCGCCCGTAAGTTAGCGTTCTCTGTTGTAGGGAGGGGTATTTTTGTTTGAAATAATTATAACACCTCGCATTTCAGAGACAGATTTAGTAGGTCATATTAACAATACAACATTGCCAGTATGGTTTGAGGCAGCGCGCTACCCTATTTTTCATTTGTTTAATCCTAACCAAGACTACAAGGATTGGAAAATGATAGTTGTAAAAACGACCCTGGAGTATAAAAGGCAAATCTTTTTTGGCAAAGATGTTGTGATTCGTACGTGGGTGAAACATATAGGTAATACAAGCTTACGGCTGTATGAGGAGCTTTATCAAGGAGACTTATTGTGTGCGGTAAATGAAGCAGTGTATGTCAATTTTAACTTAGCAACGCAACAATCAGAATCTATTCCACCACACATAAAAAAGGAATTACTTCAACATTTTTATGAAGAACAAAGTCTACAAAATGTGAACGATTTAAACTAAATAACCGGTTAGTATTTTATTAGTCCTTGAAGGAGGGAAATGGAGTGAGTGAATCTTTATTTGACTTAACAGGGCGTACAGCACTGATTACAGGTGGAGGCAGTGGACTAGGGAGAGATATTGCAGAAGTATTGGCACAATACGGCGCTAATATTGCCGTTTGCTCACGAAAATTAAACAACTGCCAAGAAACAGTACAGGTACTTGAAAACAAATATGCTATAAAAGCAAAAGCTTATGTGTGTGATGTGAGTTTAGAAGAGAGTGTTAATAGCACTGTAGAAGCGGTGTTAGATGACTTCGGACATATTGATATTTTAGTCAATAATAGCGGGGCAACATGGGGAGAGAACGTAGAAAACATGCCGCTTGAAGCATGGCAAAAGGTACTAGGGGTCAATGTAACAGGTACGTTTTTAATGTCCAAGGCAGTCGGTAAGCAAATGATTGAAAAGGGGCAAGGAAAAATTATTAATATCGGCTCTATTGCCGGATTAAGAGCAGAATCTAGCGAAGTGTTAAATGCGATTGGCTACAGTACAAGTAAAGCAGCAGTACATCATTTTACAAGAGACTTAGCAAAAAAATGGGCTACACATAACATTACGGTTAACGCCATTGCACCGGGCTTTTTTGAAACGAAAATGACAAAGCATGTGATTCATCAACAGCGCGATGCTCTATTAGCAACGAATCCAATGGGCAAAATAGGAGATCCAGGTTCGTTAAAAGGTGCTGCGTTATTTTTAGCAAGTAAGGCAAGTGATTTCATAACTGGGCAAGTCATTGCTGTTGATGGAGGCAGCTCTTTATAGAAATAATTCAGAACGGAGTGAGTGTATGTATTTACGATTAACGGAAGAGCAAAAAATGGTGCAAGAAACAATTCGTAAATTTGTGAAAGAGGAGCTCATCCCTCTTGAAAATGAAGTATTGAAAAATGAGCGAGAAGGTAGACCCGGTCTATCACCTGAAAAATTAAAAGAACTGCAATTAAAAGCAAAAGAATTTGGTTTCTGGGGCATTAATACGCCGGAAGAGTATGGCGGTGCTAACCTCGGTCAAATGATGTTGGCCATTGTTTTAATGGAATTAGCGAAAACATTCGTGCCATTTTCATTTGGTGGCTCTGCTGACAATATTCTTTATTATGCCAATGAAGAGCAGAAGAAAAAGTATTTACTTCCAACGATTAGTGGTAATAAGAAATCATGCTTTGCGATGACAGAGCCGAATGCTGGCTCAGATACGCGAAATATTCAAATGACAGCGGTAAAAGACGGCAACGAATGGGTATTAAATGGAGAGAAAACATTTATCACAGGTGGAAATGAAGCTGACTTTGTTATGGTCATTGCTGTGACAGATAAAGAGCTACATGAGCAAACAGGTCGAGATGGTGTGACATGTTTTATCGTGGATCGTGAAATGGGCTGGACATCTGAATTTATTCCGACGATGGGGGAAGGTGGCCCAGCAAGCTTAGTATTCGATAATGTGCGTGTACCAGAAGAAAATATTTTAGGTGACGTGCACCGTGGCTACAATTTAGGACTTGAATGGATTGGCTTTGCACGCTGGGTTGTTGGTGCACGAGCTGTTGGTGCAGCAGAGCGTTTACTACAAATGGCGATTGATTATTCAAAAGAGCGTGAAACATTTGGTAAGCCAATTGCAGCGCATCAAGCGATTCAATGGATGATTGCAGATAGTGCTGTTGATATTGAAGCAGCAAAATGGTTAGTGTTAAATGCTACATTTACGTTAGATGAAGGGGAGGACAATAGACATTTGGCATCTATGGCAAAGTTATATGGAGCGAATATGGGGAACCGTGTTGTAGACCGTGTTCTACAAATCCATGGTGGCATGGGCTATACAAAGGAGCTACCAATTGAGCGCTGGTACCGTGAAGCGCGGCTGTGGAGAATTTATGATGGGACAGATGAAATTCAGCGTATGATTATCGCTCGAAATTTAGTAAAAGGGCACGTGAAAATAGGGCAGTATGTTTAATTTGAACGAAAAGAGGGATAGACAATGGGGAATCGTTTTAAAGGAAAAACGGCGTTCATTACGGGAGGCAGTAGGGGGATTGGGAGAGCGATTGGTGAACATTTAGCCAGTGAAGGCGCTAATGTCGCGGTGATAGATGTCAATGAAGAAGCGTTAAATGAGGCAGTGGCACATTTTGCTGAAGCAGGCTATGCCATTTACACAAAACGGGCAAGTGTGACGAATCGTGAAGAAGTCGAACAAGCGATGCAAGAAGCCTATGAACAGTTTGGTTCAATTGATATTTTAGTAAACAATGCGGGTGTTATTCGTGACAATCTACTATTTAAAATGACGGATGCCGATTGGGAAACAGTGATGGATGTACATTTAAAAGGTGCTTTTTATGCATCACGTGCGGCACAAACCTTTATGACGAAGCAAAATTATGGTCGTATCATTAACTTATCGTCTACTTCTGCATTAGGAAATCGTGGGCAAGCCAATTATGCGGCAGCAAAAGCTGGGTTACAAGGGTTTACGAAAACACTGGCTATCGAGTTAGGTAAATTTGGCATTACTGTAAATGCGATTGCACCGGGCTTTATCGAAACGGATATGACAAAAGCGACAGCTGAAAGAATCGGTGTTCCGTTTGAGACATTTATAGAAGCAAATGTGAGTAACATCCCAGTTGGTCGTAGTGGCAAGCCAGCAGATATTGCAAATGCGGTGTTATTTTTTGCGGATGAACATTCCTCGTTTGTTAGTGGTCAAGTGCTCTATGTTGCAGGTGGACCTAAAAACTAAAGGAAATGGGGACATGAAATGTTTAAACATTTAATCGGCAAGCGTTCCAATTTAGTAAAAAATACAGTAGAAAGAGGCGCAGTGAAGAAGTTTGCAGAAGCTATTTATGATGCTGATCCGATTTATTATGACGAAGAAGTAGGGGCAATGTCCCGGTATAAAAGAAATATTGCACCACCTACATTTCCGATAACATTAGATTTTGGGGCGATTCCTGAATTAGTTCTTCCAGAGAAAGGGCTTATTCATGGAGAGCAAAAATTTCATTATAAACGTCCTCTACTTGTAGGGGAAGATGTATATGGCTTAACGGAAATAAAAGATTATTACGAAAAAAATGGATCATTTGGAAATATGGGTTTTTTAGTCATTCATCGCTATGGTTTTGATGCCGCAAATGAACTTATTTTCTCAGAAGAGCGTGTCATTATTATTAATGAAGCGGTTAGAAAGGAGATGCCGATTTGACGCATATAGTAGAGCTACAAGTAGGGCAATCATTGCCACTCATTCAACTTACTCCAGTATCTAGACTCGATTTAATTAAATATGCGGGTGCTTCAGGCGACTTTAATCCGATTCATACAATTGACGAGGAAGCAAAAAATGCAGGTTTACCGGGAATCATTGCACACGGAATGTGGACGATGGGGAACTTAGCAAAGCTTTTTACTCCTTTTGCAGAGGAAGGGTTTATCCAAGATTATACTATTCGATTTAGACGCATGGTATTTATCGATGACGTCATTACATTACAAGCTACTTTACAAAAGAATGAATCTTGTTTAATGGAATTTAAAGTGGCTGCTATTAATCAGCATGGTAAAGAAGTAATAGATGGAACGATTACGTTTATATATTCAAAGTAGTATAGGGGGAGAAAGATGAAAAGCATTCCAGATGTTGATATTTACGTTCGTTTCTGTGAATCTGATGCGGGTGGTCATGCTAGTAATACGAGTTATTTTTTCTATTTTGAAGAAGCACGTTCGAAATTTTTTGCCAGTATGAACTATGGATTAAATGATTTAAAAGGGCAAACGAGCTTTATTCTTGCACGTACAGAATGCGATTTTATTCAGCAAGCATTTCCAGGAAATATGATTACGGTAAAAACTTACCTGACACATATTGGTACTAAAAGCTTTACGCTGGACCATGAAATTTACAATAAGGAGATGAACACGCTCCTTGCTAAAGGTCGTGCAGTTATCGTGTGCTTCGACTTCAAAGAACAATCATCTATAAAAATTTCAGATGAGTTGCGCGTAACACTTGAGCAACATTTACAAGCTAATTCTCCTCAAAAAGTATAGCTTTTTCAAATAGTATCTCCATCCTTGAAAAGTACTGATTAGGGATGGAGATGACAGTATAAAGATCAAGGAATGGCGTTTTTTAATTGAAAACTTGTACTGGACATGAATGAAAGATAGAGGGGGGAATAGAATGACGTTATTTCTGCAACAAATAGTTAATGGTGTAACTTTAGGAAGCGTTTACATTCTAGTGGCAATTGGGCTAACACTTGTTTTTGGAATTCTACATGTTCCGAACTTTGCTCATGGTGCGCTCTATATGGTTGGTGGCTATGCTACTTTAATGACGATGAATGCATTTGGTGTTCATTATTTTATAGCAATGGCTGTTTCCATTATTTGTGTCGCATTACTTGCGATTTTAATGGAACGTTTAGTATTTAATCCGTTGAGAAATGCACCGCCGATTCATGACAAAATAGCTGCGATAGGAATTGTTTTATTTTTTGATGCACTCATTCCGCTTATTTGGGGTAATGAGTATCACCGTATGATTACACCATTTGATAACGCCGTTTCCGTACTGGGTATATCTACATCAGGTCAACGCATTCTAGTTATTGTTGTCGCATGTATTGCCGTTGTGTTACTGCAGCTGTTCTTAAAGAAAACGATGATTGGTGCTTCGATTATTGCCATGGCCCAAAATCGAGAAGGTTCGTTTTTAGTTGGGATTAATGCTAACACAGTGGCGATGATGACATTTGCTATTTCTGGCATATTAGCTGCAATAGCCGCGTCGATTGCTTCTCCTATTAATCTTGTCTACCCTTCGATGGGGCATCTTGTCATTTTAAAGGCATTTGTTGTTGTCATTATTGGTGGTATGGGAAGTGTACCAGGGGCAATAGTAGGCGGCATGATTTTAGGCATTTCTGAAAGTCTTGGTGCCACGTATATTTCTAATGACTATAAAGATATGATTGCATTTTTACTACTTATTATCATCATGACGATGCGACCTAAAGGCTTATTTGCAAAGGGGGTTTATTAAATGAGTAAGTTGCTTAATAAACGAATGGGTATTATTTTATTACTCATTTTAGCTATCCTATTCCCGGTTGTCTTTGCAGAAAATCGCTATGTATTACACATTATGACACTAGCTTTTATTTATACAATCGCCGTGTATGGGATGAATATTTTAGCTGGCTATACGGGGCAGCTATCATTAGCGCATGCTGGATTCTTTGCGATTGGTGCTTATATGGTTGGTATTTTAACGACGAAAGGCGGGCTTAATTTTTGGCTTGCATTACTATTATCCATTGTGTTCACAATGGTCATTGGCCTTGCTTTAGGCTTAATCGCCTTGCGGACAAAGGAGCATTTCTTTGCCATCTATACACTCATAGCTGGGTATTTGATTTATCTCTTGATTGATAAGTGGGAGGATTTAACAGGCGGTGTAAGAGGGCTAATCGGTATCCCTGTTCCTAATGCGATTGGGCCGATTGAATTTAATTCACCCATTGTGATGTATTATTTAGTTTTATTCTTCCTTGTTTTATCGATCTTTATCGTGGTGAGGATTGTTTATTCACTGACAGGAAGGACTTATATCGCTATTCGTAATAGTGAAGAATTAGCACAAACAATCGGAATTAATACGAGAATAAATAAGCTCATCTCATTTGTCCTATCCGTTGGTTTTGCAGGGCTTGCAGGTGGATTATATGCGGCATTGACACGTTTTCTTGGTCCTGAAATTGCTGGAACGACCATGGTTTTCACCTTCCTTATGTACCTTATCGTAGGAGGTATTGGCACATTAGTAGGTCCACTTGTAGGTACGATGTTGTTTATGGGGTTAGAACAATATTTACATGGCTTCCAAGAACATCGTATGTTGATATTCGGTCCCATCTTAACGTTAGTCGTTATATTTTACCCTACAGGTTTAGTCGGTGCGTACTACTCTATTGTAGCAAAAGTCCGCCATAGGAAAAAAATGCAGCGGGAGCCCGTTCAACCTGTCCAAGTTGAAACATCAAATGTACAAAGTGGGGAGGTATAGCGATGACTTTTATTAAGTTGGAGGGATTAACAAAACAATTTGGTGGTCTAACAGCTGTAAACAATGTTGACTTTGAAATTGAAAAAGGAAAAATTACAGCCATTATTGGACCAAATGGAGCAGGGAAGTCTACATTTTTTAATGTAATTAGTGGCTTTCATCAGCCTACTGCTGGAACGATTTTATTTGAAGAACAAGATATTACGAAACTTCCTTCACATAAAGTGGCGAGACTTGGGATTGCTCGTACATTTCAAACAACACATCTATTTGAGCAGTCATCTGTTATTGACAATGTAATTGTAGGTCATCGTTTACGCACGAAATCCAATTTATTGGATGCTATACTGCGGACAGCAAGGGAAAAACGAGAACATCGAGAGGCATATGAAAAAGCAATGGAAGTGTTGTCATTTGTTGGTCTAACCGAGCTAGCTAATCACCCAGTTGCTACCATTTCACAGGAAAATAAAAAGCGAGTTGCGATTGCCCTTGCTCTTGCTACGTCTCCTAAAGTGATATTTCTTGATGAGCCAGCTGCAGGTATTAATCCAGATGAAACGGACGGGCTGGCGGAATTGATGAAGAAAATGGTTGATAATGGAATGACCGTTTGTATTATTGAACATAAAATGCAGATGATTATGGACATTGCTGATCGTATTTTAGTGCTGAATCATGGGTCAAAAATTGCTGAAGGCACACCTGATGAAATCAAAAATAATCCAACTGTGATCGAAGCTTATTTAGGAGGTGAATTAGTTGCTGAAATTAGCTAATATAACTGTCAAATTTGGCGCATTTGAGGCGTTAAAAAATATTAATTTTGAAGTAAATGAAGGAGAGTTAGTAGTCTTATTAGGTGCAAATGGAGCTGGGAAAAGTACCATTTTTAATACCATTAGTGGGTTAAATAAAGTAAGTGATGGCGATATACAATTTAATAGCAAAAGTGTGCGTGGACAATCCCCCGATCGCATCGTAAGATCAGGAATCGTACAATGTGCAGAAGGAAGAAAGCTATTTCCTGACATGTCTGTTCAAGAAAACTTGATGATGGGCGGTTTTATTCATCGGAGACATAAAACACAGCTAAAGCAATCATTACACGAAGTATATGAGCTGTTTCCTATTTTAATGGATAAGAAAGATGATCCGGCCCGGTCATTGAGTGGGGGACAGCAACAAATGCTCGCCATTGGACGAGCGTTAATGGCGAAACCGAAGCTCATTATGATGGATGAACCTTCTATTGGGTTGGCACCACTGATTGTGGAGCAGATGTTTTCGGTTATTCAAGAAATTAATCGAAATGGAACAACAGTATTACTTGCTGAACAAAATGCAAATGCCGCACTTAAGATTGCGAATCGTGGTTATGTCATTGAAAATGGTATCGTTGTCCTTCAAGGAAATAGCCACGAATTATTTAATAACGATGCTATTCGTAAAGCGTATATCGGTGCCTAGTTAGGTGACAGCCACAAAAGTGGTGAGAACCAACTAATTAGTTTGTGTATAGCCAAAAAATACGATACAAAGGGGAGACATACATGAAAGTATTAAAAAGGGGTTTATTTATTTGCTTACTCGTTATTTTGGGAGTTGTACTTGTAGCTTGTTCATCAGATAGTAATACAGCTGAAGAAAATACAGAAAGCGACACAGCTACAGAAACGGGGACAATGGAAAATGCAAGTACAAAAGAAGCACAGGAGCTTGTCATTGGCTTTACCGGTCCATTAAGTGGGCCAGCTGCGCTTTATGGTACAGAGACACTAAACGGTCTAACATTAGCGGTAGATGAAATTAATGAAAACGGTGGCATAGAAATTAACGGGCAGCCATATACAGTGAAAATTGCTTCACTTGACGATAAGTACTTGCCAAATGAAGCAGCTACAAATGCGAAACGATTAGTACAAGAAGAAAAAGCAAAGGTTGTATATACACCTCATAGTGGCGGGGTGTATGCACTGCAAGTATTTAATGAACAAGAAGATTTTATTGTGATGGCTTATACGAGTGAGCCAGGTATTATAGAGCAAGGGAATGCACTAACTGTACGTATTCCACCTGGCTATGACACTTATTTAGAGCCATTTACAAAGTATGAGATGGATAGATTCGGCAAAAAAATCGCCTTTTTACCGACAGCCAGTCAATATGGTAAAGACTGGGCAGAAGCATTACGACCAGTTTGGGAAGCGAATGGTGGGGAAATCGTCTTCGATGAATCCATTGATTTTACAAAGGATACAGATTTCCAAACGATTATGACAAATGCATTAAGCAAAAATCCAGATGTATTATTTATTGGTGGGGCATCTGAACCAACTGCTCTTGTGCTAAAGCAAGCACGTGATTTAGGATTTGAAGGTGGCTTTATCATTATGGACCAAGCAAAGTTTGACCAAATGGCTGCAGTTTTAGGAGGTAGCTACGAATTACTAGAGGGGAGTGTTTCAACGCTTCCATTGGTTCATGCTAGCTACCCAGGAACAGAAACCTTCATTGATAATTATCGCACAGACTATAAGAAAGATCCGGGCGCAGAGGCTGGGTTCCACTATATATCATTAAATATTTTATTAGACGCAATGAAAATTGCTGGAACAGTTGATGATACAAAAGCCATTAGGGTTGCAATGGATGAGGCTGCAAAAAATCAGCCAGAAGAAAAACAAGTATATACAATTGGTGGAGTCAATGAAAAGGGTGGCTTCCATTCTATTTTACGTATGTCCTACATTGAAAACGGTGAAGTGGTAGAGTTTACAAAAGAAGATTTAAAATAGTTTATTTACTGCCTATGCAATATAGTGATTTTTTAAGACCAAATCAAGGGAATTTGGTCTTTTTCTTGTGATGAATATATAAGTGATTTTAGGGGGAGACGAGGATTACATTCAGTGGCTAAAAGATAAAGTGTCTAAGTATTCAACAGGTTTTGTGTTAATTGAAGAAGATGGTACGCTTATTGGACAACTGGAACTAACGATTCGTGAGTACGAAGGTAGAACGATAGGATATATCCATTTATATTATTTACTTCCTTAAAGTCGGGGCAAGGGGAAAGGGGAAAGGGCGTATATTGCATAACTATGCACGAAAGTTTTTTAAAGATAATGATGTGAATGAATATCATTTACGAGTATCACCAACCAATAGAGCTGCACTAAAGTTTTATCCCGCATTAACGGGCATTAAGACGCCCACCTCAAGGATTAAGGAAATCGAGAAGTGTAGGTGGGAGATCAACTGCCCGTAAAAGCCCGATTGGTTCAACTAACAATCAGTGGGGATGAAGAAAACCCCCACTGATTGAAGTTTCACTTTACCGAAAAATGGGCATGGCACAACTAGGAACAGAAGTTGAAGGAAAAGTAATCCGAATGCGGGGATATTTATAAAAATGTGAGATATCGTTTATAATTTAAAAGACTAGCGATATTTTGATAGAAAAAGTAGGGGGATGTTATGGCAAATAGAGGGAGAGTTATACTTCATGTCGATATGAATAGTTTTTATGCTTCCGTAGAGCAAGTGTATGACCCTACTTTGAAGGGAAAACCAATTGCCATTGCAGGTAATCCGAAAGAGCGTAGGGGTATTGTCATTACATGCAGTTATGAGGCGCGTGAAAAAGGGGTTTATACGACGCAACGGGTATCAGATGCTTTAAAGGTCTGTCCTGAAATCATCATAATCCCTCCTCATTTTGAAAGATATCGTGACGCTTCCAAGAAATTTTATAATCTTTTAACAGAGTACACCCCTTTAGTTGAACCCGTCTCGATAGATGAAAGCTATATCGATATTAGCTCTATTGAAGGTAATAAGCACCCGATGGAAATCGTGCATGATATACAAAATCGGATATTCAATGAATTACAGCTCCCTTGTTCAATCGGTGTGGCACCGAATAAATTTTTAGCTAAAATGGCATCGGATATGAAGAAACCGTTAGGCATTACAATTATTCGCAAACGAGATGTGCAGGAAGTATTGTGGCCGTTAGAAGTGATTCACATGCATGGCGTAGGAAAGAAAACAGCGGACAAATTAAAGGACATGAATATACATACAATCGGTGACTTAGCTCAAGCAGAAAAAACCATGTTACAACAAAAGTTTGGTATTAATGGACTGCGCTTACTCGAAAAAGCGAATGGAATCGATCACCGACCTGTTGATCCAGAGTCCATCTATGATACGAAAAGTGTTGGCAATTCCACGACGCTACCTTATGATGTTTCCAATCTAGCTGAAATACAAGATGTTTTATATACATTAGCAGAAAAGGTGAGTAATCGTTTAAAGGCAAAAGGGTTAGTTGGTACGACGATTAGCATTCAAATAAAATACAGCGACTGGAAAAATCAAACGAATAGCCGAACAATTCAAAATAGTACGGATGAAGTAAGTCTTATTTTTGAAGTGGCAAAGGATTTAATGTCGGACCATTGGAAAGAAAAGCCGGTGCGACTGTTAGGGATTACGGTTGGAAATGTCATGGACAAAACAGATAGTACAGAACAATTATCAATCTTCAACTTTGAAGAATATGTAAAAGAGGAACCGATATTAAACTTAATGAACAAATTGGAACGTCAATTTGGAGAAGGGGTTATCCGGCGGGGGGTTAAAGGCAAGCGAGTAGGGAAGTATCAAGCGAATACAAGTTTTAGTAAAGATTTTTTAGATGATTTGAAATGAGCTAAGTATAATTGTAAGTTCTTCAGATGTTTAATAAGAAAAAGAAGGTGAGGAGTACAACACCTTCTTTTTCCACTTTTAGTCAAGCTCTGTTTCTTCGTAATATTCCTCTAAATGGAAAGTAGCTAACGTTAAGACTTTTGCAAATTGTGCACGTGTGATCATCGATTTCGGTTTGAATGTACCATCCTTATAGCCATTAATAATACTTAATTTTTGTAGGTATGAAATACTATCCAGTGCTAAGGGATTGATAGATTTCTGATCTTTAAATGTCGTGTTGTATCCAAAGTCGTCATCTACACCATATGCTAATAACAGCATATGTGTCATATAAGCGACTTCTTCACGTGTAGCACGTTGGGATGGGATAAAAGTATCTTCCCCAAAGATGTCTAAAAATCCATAATCATATAAAATGGAAATTTCTTTTGCTGCCCAATGATTGATTAAATCTTTATAAGGTGCATAACTAGTGAAATCCTCTTTCGCAGACAGTCCAGTTGCACGGAAAATCATAGAAACTAATTGTGCACGAGTAATTTGCCCGTTTGGATTAAAGGTTGTGGCATTTTGCCCGTTAATAATATCTAGTTCATATAAAAACTGAACATATGGTTCTGCCCAGTGATTTAATGTGTCAAGGAAATAACCACCGTCACGTTGCAAATCATTGCCACGTCCAAGTACCTCTAAGAAAACAGCTTCATCTTCAGCTGATAATGGAAGCCATTGTTTTGTCACTTTAATTTCTTTTTGGATGCCATTGCGCTGTTTTGTGAAGCGCATTTCGATATGGTCCCCAAAAGATGAGCGGATCAGTGCGATATTCCCCATGAATTCTTCTTTACCTTCTTCATAAGCATTCACATTGTCCTCATAGCTTTTAATAATCGCATCCACACTAATTTTCAGAACAAACTGTGTTTTTGACACAGCTGTCACACTATAGTGTTTTGTATCAAAAATTAATTCATTTAAATTGAACATTTTATATAACTCTTCAAATGATGTGTGCTCTGTTTGGGCAACTGTGGATGAATTAATTATAGGAGGTGTAGAAAAAGCTTCTTGTGATTGCGCGGATGCTGTCGTGCCACTAACGCTTGTTAAAAGCATGGTAGCTGTCAGTGTTGTCGTAAAGATTGTCTTTTTAAGCATTATCATGAATCCCCTTTTCTTTATGAAATGTAAACATATTCCTTATTGTACTCTATCACCTATGTAGTTTTAAGAGGAATTATTACTATTAAAATTAGGCTAAAGGGAATAATAAAACTTATTTTTGTATTACGTGCTAAATGGGAATATTCGTATAACAAAGAGATGAGTAAAATTCTCTGAAGAAAAAGTTTTTAAGTAGCAAACAAAATTTTTGTGAAGAATTTATTTAAAAATTGTTAATTTTATGTTTTTATATAGGATTAAATATTTACTTACTTTTTTCCTATAAAGTAGAATATCAGTAATAAATGGTTTTGTTACTAAAATTTTGGGGTTACAGGTTATGGAATAAAATGAGTGGAAGCTTGGTGACTGCAGAGGGATTGGTATCTTGGTATCTAGCTGCTTCTGTCGCTCCGCTTTCATCGCAAATAAATTTGGAAAGGAAAGTAACTCCAAGTTACAGTGAGGAAACCATAAGTAGTTATATAGCCTAGTTTTATGGAGGAACATGCATGTTTAAATCAATGAAATGGAAAATGATGTTGCCAATATTGGCGGCAGTTATTTTAATTATCTCAGCGTTTTCAGGTTTTATTTACAATACGACAAATAACAGTATTCAAGAGCAAGGAGAGGCACTTGTTGAATCGATAAAATTAGGGCTAGAAGGTGCGATTACGTCTCGTGATGTCGCTGAAAAAATTATGGAAGAAGAAATGATTGCTGAGTCTGTGTTAATTTCATGGATTTTAGAAAATGGTGGACAGTTTGAAGATTTAAAAGCTTTAGCTGAACGTGGTGGAATCGATGAAATTTGGAGTACAGATGCACAAGGAAATACGGCAATTACGTCGATTGCCGAGAAAATTGATTTTAGCTTTGCGTCTGATCCAAATGGACAAGCATATGAATATATGAAACTAATTACAGGGGGAGAAACAGCCATTACACAATCCGCGCAAATCCGCGATGTAGATAATCAATTTTACAAATTTGTTGGTGTGAGTAGCTGGAATCCTGCTTTACCAAAAATTGTGCAAGTAGCACGAAACGGACAAGCACTGCTTGATTTAGAAGCGCAAATTGGTAAAGAGTTTTACATAGGTGAACTGAATAAACATTTAAGTGAGACAGTGTTATATGCTGCGGTTGTCGATGCAAGCGGTGAAGTATTAGCAGCAACAAATGAAGATTCTTTAGAAAAAAATGCATTTACTACGTCGATGTTTAATGCACAAGAGCTTGTAAAAGAAAGTACAAGATATGATGGTTTGCGTGCGATGAATTATGTAACGCCTTTATCTAACGGTACATATTTAGCGATTACAGTTTCAAACAGTGTTTTATCATTTATTTTAATTGCGACAGTGATTGCGGCAGGGTTAGCGATTGCGATTTTAATAGCAATTACAAACTTGACAATCTCGCGTCAAGTGAAGCGTATTTTAAGTGTTCGCAATTCACTACTTGATATTTCAAATGGGCAAGGGGATTTAACGAAACGGATTGAAAATGATTCAGAAGATGAAATTGGTCAGCTTGTATTAGCCAGTAACACGATGATGGATAACTTCCAATCCATTATGCATGATTTACGTGAGCAATCCGGTGTGATGAATGGTGCGGCCGACGACATTCAACGTCATTCTACTGCAACAATTGCCTCATCGAATGATATTTTAACGTCATCTGAAGTGATTGAAAAAGATTCACGTACACAGCTTGTCAATATTGAAGAAAGTGCACTCGCAATGGAGGATTTAGCGCGCGGCATTCAAGGGGTGACAGAATCCATTATGGAAATTGCCAGTATCGCCACCGATACAGAGCAAAGTGCATTAAAAGGTGTAAAAGTAGTAGACAATTTATTAAGTGAATTGGACCGACTTCACAATCAAACTGATCAATCTGTGACACGTACGAAGTCATTAGAACAGCTTTCAGAGCAAATTGGTGAGTTTACAAATGTCATTACGGGTATTTCAGATCAAACGAACTTGCTCGCATTAAATGCTTCCATTGAAGCGGCTCGTGCTGGAGAAGCGGGGAAAGGTTTTGCTGTAGTGGCAGAGGAAGTGCGTAAATTAGCAGAAGAATCGAAAGTGGCGGCAGAGCGAATTTCACATGTTGTAACAGATGTACAACGTGAAACGGTAGAAATTGTGCAGGCGATTGCTTCGACATCTACAGTTCTGGAGGATGGTCGCACTATTGCAAATGAAGCGCAATCTGCATTTCATCATATTTCGGACGGCATTCAAGTGATTTCCAGTCAAGTGGATCGCGTCTCAAGCGCTTCAGAGGAAATGACTGCAAGTACGGAGGAAATTACAGCTTCTATTGAAGATGTGGCGGAGTTAGCCAAACACAATACAGAGCGTGTGGAACAAATGGCAGTAGATACAAGAAAACAATCGAAAGATATGAAGGAAATGGCAGAGGCCGTGAATGCTGTATATGCGATTTCAAATGACTTGGATATGCGTACAAATAAGTTTAAATTGAAATAATTGTTTTTATCATTTAAAGGTAAGGTTGGTCAGATAGTAAAAGTAGCTAAGGACACTTAGCTGCTTTTTGTTTAAAAGATAAGTATAAACTTTTTCAAATTGAAACAGTGGCTAGCGCAAGCGGACCAGCCCCTCGTGACGTTTCGAAAGTCTCTTCGTGTGCAAGCACACTGTGAGCCTATCTCCAACGCATGCCGGGGCTAGAGTGGGCGCTTACGCTTTACTTATTGTAGAAAAATAATGTTTGCGCGAGTTATAATAAGAGGGAAGGGGGAGTTGTATTATGGGGAAAGCGAAAAAGAAAAAACCATCGATTACATTACATTCAGCGGCAAGACAGGTAGCGTCAACACCAGAAATAACGGCACCAAAAATGAACCCTGCTTTATTGCGTTTACTTGTGATTTTTCCAAATGTTTTAAGCTATATATTATTATTCGGTGTAATTGTTTACATCATGACGAATTTTAGCGAGTTGCAAGCAGCCGGAGCACTTACATTTTGGGTTATTCTATCATTAGTGTTTGCTCCAATGGCATTGTTTACTACATATTCAATCGTCAAACGAATTCGAGCAGGGGTAATGTAAAAAAAGCGCAACGGAAACATAATCCGTTGCGCTTTTCTTAATATAAGTACTCATAAAATAATGTTGCAAGGTAATCTTCTTTTATGACCAAAAGGGGTATCTCGAATAGGAGACCCCCTCTAAAATTGGAATTAATGAATGATACGTTACCAGCCACGTTTATACGTCGGGGTCGGTGGATCGATGTCAACGCCTAACTGTTTTGCAGCACGGTATGGGAAATAAGGGTCACGTAGTAGCTCGCGACCGATAAAGATTAAATCTGCTTGCTCTTTTTGTAAAACTTCTTCCGCTTCATGCCCCGTTGTAATGAGGCCGACTGCGCCTGTTGGTATGCTGGCTTGACGAATCGTTTCAGAAAATGGGACTTGGTAAAGTGGTTTGACCGCAATTGTTGCCGGTACGACACCACCTGAAGAAACATCAATTAAATCTACATCTTGTGCTTTCATCCAAGCTGCAAATTGGATGAAGTCTTCTGGATTGTTGCCACCTTCTACGTAATCTTTTGCAGAAACACGGACAAGTAATGGTCCATTCCAAATCGCGCGAATACCGTCAATGACTTCTCGCAATAGACGATAACGGTTTTCTGGGCTACCGCCGTATGCATCTTCACGTTTATTCGTTAAAGGCGACAAAAACTCACTAATTAAATAACCATGTGCACCGTGAATTTCTAACACATCGAAGCCTACATTGATCGCGCGTTGTGCCGAAGCAACAAAGGCATTCACGACTTCTTTCAGCTGTTCTGGTGTTAGTGCTACAGGTGTTTGATAGGTGTCATCAAACGCAATGGCAGACGGGGCATAAATAGGTCCTTCTACCGTAGCTTTGCGTCCAGCATGTGCTAGCTGAATCGCTGCTTTACTGCCGTATGCATGAATTTGGTCGACGATTTGCTTTAGTCCTTCAAGTTGCTCATCATGCCATATGCCAAGGTCACGTGTTGAAATACGACCTTCTGGCAATACCGCCGTAGCTTCTAGCATTACTAGACCAACCTGCCCCATTGCGCGGGAAGCATAGTGCACAATGTGAAATGGCTGCGCAAAACCAAACTCATTTGCTTCATACATACACATGGGTGCCATGACAATCCGGTTTTTTAGCTCGATGTTTCGTAGTTTGTAAGGTTTAAAAAGTTTGACCATAGACCTTTCCCTCCATCTCCGTTAAACCCCTTTGGCTAGCTCGCGTGAACGTGATTCTGCACTTTTCACACACGCTTCAATCGTTTCTGTAAAATGATGGTCCTGTAGTGCTTGGATGCCAGCCTCTGTTGTACCCCCCGGACTCATTATTTTACGACGCAACTCATCTGGCTCCTCATCGACTGATTGTAACATAGAAGCGGAACCGGCAATTGTTTGAACCATTAATTGGCGTACGACATCTTTCGGTAAACCGATGTCTGTTCCGACCTTTTCAAATGCCTCCATTAAGTAATAAATATAAGCAGGGCCACTACCAGAAAGGGCTGTTACTGCATGTAGTTTATCTTCCTCTACTTCAACGACAAGACCAATTGTCATAAGCATTTCAATAAATAATGCTTTTTGTTCCTCTGTTACAAGGTCGTTAAAAGCAATACCACTTGCACTCATGCCAATTGTCGCAGAAGTATTCGGCATCACGCGCGCGATAGGGCGTGCAGATAAACCGTCTTCAATCGTTTTAATAGAAATGCCTGCCAGCACGGATAATATCGTTGCGTTAGCTGAAATAAACGGTGCGATATTTTGCATAGCACTACCAACATCTTTTGGTTTCATTGCTAAAATAATTAAATCTGCATCGTGCAAATCCGATAACTGCTCTAAAATTTGTACGCCATATGTGTTGTGTAAGTTTTCTAAGCGAGCAAAGTCTGAACGATTAGATACAAAAATTTGCTTTGCATCAAAATATCCTTTGTTTACCCATCCTCCAATAATTGCTTCAGCCATTGAGCCAGCACCAATAAATACAATCTTTTGCATAAAAAAGCCTCCTTCATCAATAAAAGCGCTTCCGTCCTCTTCATTAAGGACGAAAACGCTCGTTTCCGCGGTACCACCTTAGTTCACAAATGTGCAACTTAATCCTTATAACGCCAGGTTAGCGGTTATGTTGTCATAACAAGCTCAGAAGTAGGTTCAATTATTGAAGTGGATGATGTTGCTCTCAGCATATGCAACACTCTCTTTCATCGTTCAATGATTTACTTGGCTTCTTCAACGCTTTCGTTTTGAATTATGAGAAAATTATATAAATGTAATGTCAAGGTGTCAACCTAAAGCGTGACGAAAAATAAAAAAAGGAGTAAAATAGATGAATGGATATTCATTTTTTGTGTGGATAGCTACGGAAAAGGACATCAAGTGTCTTTCTAAGAAAAATAAAGGGGTTGTTAAGATGCAATTACATAAAATCATTATGCCGACACCATATCCAGTAGGGGATGTGAATGCATTTTTAGTCAAAGGGGATACATTGACATTATTTGATGTAGGACCAAAAACAGAGGAAGCATATGAGGCACTGAAATGGGGAATTCGTGCTGCAGGATATGAGATGAAGGATGTAGAACAAGTCGTATTAACGCACCACCATCCTGATCATGTGGGCTGGGTTGATGCATTTCCATATGCCAATATACTTGGTCATGAGTATGTAGATTACTGGATGCGGCAGGAGCCGGCGTTTATTAACTATCGTGATGAGTTTTATATTCGTGAACTACAATATGAAGGTGTGCCTAAACCGTATATTGATCGTGTTGTAAAAGTACGTGGGGAAATGGAGTTATTTGGAGCGCGTCCGTTAACCAGCTTTTTACATGAGGGCGATGAAGTACCGGGACATCCGGGGCTTCGTGTGTATGAAACGCCTGGTCATGCACAAAGTCATTTAATTTTTTTAGAGGAAACATCACGCGAATGTATCGGGGGCGATTTATTGCTCGAAAAGGTATCTTCTAATCCGCTTGTAGAACCACCAGTGACATTGGAAGGTGACCGCCCTCATTCATTATTACAATATAATGCTTCGCTGCAAAAGCTGAGCGATTTACACGTATCCACACTATATACAGGGCATGGTGATGAAGTGCGTAATGTAAGGGAGTTAGTGGAAGAGCGATTAGCCAAACAGCAAGCTCGCGCGCTAAAAGTACGTGAATTTTTACAGGAACCAATGAGTGTTTTTGATGTAAACAAAATTTTGTTTCCAAAAATTTATAAAGCACAACTTGGATTAACACTTTCAGAAACACTTGGGCAGCTCGATTACTTAGTAGATAAAGGATTAGCAACGTTGAAAGAGGAAGATGGTGTGTATTTGTATGTGAGGGCGTAGGATGAAAAACATGTAAAATCTTAATGATTTTACGTGTTTTTTATTGATATATGGAGCCAACATTGTGACATCTTCAGCAAATAAGAAACACAAACCACTTTTCCAGAATACAATGAGGAAAAAGTATAGAGGATGGATATATGTTTGAAACATTGCCGGTGCAGATCGGAACGTCTATTATTCGTGGTGGACCCAATCAAACCGTAGTATTTCCACAAGTCATAGGGGTTCAAAATGGACAATGGGAACACACGGTGAATCGTGCGATTGTTCAGCAAACACAGCAGCTGATTAATGAGCAAGTTGGCAATATGCCGACAACCGTTGAGGAGATGATTGGTACGTATGAAATTAAAAACAATCAACGTCAGGTGCTAAGCCTTTCTCTTTCGAACTATACGTATCATTATCACGCAGCACATGGCATGACCTATATAAAATCACTAACATTTGATATGAAAAATCAAAAAAATTATGATTTGAAAGACTTATTTAAGCCTGGAAGTGATTATGTAAAACGGCTTTCTGACAACATTAAGGCACAAATTAAAAGACGCAACATCCAGCTTCTAGGTGAGTTTACATCGATTAAGCCTAACCAAGATTTTTATATTGCAGATAAAGCGCTTGTCATTTATTTTCAGCTATATGAAATAACACCGTATGCTTATGGATTCCCTATGTTCCCGATTTCTGTTTATGATATACAGGATATTATCGATGAAAACGGCCCTTTAGGAAGAATGGCTATTAACAATTAAATCAATCCAATGCAATTGCAAGACGAAAGAGAGATTCCTTAAATTGAGGGGTCTCTCTTTTATTTCCTCTGCTGAAATTTAATATCCAAAAAATACCGTGTTTTGTGGTTATTTTGTTGTTTTTTTGATATATTCCTGTAACATTCACATGCTAATATCGTATTTGTGAGAAACGAAAGATGTTAGGAGTTTAGAAATAGATTATGAAAAAGACAAAATGGGGCATGAAGCTAGCGGCACTTGCACTAGGCTCATCATTAGTATTTACTTCAGTAGGAACAGCAGATGCCGCTGTTTACACAGTAAAATCAGGCGATTCATTATATAAAATTGGTCAGCGCTATGGCGTATCTTATCAACAAATTATGGCATGGAATAACTTGAGTTCCTCTGTTCTTCGTATTGGTCAAAAGTTAGAAATTGGCGGTGCCCAAACGAATGCAAATACAAGTAAGCCGAACTTAGTCAATGTTGCACAAAAATATTTAGGTATACCTTATGTATTTGGTGGTTCAACACCAAAAGCTGGATTTGATTGTTCAGGTTATGTTACATATGTATTAAACCAAGCAGGCTATCAAACATCACGAAAAACAGCAGCTGGTTTTTATAATACAGCAGAGAAAGTATCGAAACCGCAAGTAGGGGACTTAGTATTCTTTAGCGGTACATATAAGAATGGGATATCGCACGTAGGTTTCTATATTGGAAATAACAAAATGATTTCAGCAGCAGGTAAACAAGTAAAAATTGATAATATTCACAGCGGCTACTGGGGACAACATTTCACAGGCTATGGTCGTATGTAATAGAAGGAAAACGCTTGGCATTGTCCAAGCGTTTTTTGCAGTATAAGCTGATTTTCCATTTTGGCTAGATGAGTCCATATTGTTAATTCCCTTTATTGCCGATATGATGTAAAAATAGAAGTATGGAAGTAAAGGAGCATCGTGATGATTTATTATGAAATCCATTGTAGGTACTGTAAAAAGCCTTTTCAGCTAGAGGAAGGAACAAGAAAATATCAGCAATACAAACAAAATCGGAATGGGCAGTTTTCTTGTGATGATTGCGACCGACGGATTGAAAGTGATTCACGTAAATATTTATTTGACCGGGATTGAAGGGGTGAGTGTATGATTGTCATTAGTAGTTGTTTAGCAGGCATGAAAGTCCGCTATGACGGCAATGCCAATACGGTTGAAAAAATTAGGCAGCTAGTAGAAGAGAAGAAGGCAGTGACTGTTTGCCCTGAAGTTTTAGGTGGTTTACCAACGCCGAGAAATCCAGCTGAAATTATTGGTGGAGACGGGGAAGCAGTACTGGATGGTGTCGCACGTGTCGTGGACAATACGGGAGAAGATGTGACGGATGCTTTTTTACAAGGGGCGTATAAAGCGCTTGAAGTAGTACAGCAAGTAGGCGCGCACACTGTCGTTTTAAAAGAAAATAGCCCGTCCTGTGGGAGTAATCACATTTACACAGGGGAGTTTAATGGAACGAAAAAGCAAGGTGCTGGTGTGACAGCAGCACTGCTAAGACGACATGGTATCCATGTAGTCTCAGAAGAAAACTTTCTACATTATATAGAAGAAATACGTTAAAAAAGCCGACACGATTTTGTGTCGGCTTTTTCTCTCAAAAGTTTTGATTATACCGTTAATGCTGGGCCGAAGAATTCATAGTGAATGCGGTCTTCTGCGACACCTAGTTCCCTTAATTGGCCAATAACAGCCTGCATAAATGGTGTTGGCCCACAAATGTATACATCAGACTCCGAAGTTAACATATTTTGAATCTGTTCCTTCGTTACGAAACCATCCGTATCTGAGTAAATGGCTTTATAATGATCCGCATTTGTTTCGATTTGCTCAGTGAAGGCAGCTACGCGCTCATTACGTGCACATAAAATGAAGGATGTTTTACGATTATCAGCTGTAAGCAACATACGGTATAGAGGTGTTACACCAACGCCGCCTGCGATAAATAATACATCATTTGTCCCTTCGTTTAATGTGAATAAACCAGCTGGAGCTGATACTTCAATTTCTGTACCGATTTCGGCATCATTGTGAAGATATGTTGATACGCGACCATTTGGTGTTCCTTCGTCTTCACGTTTGACAGAAATACGGTATTCGTTGTTTTCTGTTACGTCTGTCACTGTGTATTGACGATTCATTAAATATTGTTCACCCGGCATTGCAAGGCGAATGGAAATGTACTGACCAGGTACTGCTTCTGGTAATTTTTCACCGTCAACTGGAGTTAAGTAGAAGCTTGTGACGATATCGCTTTCTTTTACTTTGCGTGCAATTTTGAATGGCTTGAATAAACGCCAGCCGCCATTGTTTTCCGTTTGTCTGTATAAATCTTCTTCCACTGAGATAAAGATATCCGCAATCACGCCATATGCTTGAGCCCATGCATCAATAATTTCTGGTGTGGCTGCATCGCCAAGTACTTCCTTGATGGCCCCTAATAAGTGTTCTCCAACGATTGGATAGTGCTCTGGTAAAACCCCAAGGCTACGGTGTTTATGGGCAATTAACATAACCGCCGGTACGATGGCTTCTAAGTTGTCAATGTGAACAGCAGCTGCATACACCGTGTTGGCTAAAGCATGTGGCTGACGTCCTCTTTGCTGATTTGTATGATTAAAAATGTTAAGTAATTCTGGATGTGCCTCAAACATGTTTTTGTAAAACGTCTTCGTAATTGTTAAACCGTGTTGTTCTAAAACGGGTACTGTCGCTTTAATAATATCAATCGTTTTTTGTTGTAACATATCGTCACGTCCTTTCACTTCTCACTATACGCTTGCTTATATTCTAAAGCAATATATTAAATACATCTTTAACAAAATGTTCACAAAACATATATTTAAAATACATGTTTCGTTTGTAAGCATATGTATTATTCCTCAAATGATTTGATGGTATACTCGTATAAGAAGAAAGTTGGTGGAGAAGTGCGCTTAACTGTATATACGGATTATTCATTACGAGTGCTAATGTACTTGGGCGTGCGTGGCCAAGACCATTTAGCAACGATTCAAGAAATTGCGGACACATATCAAATTTCAAAAAATCATTTAATGAAAGTGACATATGATTTGGGGAAATACGGTTATATCGAAACGATTCGCGGACGTGGTGGTGGCATTCGCTTAGCAATCGCCCCTCAAGAGATTGTCATCGGAGAAGTTGTGCGCAAAACAGAGGAAGATTTTCATATTGTAGAATGCTTCAATCCAGAAAATAATTTATGTCGTATTGCACCTGAATGTAGGTTAAAAAATGCGTTATATGAAGCATTGCAGGCATACTTAAAAGTACTGGACAGCTATACATTAGAAGATGTCATTCATTCAAAGACTTCATTAATGCAATTGTTCGGGCTAGGAGAGAAGGAATAATAAATAAAAGGCATATCTTGACCTATTTGGTTGAAGATATGCCTTTTATGTTAATTTACTAAGAAAAAAGCTTTTCTTGCTACAGAATAGTTATGAGGACATGGTACATCTTTCTATCCCACGCTATAAATAATTAAGAAGAATAATAGAAGTGCGATCACACCGAGCGAAAAAATCGGCATTGTGGCTCTCCAGCTATCTCTTATACGAATATGTGTAAAAATTCCACCGATACTTACTAAAATTAAAGCGATAGAGCCATAAACAGCCCACATGTCATTCCAGAAACCTACAATTAGCATAATAGCTGAACCAAGTTCGATTATCCCTGTTAACACACGGAACCATTGTGGTAATTCCCATTTGATGAAGTTTTCTTTATGCATTTTTGAACCAGCTAATTTCCCATAACCAGCGAAAATAAAAACAGCTGCAAGTAAACCTTGTAATACCCAGATAACGATTTGCATGTTTTCACCTCCAATTGATTAAAAATGCTTAGTCATTTGCAAATCCAAGCTGACCTTCCCGTCGCATCCACTAAACATTTCGTCACAATTTTGTGAGAGACATACATATAGTTGAACAAGATTAAAGTTTATTTTCGTGTTGTATTGATTTGATTGTGAGCTAATGCTTAGTGAAGCCAGCGCCATACACCCTCTGCCCCTCTATACCTCAACTCCTCTGTATTACCATAGTATGAATTTGATGTATTAATCATGCACCTACTTTTAGTTTATTCCCGTATTGAATATATGGATGTGCAATTAACCATTTAAAAGTCAAACTGTAGGGTGATGTTCGGAGAAATAATAAAAATTTAAAATGCAAAAAAAATGAAGGGATATTCAGTTTTATGGAGAATTTTAATGTTAATACGAGAAAAGGGGTGTTTTTTATGCAATTGCCAGTAATTGTGGCACCGATGTTTTTAATATCAAATCCAAAGATGGTGATTGAATCTGCACGCGCTGGTATCATTGGTACATTTCCATTATTAAATGCGCGTCCGATTAGTGTATGTGAGGAATGGTTAACAGAAATTAAAGAGGCACTACCAACGGAAAAGTGGGGCGTCAACATCATCTGCCATAAAGGAGAAAATCCTCGCTATGACGAGGATGTGGAGCTAATCAAGAAGTATCAGCCACCACTTGTCATTACGTCGCTTGGCAACCCAACACCGATTGTAGAGATCGTACATAGCTACGGTGGAAAGGTATATTCGGATGTGATTATTGAAAAGCATGCAAAAAAAGCAGCAATGGCAGGAGTAGACGGGCTTATTTTAGTATGTGCTGGTGCAGGGGGACATGGTGGGCAGCTAAATCCGTTTGCCTTTGTCGCAGCCGTGAAGTCGTTTTTCAAAGGGGACATTATTTTAGCAGGCGCTATTTCGACAGGGGCAGATATCGCAGCTACACGTGCAATTGGTGCTGATTACGCTTATATGGGGACGCGTTTTATTGTAGCGGAAGAAGGAAATGCACCAGATAACTATAAAGAGATGATTATTAACAGCTCGAGTGAAGATATTGTTTATACAGATGCGATTAGTGGTGTCAATGCGAACTTCCTTATTCCATCGTTAACGGCAAGTGGGATTAACGTTTCGGAGTTAACAAGAGGAAAGGGCAAAATGGACTTTGATGATCATAAAGCATGGCGTGATATTTTCTCAGCAGGACATGGGGTAGCGGCTATTTCAGAACGTCAATCAATCTCACAAATTGTATCGCAGTTAAAAGCTGAATATGAAGAAGCATGTAACCGTTTAAATGTTTTAATTTAGGTGAAAAGAAGAGGGGCTATCCAATCAATGGATAGCCCCTTCTACAGTCGGAATATTTTTATTGTCAGAAATTGTGCATATAGTCAAGTGGATCTTTCAATGAAAGAATGTACTTGGCTGTCTTCATTTATTCCGTCCTTTTTTGTTATGCTGCTCTTTGAGAAATTTCCTTGCGTTTTTCATCCCGCCCATAGTGCTAAACATATTATTTAGCTTTTCTTTTTCAATCATTTTGGCATTCAAGCCATCATACTTTGTTTCCTTTTGAAGTTTGCGATAGCTTTCCAATCGTTCGATTGATAAAATGCCATCCTGAATCGCTTTTTGCACGGCACAGCTTGGTTCAGTTTGATGCATACAATCACTAAAACGGCATTGAGAAGCGAGCTCATCAATGTCAGCAAAAGATTTAGCTAAATCGGCGCTAATAATGCCGAGTTCTCGCATACCTGGCGTATCGATTACGACACCTAAATTGGGTAACAGAAGTAGTTCACGTCTTGTCGTAGTGTGTCTGCCTTTATCATCATTTCTTATTTCATTGGTTACCAAAACATGTTGACCGAGAAGACGGTTGATTAAGGTTGATTTTCCAACGCCGGATGAGCCAATAAATGCTACCGTTCGACCAGGTGAAAGATAATTAGTAATAGGGTGATGTCCAGTATCAGAAATACTAGTTGTTACGAGTACATCTACACCTATTGCAATCGCATATATTTCGCTCAGTTTTTGCTCAATTTCTTGGCATAAGTCTGCTTTTGTCAGCACAATAACGGGTGTTGCTCCGCTATCCCAAGCGATAGAAAGATAGCGCTCTAATCTACGAAGATTAAAGTCATTGTTTAGTGACATACAAATAAAAACGATATCGATATTCGTTGCGACAATTTGTTTGTTAGTTGTAGAACCTGCCACTTTTCGCCCAAATACACTTTTCCGAGTGAGCACATGATGAATAATCCCATTGCCATCGGTATGATCTATTCGATCAATCATGACAAAATCCCCGACAGATGGATAGTCTGTTATGTCGTTTACACTGTGGTGAAATTTCCCGGATATTTCAGCTATCAGTTCACCATTTTCTGTTATTACTTTGTATAAATTTTTAGATTGGGATGAAATTCGTCCAATGTATAGATGTTTATATTGTTTAGCTTCCTGTAGCATTGCTTCAGTAAGCCCTAGATTTTTCATATCGATCGTATTCAATTTTATTTCCTCCTAAAAGTTTGTTTGTGACTTTTGGGAGGTTTTATGCATTATTTTGCACATCCCTCCCCATTTATTACAATCTCACGAAATTGCTTATTGAACATAAAAAAAATCCCCTTTCTCCATATGATTGGACTTTACTATAACATAATCTATTCATCATTTGAATTTTCTAATTTAGCATTTTGTTTCATAAAAGAGCATTTACAAAATAAGAATAATTGTGTTAACTTAAAAATGTAAATAGTTAACGTAAATGAGGGGGAGGTTAACAATGCCACATTTTTGGGTAGTCGGCACAGATACAGACGTCGGAAAAACATGTGTCACGACATTGTTAATGCGCCAGCTACAAGAGCAAGGACTTCGTGTAACACCGTACAAACCGGTACAAACGGGTGAGGTGATCGAGCAAGGGCAGGCTTACTATTATGATACAACCATGTATGAAACCTATTCATTGCAAAATCTTAATGAAGTAGAATTGAATGATTATTCATTCAAAGAGCCGGCATCACCACACTTTGCTGCACAACTGGAGGGTCAGCAAATTGATACGATGCGCTTATTACAGCAAATAAAAAGGTTACAACATGTGTATGATGTCGTTATTTGTGAAGGAGCAGGTGGCATTTTCGTACCGCTAGATGCAAACGGAAAGGAAACACTGCTTGATGTCATTACGCAAAGTCAATTGCCGGTCGTTGTCGTAGCACGTACGAAGCTTGGGACGATTAACCACACGTTACTGACGTTAGAAGCATTAACTGCACGCGGAATTGACGTGCTGGGCATTGTCTTTAATGGCGATACGGGGAGTGATATGGAACAAAATAACATTGCGACGATTTTGCAACATCGTGCACTACCATATGCAGTTATTCCGAAACTGCATGACATATCGCATGTAGTTAACTATTCCATCAAGCACACATCATTATTTGAAAGGCTGTATCAACATGAAACAACAGTTGTCTGAATGGCAAGCGAGAGATTTGCAACATGTTTGGCATCCATGCTCACAAATGAAAGATTATGAGCAGTTTCCACCGATTGTGATTAAAAGTGGTAAAGGTGTGTGGCTTTACGATGAGCATGACAATCGTTATTTAGATGCGGTGTCTTCTTGGTGGGTAAATTTATTTGGTCATGCGAATCCTCGCATTAGTCAAGCATTAAGTGAGCAAGCTTTTACATTGGAGCATGCTATTTTTGCGAATTTTACGCATGAGCCCGCTGTGAAGGTTGCAGAAAAATTAGTGGCCTTAACACCAGAAGGCTTGAATAAAGTCTTTTTCGCAGATAACGGCTCGTCTGCTATTGAAGTCGCATTAAAAATGAGCTTTCAATACCATATGCAAAGTGGGAAGAAAACGAAAAAGCGATTTCTTGCCTTAACAGATGCTTATCACGGTGAAACACTTGGTGCACTATCAGTAGGCGGCGTCGATCTTTATAACGAAGTGTATCAACCACTATTACTCGATACAGTAAGGGCGCAGGGACCTGACTGTTTTCGTTGTCCATTTAATGACAAGCCTGAGAGCTGTCAAGCACAATGTATTCGCTATGTAGAAGAGGAATTAGCTGCACATCATGAGGAAATTACAGCTGTTATTATTGAGCCGCTCATTCAAGCGGCAGCAGGGATGAAAATGTATCCGCCGATTTACTTAAAGCGATTGCGCGAATTATGTACGAAGTTTGATGTGCATTTAATCGCAGATGAAATAGCTGTTGGTTTTGGTCGTACAGGAACGTTGTTTGCCTGTGAACAAGCTGGTATTTCACCTGATTTTATGTGCTTATCGAAAGGGTTAACAGGAGGTTACTTACCACTATCTGCTGTATTAACAACAGATGAAGTATACGATGCTTTTTACGATGATTATGGCACGATGAAGGCATTTTTACATTCACATAGCTATACAGGCAATACACTCGCTTGCCGCGTAGCGCTTGAAGTATTGACGATTTTCGAAGAGGAGAACTATATCGATATTGTCCAAAGCAAAGGAGAGCAGATGCGAAAGCTAGCAGTCGAGGCATTTAATCACCTTCCTTATGTTGGTGAATATCGACAAGTTGGGCTAGTAGGTGCCATTGAACTCGTAGCGAATCGGGACACAAAAGAGCCGCTACCAAGTGAAGAACGTATAGGCTACCAAGTTTATAAAAGAGCATTAACAAAAGGGCTACTCATTCGACCGCTTGGCAATATTTTGTATTTTATGCCACCCTATATCATTACAGATGAGGAAATGCATTTTATGATTCAGACAACGAAAGAAACAATCGAACAATTTTTTGCAGAGCGGGAGGGATAGAATTATGCAACAACGACACGCAACCCTTTCACTCGTTATGATTGCGATGTTTGCCGCATTAACGGCCATTGGTGCCTTTATTAAAGTACCGCTACCAGTCGTACCCTTTACATTGCAAATTGTCTTTGTTTTTTTAGCAGGATGCCTGCTTGGAAGTCGCAATGGCTTGCTCAGCCAGGTCGTCTATATTGGCATTGGTTTAGTAGGGTTACCTGTGTTTACACAAGGCGGGGGAATTACATATGTGATGCAGCCGACGTTTGGTTATTTAATCGGCTTTGCCCTTGCTGCGTTTGTCATCGGTTGGCTTATTGAAAAAGTAGAAACGCCAACGAAAATGCATTTTATCGGTGCCAATATTGTCGGGTTAATTCTGATTTATGCCGTCGCGGTACCGTATTTATATGTAGCGTTAAATATTTGGCTCGATGTGAAAACAAGCTGGTCACATATTTTACTAGTTGGATTTTTAAATAGTATTGTTGCAGACTTTTGCTTAGCAATTGCTTCTGCACTGTTAGCGGAACGACTATATACCGTATTTCGTTCGGCCAGGTCAATCAAAATAGTACACATAAAAAAGGAGCATGTATGATGAATTGGTTACAATTAGCAAAGGAAGTTATTGCCGGTAAGGTAATTAGCAATGAAGAAGCGTTAGCGATTTTAAATAGTGATGATGATGAGTTATTAAAGCTAATGGACGGAGCGTTTGCGATTCGTAAAAATTATTATGGCAAAAAAGTAAAGCTCAATATGATTATGAATGCAAAAAGTGGCTATTGCCCAGAAGATTGCGGTTATTGCTCACAGTCTTCAAAATCAACAGCACCGATTGAGAAATATCCGTTTATTACAAAGGAAGAGATTTTAGCAGGGGCAAAACGTGCTTTTGAAAACAAAATCGGCACATATTGTATTGTCGCAAGTGGACGTGGCCCAACACGTAAAGACGTAAATGTCGTAAGTGAGGCCGTAACAGAAATTAAAGAAAAGTACGGCTTAAAGGTGTGTGCTTGTTTAGGATTATTAAAAGAAGAACAAGCACAGCAATTAAAAGAAGCGGGTGTGGATCGTTACAATCATAACTTAAATACATCGGAGCGCCACCATTCTTATATTACGACGTCTCATACGTATGAAGACCGTGTGAACACAGTGGAAGTTGCGAAAAAGCATGGCATTTCTCCTTGCTCTGGTGCGATTATTGGTATGAAAGAGACAAAAGAGGATGTTGTGGATATTGCACGCGCACTTCATCAATTAGATGCCGATTCTATTCCTGTCAATTTCTTAAATGCGATTGATGGCACAAAGCTAGAGGGGACAAAGGAATTAAACCCTCGCTACTGCTTAAAAGTATTAGCGTTATTCCGTTATATCAATCCAACGAAGGAAATTCGTATTTCAGGTGGTCGTGAAGTAAATCTTGGATCGCTTCAGCCACTTGGTATGTATGCAGCAAACAGTATTTTCGTTGGCGATTATTTAACAACAGAAGGACAAGAGGCAAATAGCGATTATCGCATGTTAGAAGATTTAGGCTTCGAAATTGAATTAACAGGCAAGCAAGAAGAAGCATTCTGTTCGTAATTGTCCATTATATATACTCTCCCTAATAATATAGTATAAATTGAAAAGTCGTATACACGTTATTGAACAGGCGTGTATACGGCTTTTTGTAATGATAGAGAATCCAATCGATTTTCTTGTTATAATTTAATTACGTTTTTGGTTGGAGGTATGCAGGAAAATGAATAAAAAAACAATTTTTGTTACGGGTGCGACGAGTGGAATAGGCTTAAAAATAACCGAAATGTGTATAGCGAAAGGGTATACTGTATATGCCACAGGTCGCAATGACTCTTCATTAAACACGTTAGCTGGACTGGGCGCACATGTTATTCAGGCAGATTTACGTAAAACAGAAGATATCAATCGCGTCGTTGAGGTATTACCACCTATTGATGTAGCGATTTTAAATGCTGGGCTTGGGGTTTTTGAAAATGCTTATGATTTAGCAGATGAAGAGATTGATACGATGTTAGATATTAATGTACGTGCCCCGATTTATTTAACGAAGCGTCTTGCTCCGAAAATGATTGCGCGTGGATCAGGGCATTTTATTTATGTTAGCTCACAAGCAGGTAAGGTTGCGACGCGTAAAGCGAGTGTGTATGCAGCGAGTAAGCATGCATTAACAGGCTTTTTAAATGGTGTCCGATTGGAATTAGCAGAGCATCATATTAAGGTGACAGGCATTTACCCAGGGCTCATTGATACCCCATTTTTACAAAAGGCAGATGCAACAAATGCGTACCGTGATGCGATTCAAGCTTTTTTACTCAAGCCAGAAAAAGTAGCGCGTGAAGTGGTGCGTACAATTGAGCGACCTGTACGAGAGGTAAATTTACCGCGTGTCATGGGCATAACAGCAAAACTGTATGCAGTTGCACCGGGACTCGTTGAAAAGTTAGGAAAGGGCTTCTTTAATAAGAAGTAAGTAAAAGGCGACTTGCATTACGCAAGTCGCCTTTGGACGTGTTAGTATGCTTGATGAATGATTTCCATTACGTCTTCAAGTGTTGCCTTACGCGGGTTTGTAGCCGCACATACGTCCTTCATTGCATTTTCTGCTAATATTTGAATATCCTCCTCACGAGCACCTAGCTCCTTGAAGCCTGTCGGGATATTTAAATCTTGTGTTAAGAGTTCAATGCGAGAAACTGCTACCTCTGCTGCTTCGCGTACGCTTAAACCTTCGATATTCTCCCCTAGTAATTCCGCGATACGAGCAAAGCGCTCTTCACGACCTACTAAGTTAAAGCGACATACGTGCGGTAGTAAAATGGCGTTACATACACCGTGCGGGTAGTTGTAGAAGCCCCCTAATTGGTGCGCAATCGCGTGTACATAGCCAAGAGAAGCATTGTTAAATGCCATGCCAGCTAAAAACTGTGCATATACCATTTGTTCACGTGCCTCGAAGTCTTCACCGTTTGAATAAGCGCGCGGTAAGTACTTCGGAATAATTTGAAATACTTTTTCAGCACATGCATCAGTAATTGGCGATGCATTTGTCGATACGTAAGATTCGACCGCATGTGTCAGTGCATCGACACCTGTTGCAGCTGTTAATGCAGGCGGTAAACCAATCATAAGTGTTGGATCATTGATCGATACAAGTGCTGTTACATGCTTATCGACAATGGCCATTTTTACAGAGCGCTCTGTGTCTGTAATAATCGTAAAGCGTGTCATTTCAGATGCTGTACCCGCCGTCGTATTAATAGCGATGTAAGGTACTAATGGGCTTTCGGATTTGTCTACACCTTCATAATCATGGATACGTCCGCCGTTTGAGGCTAATAGGCCAATACCTTTTGCGGCGTCATGTGAGGATCCACCACCTAAAGAAACAATCGAGTCACAGCCTGCTGCTTTATAAGCAGCGATGCCGTCATGTACATTTTTATCTGTTGGGTTCGGCTCAGCTTTCGGGAAGATTTCAACCTCCACATTTGCTTCACGGATAATGTTAGCGATTTGATCTGCGATACCTAGGTTGTATAAGCCTTCATCCGTAACTAAAAGTGTTTTTTTAGACTCGAATTGTACTAAATACTTACCAACTTCCAGAATTGTGCCTTGTCCGAATAAATTCGTTGTCGGCATTGTGAATAAGTGTTGCTTACTTCCATTCACTTGTTGCAGCTCCTGTTGTTTCGCTTTTAATACATCTTGTACGCTCATTTAATACCCTCCAGATTGTTCGTTTTAGTGGATAGTCGCATCCGAATGCTTTACCCATGGATTAGTATATAGCAATGTATAGTAAAAATTCAACTAAATTTACAAATTATTTAAAAAATTAAAATAATTGACTGTTTGATGAAAGTAGCAACTTTTTTTAGGATAAATTCCGATTGAGTAGGGGGTAGTTGTTGTTTAATTTAATATCACGCGTGTTGATTTACCTCTTAATTGTTAAAGAGAAAATTGGAATACGTTGATTTCCGCTACGGCTGACTCGCTTTCCGCAGGCACGGCTTCAACTAATTTCTTTCGGCTAATGCCGAAAGAAATGGATTTTCAGCTCGTGCTGTTCCTGCTGGAGTCGAGTCGCCTCCGCTCCAATCAACGAGCAAGCGCCTTTTTATTAATCATTTCACTAAAAAGCACGTTTATGATCTACTAGTATTTGTATAATCAACACATCTAGTAACTACTCAGCCTTTGTTTTAAATCCTCTATCTTTTGGGTACAATTCTTACAATCCCAAATAGGAAGGAGGATTTTTTATGTCACTCAATCATTTATCTAAACAGGAGCTCATCGATATCATCCAGCGACAAGCTGCGCTCATTGACCAATTAACAGCACGCGTAGCAGAGCTTGAAAAACAATTGGCGAAAAACAGTCATAATAGTCATAAACCCCCTTCCTCTGATGGACTGAAAAAGCAACGAAGAACCAAAAGTGAACGCCAGGCGAGTGGAAAGTCTCCTGGTGGACAGCCAGGACATAAAGGTCATCACCTCGCACTTTCTCCCACACCAAACGAAGTGGTTCGTCATACGGTAACGGATTGCGCAAATTGTGGGTATGATTTATCCGAAACGCCCATTCACCACGTACAGCGACGACAAGTATGGGAGGTCCCACCACTTGCGCTCACGATTACCGAACATCAAGCAGAGCATAAAAAATGTCCGTGTTGCCGCATGCGAAATAAGGCCCTTTTCCCCACACACGTAGCACATACGGTTCAATATGGAAGCCGTGTGCAAGCGCTACTGGTGTATCTACATCACGGGCAATTACTACCCTACCAACGTACCATGGATGTCATGCGTGATGTATTCGGTCATACGATTAGCCAGGGGACGCTTGCCAATATTATTCAACGCACGATGGACTCAATCGCGCCTTTCGTCAACGAAATCAAAGCGCAACTGCTTCAATCGCCGGTTGTACATATGGATGAAACGGGTATCGATGTCCTGCCGAAACGGCAATGGGTGCACGTCTATTCAACAGCAGAAGAAACCTTCTATGCGCTCCATCCGAAACGTGGAAAAGAAGCAATAGATGCGATTGGTTTTGTCCCAACTTATACAGGCATCGCGGTTCATGATGCGTGGCAATCGTATTTTACCTATACGAATTGCCAACATGCCCTATGTAATGCCCATATTTTACGGGAACTTACGTATCTACAGGAACAGGAGAACCAGGTGTGGGCAGGCGTATTTCATCAGCTGTTGATTCAGATGAAAAAAGAAGTGGATGTATATGCACAAGCCCGCATCCCTTTATCGGAAGCGTACAAGGAGCAATGGGCAGCTGCCTATGATCTACTGCTCAAAGAGGCGAGCGATAGCCTACAGGACAACTATACCGAGCATCCGCAAAAACAACGCAAAAGCATGCGCCGCTCACCCGCTCGGAATTTACTTGATCGCCTCGTCATGCATCGGGAGAAAATCTTGTTCTTCTTGCATGATCCCCGTGTCCCGTTTGACAATAATCAAGCGGAGCGTGATTTACGGATGATCCGAGTGAAGGAAAAGATTTCGGGTCTTTTCCGTAGCGACGAAGGAGCACAAGCTTTCTTCACCATTCGCTCCTTTTTATCGACGGCGCATAAGAGAGGACAACGACTATTAGAAGCACTGCAACAAGTGCTCGATAAAACATATGTCCTACAGTAAAAACACTGCTTCATGCGGTCTTTTTGGCATGCCCTGAGTAGTTACCACATCTAATTTAATATGATAGTTCTATAGTTTCGCTGAGCTTTTTCGTTATGTCTCAAAAGCATTTTTTTGAAAAAAATTTGTATGATACATAAATAGAGAAGTGGAATGATTGCGAGAAAAGGATAGTGAAAAAATGCGGAATTGAGTATTCTGAAAAAACTGTTTATTATGAGTTATCTAACAACATGAAAAACTTAAAAATTTTATATAAATACAGTTGCGTTTATGTTTATTACATGTTACTATTCGTGTATAAACTTTTACTAGAATGTATAAACATACACACAACATATATCGGAGGCAATTGAAATGGCTAACAAAAAAGTAGTACTTGCTTATTCAGGTGGTCTAGATACATCTGTAGCAATTCCATGGTTAAAAGAACAAGGTTGGGACGTAATCGCAGTATGTCTTGACGTAGGTGAAGGGAAAGACCTTGAGTTCATCAAAAACAAAGCACTTCAAGTAGGTGCGGTTGAATCATATATGGTAGATGCAAAAGATGAGTTCGCTGAAGAATATGCATTAATTTCATTACAAGGTCACACTTGGTATGAGCAAAAATATCCTTTAGTATCGGCTCTATCTCGTCCATTAATCTCTAAAAAATTAGTAGAAATCGCAAACGAAGTAAATGCTGATGCTGTAGCGCACGGCTGTACTGGTAAAGGAAATGACCAAGTTCGTTTCGAAGTTTCGATTAAAGCATTAAACCCAGATTTAGAAGTGTTAGCTCCTGTACGTGAGTGGGGCTGGAGCCGTGATGAAGAAATCGAGTACGCTGCAAAACACGGTGTACCAATTCCTGCAACAATCGACTCACCATTCTCAATCGACCAAAACTTATGGGGTCGTGCAAACGAAGCGGGCGTAATGGAAGATCCATGGGTAGCGCCACCAGAAGAAGCTTACGGCTTAACAGTTTCTGTTGAAAACGCACCAAACGAAGCAGAATACGTTGAAATCGAGTTCGTTGAAGGGAAGCCAGTTTCTTTAAACGGCCAAGAAATGAAATTAGCAGATTTAATCCAAGAGTTAAATAAAATCGCGGGTGCGCACGGTGTTGGCCGTATGGACCACGTTGAAAACCGTTTAGTTGGTATTAAATCTCGTGAAGTGTACGAAATCCCAGGTGCAAAAGTACTTTTAACTGCACATAAAGAATTAGAAGATATCACACTTGTAAAAGAGCTTGCTCATTTCAAACCAATCATTGAGCACAAATTATCTGAAATCATTTATAACGGTTTATGGTTCAACCCAATCCGTACAGCTTTAGAAGCGTTCTTAAAAGAAACACAAAAGTATGTAAATGGTACAGTACGCGTGAAGCTTTACAAAGGTCATGCAATTGTAGAAGGACGTAAATCTGCAAACTCTTTATACTCTGAAGAATTAGCAACTTACTCTAAACATGATAAGTTCAATCACGCTTCAGCAGTAGGTTTCATCGAATTATTCGGTATGCCAACAGTTGTAGCAGCAGAAGTATTAAAAAACAAATAAGTAATGAGGTGAGCGATTCGGTGCCCGAGTCGCTCCTTCTTTTAAATAGGAGTGTTAGCAATGGCGAAATTATGGGGCGGGCGTTTCCAAAAATCAGCAGAGGCTTGGGTAGATGAATTTGGTGCGTCAATTGGCTTTGACCAACAATTAGTAATGGAAGATATCGAAGGCTCAGTAGCGCACGTAACAATGCTTGGCGCACAAGGAATCTTACCACAAGAAGACGTAGCCAACATTTTAGATGGCTTAGCACAGTTAAAAGTAAAAGCAGAAGCAGGGGAGCATGAATTCTCTGTTGCAAATGAAGATATTCACTTAAACCTAGAAAAAATGCTGATTGATTTAATCGGTCCTGTTGGTGGTAAATTACATACAGGACGTTCTCGTAACGACCAAGTCGCAACAGATATGCATTTGTTCTTAAAGAAACGTGTACCAGAAGTGATAGGTTTAATCGAGGCTTTCCAACAAACAATTTTAGTGCAAGCGGAAAAGCATATTGAAACAATTGCACCAGGCTATACACACTTACAACGTGCGCAACCAATTTCTTTTGCCCATCATTTAATGGTGTATTTCTGGCAATTACAACGCGATAAAGAGCGTTTCTCAGAGTCCATGAAACGCATCGATATTTTACCTTTAGGTGCAGGTGCGATGGCGGGGACAACTTTCCCGATCGATCGTCTAAAATCAGCTGAGTTATTAGGTTTTGCAGACGTTTACGCAAACTCAATGGATGCTGTATCAGATCGTGATTTTATCGTGGAGTTTTTATCAAACTCAGCACTACTGATGACGCATTTATCACGTTTTGCTGAAGAAATCATCATTTGGTCAACAGATGAGTTTAAATTTATCGAGTTAGATGATGCGTTCTCAACAGGTTCGTCGATTATGCCACAAAAGAAAAACCCTGATATGGCGGAGCTAATTCGTGGGAAAGCGGGTCGTGCATTCGGTAATTTAATGGGCTTATTAACCGTGCTAAAAGGTACACCATTAACGTACAACAAAGACATGCAGGAAGATAAAGAAGGCATGTTTGATACGATGGAAACAGTACTAGGCAGCTTAAAGATTTTTGAAGGTATGGTTCGTACAATGACGGTCAATACTGAACGATTACATGGAGCTGTACATTCAGATTTCTCAAATGCGACAGAACTTGCGGATTATCTGGCAACAAAAGGCATGCCATTCCGTGAAGCACACGAAGTAACAGGTAAATTAGTATTTACTTGTATCCAAAAAGGGATTTATTTATTGGACTTACCGCTAGAGGAAATGAAAAAAGAATCTGAACTAATCGAGCAAGATATTTACGAAGTATTAGCACCTGAAGCAGCAGTACGTCGTCGTAACTCACTTGGCGGCACAGGCTTCGAGCAAGTAAAAATCCAATTAGCTAAAGCAAAAGAACTACTATAAATACACTTTGATTAATGCAGTCCCCACATATTGTCGTATGCGGGGTTTTTGTTTATGTATAACAAGTTTTATACGCGAGTTTGAGGTAGATTTACGCGGGTTGGGTGTAGTTATACGCGAGTTCGAGGTGAATTTACGCGAGTTTGGCACAGTTATACGCGAGTTAAGTAATTTGCCTCGGTTAATAGGCTTGTCTATGGAAAAAGAGGATACAGCAACAAGGTGTCAAAATAAGAAACCCGGAAATATTATTTCCGGGCCTGATTACACTTACATTATTTTGTCCATGACACACTGCCTCGCTTCCGTATTGAATCTTAAGATAATCCTAAGACAACCGTGCTTTGGCTGTATTCGGTATAGATTGTCCTTTTGAGTTATCGCTCATTCGCGCTCATCGGGTTAACCCTCCTAAGTCATTGGATTTGAAGTGAAATCTCTAATAGTATAGGACAATGATTAATTTTTATACACATCATTTAAAAAAATTTGATTTTTCTTTAATGTTGTTTGGGAAAAATAAAATACAGCTATTAATTCAAATCAAATTCCTAAGAACTGTCTATATGATAAGGTTTGTTATAAGATAATTGTAATACTGGATTTAAAGGGTTTAAATAAGAAGGGTGTGCTAAAAGATGGATCTTCAAACTGTTATGCAGGAGCTTGAAGCTCTTGGTAAGGAACGAACGAAAAAAATATACATATCTAATGGTGCGCAGGAACCACTGTTTGGCGTGGCAACAGGTGCGATGAAGCCAATCGCAAAGAAAATAAAAATAAATCAACCTTTAGCAGAAGAACTGTATGCTACGGGGAACTACGATGCAATGTACTTTGCAGGCATTATTGCAGATCCAAAAGCAATGACTGAGTCCGATTTTAATCGTTGGATTGATGCGGCGTATTTTTTTATGCTGTCTGACTATGTAGTAGCAGTAACTTTAGCGGAAGCAGACATTGCACAAGATGTTGCTGATCAATGGATTGCAAGCGGAGAAGAGCTGCGAATGTCAGCGGGCTGGAGTTGCTACTGTTGGCTTTTAGGGAATCGCTTAGACGATGAATTTTCCGAAAGCAAGATTGCCAATATGATTGAAATGGTGAGAAATACGATCCATGATTCACCAGAACGAACGAAATCTGCTATGAATAATTTTCTATACACCGTAGGGATTTCATATTTGCCACTTCATGAAAAAGCGGTCGAAACGGCAAAGGTAGTAGGTCCAGTCGAAGTTAAACGGGACAAGAAAAAGAGCAGTTTCCTAAACGCTTACGAAAGTATTCAAAAGGAAGTAGAAAAAGGGAGACTTGGCTTTAAACGTAAATATGTAAGATGTTAAACAATCGTATCACAAATAATCTGTAATGATTGGGGGCGTTAATCCAACAAGGGTTAATGCTCTTTTTTTGTGATTCAGATGATTTTTTCATTGTGAAAGAACATCCAGAAGAAAACGATAAAAGGAATCGATTTATTACTCATCACTACTAACTCCAATACAGAAGTTTAAAATCTGTCATTTTGGGAAATGATAAGAAACTACTGAAAAAAGGGAGTGGTTTCATGAAACATATTGTAGAACAGCTTGAGCGATTTTTTCAACAGATGGAAGACAAACCAAAACAACCGAATGCATCCGCATACAAATATGTTGTGCATATGGATCCAACGGTGAATGCCTTTGATATTGACTTGCATTTTTTAAATAGTGAAGGGACAGAGTTAGAAGGTGATGATTTTACGCCTCTTTCAGTCATTGCGAATGGATATGAAGATGATGTTAGTCGTCCTGATTTTAAAGAGGCTATACTGGATGTTTTTAAACAGCTTAACGATGATGGTCATAATCATTTTACGCAACCTACGTATATTGCGTTTCCGGATGACTCTGAAATTTATCATATACAATGAATGGAATATTTTAACTCGAAAGACAGCTGAATAGGCTGTCTTTTTTATAATAAAAGAAACATTTTTTTGTTTTATTTCCGGGGAAATAAAGAATAAAAGTGATTTTTCGAGTGATTTTTGTTGCGTAAGATTTTTTAAACTATAGAAATGAAAGTGGAATTTATAAAAGCGCTAGCATTAAAAATAGTGGAAGATATTTTACAATGCTGAATACTGGTGAGATTAAAACATAATTCAGTGGAATCGTATCAGTCAAAAAGAACAAGCTACTCTGCTTCATATAAGCAAGAAGTATAAATAATGCTGTTACACGCATAATAAGACCGTTTACGGCACACTAGTTGTTGTAAGTAATCACAATAGTAGTTAAACCAGATATGTAAAAAGTGTCACATTGCTACCAACTAGTCATTTGCTGTTCAAGTGAATACCGTTACTACTTGCGTTATGGTATGTTCCGAAAGCAACGACTAAATTTTTGCTGTACATAAGGAGTGAAGAAAGTTGGAAACATCCGTGTATTGGAGTAGGGCGTTAACTGAATTAACGCTAACATTTCATATCGTCTTTGCAACACTTGGGGTAGGAGTACCGCTTCTTATATTAATCGCGCAGTATGTAGGCTATAAGCGAAATGATATTCACTATACGATGATGGCAAGACGCTGGGCGCGCGGCTTTACGATTACCGTAGCAGTCGGTGTTGTAACCGGAACGATTATTGGCTTGCAGCTATCGCTATTATGGCCGCAGTTTATGGAGCTAGCGGGACAAGTCATTGCACTTCCTTTATTTATGGAGACATTCGCCTTCTTCTTTGAAGCGATTTTTTTAGGCATTTATTTATACACGTGGGACCGTTTCAAAAACCCGAAACATCATATGTTGCTACTCATTCCGGTCATGGTTGGGGCCTCTATGTCGGCCATTTTTATTACCATCGTCAATTCCTTTATGAATTCACCGCAAGGCTTTGAAATTCAAAATGGCGAGCTCATTAATATTCACCCGGTATTAGCGATGTTCACGCCAGCGATGCCAACTAAAGTGACACATGTATTAGTGACGAGTTATATGACGGTGGCCTTTGTACTGGCGGCGATTGCAGCATACAGATTGCTACGTGGCGAAAATCATGTATACCATCGAAAAGCGTTACTACTAACGATGAAACTAGGGTTAGTTTTTTCCATTGCATCCGCTATTCTCGGTGATTTCTCTGCAAAGTATTTAGCCGAATATCAACCTGAAAAATTAGCTGCAGCAGAGTGGCATTTTGAAACAGAGGCAGGCGCAGAGTTAATTTTACTAGGGGTGATGGATGATGACGAAATTAAATACGCGATTCGTATTCCGAAGTTGTTAAGCTATCTTGCGTTTGGAAGCCTTGATGCAGAAGTCATCGGGCTCAATGAATTCCCAGAAGATGAACGCCCCCCGCTTATTAACCATTACTTCTTTAACATTATGGTCTTTATTGGGGTAGCCCTTATTTTCCTAGCCCTTGTCTATATATTAGGAAAATGGCGAAAATGGCAGTGGGTCGATTCAAAATGGATTTTGGCGTTGATTGTTGCGAGTGGACCGCTTGCCATGATTGCTATTGAAGCAGGTTGGTGGTTGGGAGAAATGGGACGTCAACCATGGATATTATACGGTATTTTGCGAACAGATGAAGCCGCAACATCTGCAACAGGTCTTGAGTATTTGTTTATTTTGTTTGCTGTTGTGTATGTAATATTAGGCATTGGATGTGCTGTTGTCCTACATCGTATGTTTAAAAATAACCCAATTGTGAAAGAATTAACATCAAGACAGGGCGGTGAAGACACATGGCATTAGAAATACTGGGGATATCAGTGTTATGGATCTTCTTATTTGGCTATGTGATTGTTGCTTCGATTGATTTTGGTGCGGGATTTTTTAATGCGTATAGCTTAGTGCGTGGAAATAATCATATTTTATCGAAAATTATTAAACGCTATTTATCACCAGTGTGGGAAATTACGAACGTATTTTTAGTATTTTTCTTTGTCGGTGTCATCGGCTTTTTCCCACAAACCGCTTACTATTACGGAACCATTTTATTAATTCCTGCATCGATTGCGCTTGTTTTATTAGCAGTACGGGGTAGCTACTATGCATTTGAGGCATATAGCGGTGTACGGGGACATAAAGGGTATGCGCTTGCTTATGGGATAACGGGGCTATTTATCCCTGCTGCATTTTCTGTCGTATTGACAATCTCTGAAGGAGGCTTTGTCAATATGGTGGACGGTAAGCCCGTACTGGATTATGCCGCCTTATTCATGAGCCCGCTTTCTTGGTCGATTGTTGTACTAGCTGTTGTAGCGGTCCTTTATATTTCTGCTGTCTTTTTGACTTGGTATGCAAGTAGAGCGGAGGATAGGGAAGCAAGTGAGTTAATGCGAAAGTATGTCCTCATTTGGGCAGCGCCATTAATTTTAAGTGCACTAGGCATTATTATTGAGCTGAAATCGCTCGGAAATTGGCATTATGAGAACATTTTTGATTTGTGGTGGCTATTTTTAATTTCTGGTTTGTTATTCGTTGCGACGATATGGCTCATTGGGAAAAGGCAGCATTACGGTGTCGCAGTCATTTTACTGATTGTGCAATTTGCAGCAGCCTTCTTTGCATATGGCATTTCGCATTATCCGTATTTATTGTATCCGTATTTAACGATTTACGACAGTTTCACAAACGAGACGATGGCTGTAGCACTTGTGGTCGCATTCATTGCGGGATTGATGCTATTATTACCGTCCTTGTACTTAGTGTTCAAATTATTTTTCACAAAAGATTATGTTTCAGGTAAAGATGAAACACATGTGTAAGAGGTGATTTAATGACAGATTTTCTAATATTCCAAGCGCCGTTTATTATTTGGATTCTTGCCGTAATTACAGCATTTGTAGCAGCGGCTAAAATGAAATCTGACGATGAAACAGAAGGCGGAGAATAATAGCTAGTCAAACGGTGTGGAGTGAGCCAACTAAATTGCTATATGGTCAAAAAATGAGCAGGGGGAACTAATATTTCTCCTGTTTTTTTATGTGCAGTTGAAGGTCTGCTCATTTTTCTGTTCGTTCTTTAATAAATTGCTACAAGGGTTTTTAAATTAGAGAAAAATGCTAAGTTTTAGAATCATCCGATTTTAATTGAAACTTTTAGCAGTGATACACCGTATAAAAAGTTAATGATGTCAAAAGGAGGGGGGGAACTTGAAGCTAGTTCTCAAGGCGGCTTGCATTTCACTGATTGTACATATCATCTATTGTGTCATAACAGTGAGTTGGGGGTATATACAAACCCTTTTTTATGCACCTAACTTTTCTGACACGAATGTATTCATTCTACAAAATGAAGTAGTGTTTGCGTATGTCGCATCACCGCTTTCATTACTAATATCATTTATGATTATTCTGCTCGTTTCTTGGCTTATTTTAAAGCTTGCACAAACAAAGCAAGTGATCGATTAAAGAAATATGACGGAGCTTTTTTGACGGACAAGAAAGTATAAGTTTCATAGATATTACATAGCTCCTTTAAAGCAAATATATGCCCTTGTCAATATGACTGGTTGAAATGAAAGGAGAGTAGAAGTTGAAAAAGCTATCACTGTATATAGTGTTTGTCTTTTTATTAGTTGCGTGCGGTGACGGTGAAGCCAAAAGTAATAATACCATTTCGGATGCAGCACTATCCGATCGTGAAAAAACATTACTCAATGCAGCAGCAGGTAACATCCTATTTACGTATGATTTTTCGATTGAATCGGCAGGTGCGTTAGAAGTATGGATGGAAAAGTACGAATACGGCGAGTTAACAGAAGAACAAATTGGCGGTGTAGGTACAGAAGTAAATAAAAGCGGTCAAATTATTGTTACATTGAAAGAAGTCCCACAATCTAAGGAGACGATTGTACGTGTCGCCATTGTAAATGGTGGAGCCGTTTCCTCAAGTGAAGGGCTCATGACGTTACCAGACATCGGCTCATTTGGCTACGGTTCACTTATTTCTAATGAACCAATCGCATTAAAAGGCAATATGGCAATCGGTCAAATCATTTATTCAGGAGAATCGAATTTCTTTAAAACGAGTTGGGCAGAGTTAGCGAATAATCCAGTAGCAATTATAAAGGAATTAAAAGACCGACCTGTTGTTTATCTTATTCGAACATCATTTAAGGAAATTAAATCTACATCTTAATCATACACATCTCGATCTGTAAAGGAACGAGATGTGTTTTTTCTATTAGTAAGGAATAGTGCGTCAATTAAAAGGTGATATTTTGTGCCTATTTGTTATACTAGTAAACAAGTATATAGAATATATCTTTAGGGGGACAAGTTTTGGAAAAAATAGAGCAACAAGAGCAAATAAAAATGAGCTGGTGGTATGAATATTTTCGAAAAATGCTTGGGCAACACCAGCAAGTCAATCACCAAACCAATATAGCGGATGCTTTAACAGGGGCAGTTGGCGGATGCATTGGCATCGGGACATTATTGTTCCTGACACAACTAACACATACCTCTTGGCTGATGGCATCACTCGGCGCAAGCTGTGTGCTCGTATTCGGTGCTTGGAATGCGCCCTTTTCTCAGCCACGAAACGTAATAGGTGGTCATTTATTATCGGGCATTATTGGCATTTCCTTTTACATGTTATTTGGTTCGCACCCACTAGCTATTAGCGTAGCTGTTGGATTCACGATTTTTGCGATGATGCTAACAAGAACCGTACATCCGCCAGCAGGGGGAAATCCGATTATTATTATGCTAGGCGGCTATAGTTGGGGATATTTAGTCGCCCCAGTCATTATTGGCGCAGTCGTTATTGTCATTTACGCTGTCCTCATTAACAACATTCGGCAAAAACGTCATTATCCATTGTATTGGTGGTAAGCAACGATACATATAAAGGTACAGTGAAAAGGAAGGCTCTTGTTGAACCTCTTACCTTAGGGCAAGTGATCTATTGAGGAAGCCATAATGAAATCTGCCTATTAAAGATGGAACAGTACAAGAAATACTCTTTATGTTAGAGCCACTAGGGGTTATAAGAAGAGAATATCACCAAAATAGGCACTTTTACGTATAGCTTTCGTAAAGGTGCCTATTATGATAAAGCTTTGGTGGAGAAGTAATCGTTTAGCTAAGTAGCTATTGCAGATATTTCGGATTTTCTTGTCGTTCGTTAATTTCTTCAAAGTAAATATTCATTAACTTTTTAAATTCTCCTACAGTTAAAGGTTTAGCATCTTCTTTTAATTCAAAACCAAGTTGTCCATTCGGTTCAATAGTAGCTGTTTGAATATCCTGGATGTTTGCAATACCGTGGTTACGCAATCTCATTTCCAATTGATCAACGGTTAAACGTAATTTTTTTAAGTTTTGAATATTTAATGTCCCATTGCTTATGACTACTTTTGATTTCCCTGTAATGAATTTTTCAAATGCATTAGATTTTAATTGGAGATACTCTAAAATGATAACAGAAATCACAAAAATGGCTGCTGCTATAATTGCTTTAACCATGCTCTTTTCTACAATTGGTTGCACAATAATTGTGCCAATTGAAATCATGACAATTGTTTGAGCTAATGTCATTTGTGCAATAGATTTTCTACCTGCGATTAGTAAGAGCAAAACGCCAGCTAAAATTAAAATAAATGATTGCTAAATAAAATTCACATAATCCCCCTTTTATTTTAATCCGTATAACGAACAAATGTGTAAACATATATAACCATCAGAATAACGATTCCTTTTCGCTGCGGCACGCGTTTTCTACGGCGGGGCATAAAAAACATAGCTGTTATGGGTTATTGCCTCCAGGTGTATAATTATTTGCTTCGCCAGCATAATCAAACGGGGTGTTTGTATCGATAGTCAAAAAACCTTTTTGATTAGAAGTAGCAAGCGTAATGTCGTTTAGGTTATTCAATTTTATCGTTAAAAACAAAATCCATACAAACCCTTCTACCTTTTTAATCTTTACCTTATAATTGCAAAATACTCATAGAATAAATTGGAGCCTTTGGATTCCTATATTCATTTCAGAAAGTAGGCAGTGCAATGAAAAAAGCGAAATGAAACCCAAAAAGTAGCAGGATAATCCCTGCTTTTTGGGCTTTAGATGTATGTTAGCTGTTCAAATAAAAAAGCGCTGTTATTTAATAACGAGTTCGGTTGTTGAGTACAAAGTGTAAAAAAGTAATATTAACACGAGCGGTATTTTTACTATTTGAGTAAATCCAGATTCACAACAATAAGAAATATACACGATTTAATGCACACTAAACGGTAAGTCATAAACGTGTAAATATTAGTGTATCAAGTATTTGTCCCTCCTGCATAAAAAGCTGTATAAATAATGTTCATAGGAAAAGTCATGAAACGTTGATTTAACAACATTCTCCGCTTTTTAGTGTGTTACAAAACTTTCATTTGGGAACGTTGTTTTGTATGCGTTTGTATAGCTTAAATATAAGTTGCACTAAATTGCCTCGTTAATGAAATAAGCACATATCTTTATTCGTAAAAGGTGATAATACAAATAAATAGTTAGTCTTAAAGAGGTGTATTGAAAGAATGAAAAAAATGTTTTTAGTTTTTATACTATTCCTAACTCTTATTACCTTTTTTCAATCAGCAACAGCTTCATCAAATAAACCAACACAAGACTCTGAAGAGCTTAGATTACAGGATATGCTTATGAATATGCTGACTCCTTATATTGAAAATGATTTGCGTAACTATTATTATCCAAAGATTGTAAAGGATTTTTCACCTATTGTCGTCCCTTGGAAAATTGAAGTGTTAGAAACAAGAAGAGTTAATGGCTTTCGTGGTCTCATATTGCAAATTACATTCGAAATAGAGCCTACCGATGGAGGGCAATGGATTTCAATAGGGAAAGACCGAATGACCTATGAAATTTCTTCTGGACCTGAGGTTAAATTGATAAATCACACACACTTAAAAACATATAAATACCCTCCAGAATGAAAAAAATTCCTAAATCGAGATTTGGGGACTTTTTGCTCTTAATGTTGTAATGCCGTATGAACCTCAATAAGTAATTATTTTTTATTTTTTAGTTCTAAAAGTACAGGTGCTATATTTAGTAAAATGGAAACAATTGTCAAAAACCAAAACGCCCTAGCCATACCAGGTACTACATCTGATAAAGCTGCCCAATCTTCCACTTTTACCCACCGATTTAGATAACTGTAATCTGCACAAATTGTTAATGCTGTAAATGATAATGCCATCGCCATAGCAAGCTTATAATCCTTACCAGCTATATACATATAAAGATTGATAAAAGTTGCTACTATTGCAATAAGACCTAATATTACCCACATAATTATACCTCCATTATAGTTTTATTTAAGATTAACGTTTGAATGAAACTAATAATCAAGGAAATTTTCAAGAAGTTAAATAATTCCTTTTACTATAGACTGTTTTTATTTTAGTAAGTTCCCAAACCATCGTTAGGGTACTTTTCTTTGCTTAACATTGTAAATCAGCATAAATCTGACGGAATGCCTATTTGACTTAATAAATTTTTCATCTACCAGAAAGGACAGAGTAGAAACTCAATGCAAATTAAATGTTCAAAAAGGCAGCGGTTATTGACCGATGCCTTTTATTGTGCTTTTTATAATGTTAAATATAGTTCGACTTTGATGCTAATTTCATTGCTATTTATGATGTTTATTTAAGTTTTGTACTGCTGAACTAAACCCGTTAGTTATTAAAAGCTTACTTAGTTTAATGAAAACGTCATCGCTACGCGTTCTTTTACATATTGAATGCCTGCTCGTTCCATTTCCGCTACATAATCTTCAATAGGATCGTTATAATGCATGGCGTAAATTTTTGAATGCACTTCTTTCGGATAATAGGCGAGGATGTCTGAAAATAGGGCATGAGCACCATTACTTGTAAAGCTAGTATCTTGAAAAATAGCGACCGTATCGGTATTCACAAATCGTATTAAATTGGCGCCTTGTAAATCCTTCACATCGCTTGAAAATAGCACATTACCTAGCGGACCACGAATGAACAGACCTGAGCTCGCCATTCCTTGGATATGTGTATCACTTGTATCAAAAATGTGCAATTGCAGCCCTTCAAAGTTGATAGATGCTTCATCATTCATAACTGTAAAATCACAAAAATCGTCTACTGTAGCGCCGCCGTTTTCAAGAGGGAAAGATAATAATTGTCGTAATAACGGATAAATCGTTTGGTGGACAAAGATATGTGTTTTCATCGGATGATGAATATCATTTTTTAAATGCCAATAACGTTGAAAAATCAGCTCCTCTAACCCGCCTACATGATCGGAATGTAAATGTGAAATCCACACAGCATCGATATCTAAATAGGAGTAACCCGCTTTCTTAATACTTGTGCGAAGTGTTGTGCCAGCATCGATGAGCAGCTTTTTTGACCCAATTTCAGCGATATAATTATTATGATAAAAACGCGAAGTAAATGCACCACCAACACCTAATGGAATTAAGTTCAAAGTAATCAGTCCTTTGTTTGTTAATAGTCTTATTTTGCGATAAATCTTCTGTTTTTAAAACGATATAAAATGAATCACTGTTACAAATTAATGCTCTTCTTGCTGTAAAAGTAAAGACTCAAAACGTCGTAGTGGAATGGAGTTATTTTCTTTTCGGTAAATGAGCTGTGTTTCGATGAGTGAAAACTTTTTCGGTACTGTAATGGCTTGCAGTGGGTAATAGCGAACGTACTGATCATACACAGTACGAGGTAGCATCGTTATACCTAATCCGGCTGCTACACAACCGGTAATGGCCTCAAGTGATCCAAATTCCATTAAGCTATAAGATTTAATTCCTTGATGACGTAAGTAGCTCTCTAAATGAAAACGATAGGAGCAGCCTGCTTTAAAGACTAAAATGGTCGCCGCTTCTAGTGGAATGTCTTCATTTCCCTTAGGATAAACAACGACCATTTCCTCCTGAAAAATGGTTTTAGCTTGTAAGGAAGAATGTGAAACCGGACCAGATACAAAGGCGGCGTCTAATTTGAAATCGACAACCGCTTCGATTAATTGGGCTGTCGGTCCTGTTTTTAACGTAAGGTTCACGTTAGGAAACTGCTGATGGTAATGGGCTAATAGGTTAGGCAAGCGGACGGCAGCGGTTGTTTCCATTGCGCCTAGTTTTAAATCACCGGTTGGATTATGCTCATCCTGCATCGCCAACTCAGCCGTATGAATCGAGTGGAAAATTTGTGTTGCGTATTGCAGTAGCTCTTGCCCCTTTGGTGTGACCACACACCCGCGATTATGCCGATAAAGCAATGTCGTGTTTAGCTGTTGCTCCAGCTTGTGAATTTTTGCCGTTACATTGGATTGTGAATAATTCAGTTCATCCGCGGCTTGAGAAATACTGCCATACTTGGCCACAATCTCAAATGCTTTTAGTGCCTCAATGTCCATAATTGCTCCTTTGCTATTAATATTTTTGATATCAAACATCATTTATTTGAATTATATTATATATCAAAATGTTGCTAATATAAAAATAGATTTTAAATTAGCAAAGGGTGATGACTAGATGAAAAGAGTTGTAGGAGGGGTTTTAGCATTATTTATCGCCATGGGCATTGGGCGCTTTGCCTACACGCCGCTTTTACCTTTTATGCAAGCAGATTGGGCATTAACCGATGCACTAGCTGGTTATTTAGCAACAAGTAATTATGCTGGCTATTTTGTCGGTGCAATCGGACTTACGTTTTTTGCTTTTCAAGAGAAGCGGTTTATTGTGCTAAATGGTGCACTATTTTTGAATGTCCTGACAACCATCGTCATGGGCGTAACGAATGAATATTTGTTGTTGCTACTCATTCGATTTCTTTCCGGTGTGTCGAGTGCCGTTGTTTTCATATTAGCTTCGAGTATTGTGTTGACTTATTTAGGTAGGTTGAAAAAGCCACAGTGGAGCGGGTTATTTTACAGTGGTGTTGGCTTCGGTATTGCTTTTTCAAGCATCAGCATTTCCTATATAGTGGCCGTATTATCATGGCAAGCAACTTGGCTACTGTTGGGCGTTGCTTGTATAGTACTTGCGTTATTTAGTAGTTCTTTCTTAAAAGAGCAACAGGAGATGGAATCAAGTAATGCTGTACATCAAAGGAATGAATGGATTCAAAAACGATGGCTACCTTGGCTTTTAGTTGCCTATGGATTGGAAGGGGTAGGCTATATTGTAACAGGCACGTTTATTGTGTCGATTGCAGCACAGCTCCCAAAGATACAATGGAATCCCGCATTTGTATGGCTAATTGTAGGATTAGCAGCCATTCCTTCTTGCTATATTTGGTCTAGAATGGCTGAAAGAACCGGGTATGTAAATGGATTAGTTATGGCATTGGGCATACAGAGCATTGGGATTATTTTCCCTGTATTACTACCTACAGCGATTGGACTTTCGGTGAGTGCTTTTCTTTTTGGAATGACCTTTATGGGGATTACAACCATTGTAAATACAGTAGCTCGTGGCAGTGGGACACGTATTTTAGGCGGTTTAACGGCGATGTATGCCGGCGGACAAATGCTAGGACCAACGATTGCGGGAATACTAATGACATCGACGGACAGTTATGAATCAGCTCTTATGTTTGCTACGATTTGCATAGTACTCGCTACGTTGATTGCTTATTCGGGGCGTCCATATGAACTGTATGTAATGGAGGGGAAGGAAATTGTTAAATAAATTACGTTATCCAATTATTCAAGCACCGATGGCAGGTGGCATATCGCCGGTTTCATTAGCGAAAGCCATTTCATCATCGGGTGGTTTAGGTTTTTTAGCTGCAGGATATAAAACTGTAGAGGCACTTGAACATGAAATACTAGAGATGCAACAAGGAAATGACTTATTTGGTGTGAATTTATTCGTGCCACAAACAGATGCGGTGAATGAAAAGGAACTCCATGCTTTTATGACTGTTTTGCAGCAAGATGTTGGTAGAGAGCTAGGGAAGCCGATGTACTCAGATGATGAGTGGGAAGGGAAGCTTGCTTTAGTCAAAAAATATAAAGTACCTGTTGCGAGTTTTACGTTTGGTTGTCCAGACAAAGTACTCATCGAGCAATTGCAGGTGATTGGCACATACGTAATTGTAACAGTAACAACTGTTCAGGAAGCAAAACTAGCTGTTAGTCAAGGTGCTAATGCCATTTGTTTGCAAGGATATGAAGCGGGCGGACATCAAGCATCATTTGAAAATATCGACATAGAGAATCCACTTCCATTAGTAGCGCTTCTTCGTAAAGTAAAAGAAGTAGTACATATACCGATTATTGTGGCAGGGGGTATTATGAACGGTGAACAAATTAAACAATTATTAGCGGAAGGAGCCGATGCCGTTCAACTTGGGACAGCGTTTATATGCTGTGATGAAAGTGGGGCAAATGAGGTATATCGGCAAGCTTTACAAAGTGGAGAATTTGCTAGCACTAAGCTAACGCGTGCATTTACAGGTCGCTTAGCAAGAGGACTTGAAAATGCCTTTGTAAAAAATTATTCTCCGGTAGCACCTAAGGCATATCCAGCGCTGCATTATGTTACTCAACCAATCCGAAAAAAAGCTATTGCGGAAAAGAATGCACAAGTGATGTCACTTTGGGCAGGGATAGGCTATCAACAAATTCGCCCATTGCCCGCTAAAGAACTATTTCAGTTATTAGTAGAAGAAGCAGGGCTAGAATGAGGCGAGATTTCTACGATTGGGAAAATAATTTTGTCAGATTAAGTGCAAAACCTGTATTAACGGAGCAAGATTTCTATGCATATATTCGATTATTGAAAATGCCACTTGATTGGCGGAGGGTAAGTGTACTTGTAAGAAATCAAGGGATATTCCAACAAATGAAACAGCATTTAATGAAGGTGAATAAAAGGATAATGAACGATCAAGGTATTTGGAAGCAGCTATTAAACTACAGCGAGGAAGAGTCAAGTCATATTAAAAGATTAGTTATTGATTCAACAAAGTCGTTAGAAGAGCAAATCACCATAATGGCGGATGAACTATTTGAGCTTTATAAATTAAAACAGGTGAAATTATGTCACTATAGCCTTTTATGTCGCTTATTAACCGAATATCCTAGATCTCTTTGCAACCTCGTTCAGAAAGAGTCGCGTGCTTTTTGTATTTTACAAACGATTTACTTATTTGAATTAGAGGATCAATATACATCTCCTCATATAGAATGTATCATGTTTAATGAAACACACGATTATTTAGCAGAAATACTAGAGTTCATGGTGTATGATTCTATCTAGTTTTTTAGCAGTGCTATTGTTGCTTTGAAATAAAGTTTGATCATTTCGTAAGGGTGTTGCTCCACAATCGCGCCCGATTGTGGAACAAGTACCCAAATGGAAATATAGACGTACCTACAATAGATAATTTTTATGCTATATATTAGGGTGAACACTTATCTGCTCTTGGTTCACAAATAATTATAATTAAACCAATTATAGAAAATATCTTTTCTTCGTGGTTTTTAAGAAGTTGTGCTATATTCAAAGTGTTAGGAGTGAGTTGATGAAAAAGTTTTTAACATTTACCGCAATAATTCTTGTTTTACTCGGAGCAGCTGGCTATGCTGTGTGGCATTTTGGGACAAATATCGCTTCCGAAAAAATAATCGAAAAAGTGGAATCTACTTTAGATGACGAAAATCTAGAAGAAGTAAAATCCTATATTGAGAACGATTCAAAGGTTCAAGAAATTGTAAGCGAGGCAGCAACTATAAATCCGGATACTCTTCCCTTCCAAACTAAAGAAGAAGCGACACGTGTGTTAATAAAAAAAGTGGGCGTTAATCGTTTACTTGATATTCAGGAACAAGTGCAAAACGGTTCAATTAATCAGGATGAAGTATTATCCGAAATTGAAGGTAAACTGTCTGAAGATGAAATTTCTGCTTTAAAATATGTTTTATATAAGGAATTGAATAAATAAAACTAGCCAGTTAAAAGTTTAAATTAAAAAAGCAAAGAAGCTGAGATTCACATTAAGGATTTTCAACATAGCTATTTTTTATTTACTTACACTAACTCCAACCATGCGACAACCTCACAATGTGTCGAGTGTATGTGGCAACACATTGGTGCTGGTGGAGTTAATTATATAGGCTCGATTCTCATTTAGTGGAATCGAGTTCTTTTTTTCTTATCATTCTTCTACTGTTTCTTATTAAACTAAAGCGCCCTTTAATGGAATATTACAAAGTTGTTTTATAGATACGAGAATTATCTCCCCACGGATGATATCCAGTACCGATGAATTCAAATCCAAATTTTTCATATAACCCGATATGATCTGTAGAGAGGTATAAATGGTTAAAACCTCCTTCTTTTGCATCAATCTTCGCATTTTCTAATAATATCGAACTATAAGCATTTCCCCTGTATTCTTCTTCGATGTATACAGCACACAACCAAGGATATAAATCCATACGGCTAATAAAATCGTTTGTAACAATACCTGCACAACCAATTATTTTATCACCATCCATCAATAAATACCATTGTGGCAATGGATTAGAGGGGTTAATACAATGTGTAATACAGTCTTCATATACCATCATACTTTGTTCGCTTGCCCATTTACTTTGAATAAATTTAATGGCTCTATCCTTAAATTCAGGATTTTCTTTTACAGAAATGATTTTCATTTTCTTCACACCTCATCATTTAACTTTCTTTGCAGGCAATTAAAATCTCTGTTAAAGAACCACTTCGACATTCTTAATAAAACTCCTGCTTGTTTAGCAATCTGGCCCGATTGTGGAATAAGAAAGATCCTGCAGTTCACACAGGATTTAATCAATCTTTTTTATAAAACCACAGCTATAGTAAGGTGATTTTACTACTTCATTTAAGTTGTAAAATCAAATAATGAAGGTATACAAAAGGAACTATAGCCTAAAAAACGTAAGGGAGTATAGATCACTCTCTTACGTTTTACGTGTTAAAGGATTTACGATTACCCACGATTTAAAAATGCGCGAATCATATGCACTGGTGACCATTCGGTATTCGATACATGAATAATCGGATACGGGATAGGGAATAGTTCAGCGGTAATTTCATGAACGTCTTTTCCTTGTTTTGCAAGATCAAGTGCTTTCCCTTCGAGTTCTTCTAAATACTCAATTTTTAATCGTATCGATTTCTTCGCATCTTTTACGTGACCTGCATGGCAACAGTACATATCATCAAAATCAAAGCTTTCAATTTTCTTTAATGAATCAAGCGTAGATAAAATATTTTCGTCGATTAATACGAGCTTTACTTTCGGCGCAATAAATAAATCGCCTGTGAAAATAGCGCCTAAATCACGGTTGTAAAATGCAACATGATCTTTTGTATGGCCTGGTGTTTCGATGACATCCCATGTATGATGACGAGATGTAAACGTTTGGCTAAATGCTTCCGATGTAAAAGGTTCTGATGGTCCCCACACTATTTCACGATACTTTGGTAAACGGAGTGGCTTGTTTGTTAAGTGAGTAGACATTGGATGAATAAACGTAGGAACGCCGCGCTCTTTTTGCAAGTATGCCGTATTCCCGATATGGTCTTCATGGAAATGCGTTATGTAAACCGCATCAAAATCAGCTTGGTCAAAATACGGCTTAAATTCATTGAATAAAGAGCTAGAACCTGTATCAATTAAAATGCCATCGACATTAAAGCTGTAAACGCTCATCGGGTTGCCCGGTATATTTGTAGTACATTTTGCCATCAATACATTGTTTTCTCTTGAAATCTCACCGCTTTTTCCTACTTTAAACAACCAAATCACTCCTTCATACGTTTTATTTAGTATATCAGTAAATTTGAAGAATGAGCAATCATTCATTTTTAGAGGGGGGTGGTTTATTTTTAGCGCTGCAATATAATCTTACTGGTTTTAGCATATATTTTCATGATTCTGTATTTTGCCAATTTATTAATTGAAAAATGTTTGAGCGAGCAAAAGCCCAACTAAGCCAGCAGTTGATGATGAAAATTGTACATAGTGCTTGAAAGGGGGAGAAGATATGGATTGGGTTTTACCAGTACTAACGACGGAACGACTCCGATTACGTGCTGTGACAATGGAGGATGCGGAGGCGTTATTTGCATATGGATCCAACCCACAGGTGACACAATATGTGTTGTGGGAGACACATCAAACGCTTGATGATGCAAAAGGGTTTATTGATATGATACTTGATGCATATGAAACGCGCGGCTTGTATCTTTGGGGCATTGAATATGAAGGGAAGTTCATTGGCACAATCGACTATGTAGGGCTGAATGATTATAGTAAAATTGGAGAAATCGGCTATGTGTTGTCAGAGGATTATTGGAATAAAGGAATTATAACAGAAGCAGCTAAAAGGATTATTGACTTTGGCTTTACGGAGCTAGGTCTTGTCCGTATTCAAGCAAGATGCATAGCTGAAAATATGGCTTCATCACGTGTCATGGAAAAAAGCGGAATGATATTGGAAGGTACGCACCGCAAAAGCTTATTTGCCAAAGGAAGGCACTATGATGTTCATATGTATGCTATTATCGATTACGACAGAGGGTAACATTTATGAGGACGAAAAGCGGCATGTGTAGAAAGGTCAAGCTTTCAAATACACATGCCACTTTATGTTGAACTGTCCATTTTGATCTCCTTTAAAAATCATTGTCATCGAATTGGTCTAATGTCCCATCATACTTTTCCTCATGTAAATACGCTACATCATTTTCTAAGATGTTTTCGTACGTATATGGATGGATGTTTTGCGCAGGGTTTAAGTAAGCTTCATATGGCATATGAATCACCTCCTATTCTTATTTTATAATATTCAGAAAAATAATGAAATAAAATTAACTGATAAGAATAGAAAAACTTTTTTCATTTTTTGAAAAATGTTAACAATAGGTAAGGTAGAGATTTAACTAAAGTAGATAAGGAGGAGATGTGATATGTTTAAAGGATTAATGAAGAAAATAGTTAAAACGATTGATTCACATAGAGTATATCAAGAGGCAACAGGAAATTCATTATTAAAAGTGTTGTTTGATAAGGGTTTAACAGGCGAATATTTATCATTTTTTAAGATGAATACCATTCCTGGAGAACACCGTACATTATTTAATATGTATATTCCGAAAAAGAGAGGCGGCTACACGGAGGTTGATTTGGTGTTTATCCATGAGACAGGCATTTATGTAGCGGAGTCGAAAAATTATAGTGCATGGATTTACGGGAACGGTGAACAGAAAAACTGGACACAAGTGTTTCCGAATGGAAAGGAATATTCTTTTTACAATCCCATTAAGCAAAATGAAGCGCATATTCGAGCATTGCAGCATGTCCTACCTGCATTACCACAAAATCTGTTTATCAATCTAGTTGTATTTAGTGAACGATGTAAATTAAAAGAGATTGAGTTTACGCAAGAAAGAACATATGTTATGAAACGCCCAGAGTTGAAAGAACTTCTTTTAAAACTAGTCAAGTATCGAAAGGTTATTTTTACACCTGCTCAAATCCAGGCGATGTATGATTCATTAAAACAATATGAACAGGTAGATGAGCGAATTGTTCAGGAGCATCGTGAATCAGTTCAAAAATATCAACGTTAATCAAGGGAACAGATATATATAGCCTGATGTATTATTTAAGTTTACATCACTAAAGAGTTTCTTTTGTCGGAAGAAAAATATGAAAAAGATTCCATGTTAAGCGAAAACGATACAGATATTCAAGGAGATGAGCATAGAAATGGTTAGTTTTTACGGTCAGCTTTCTACAGAAGTATATGATATAGATAAATTTATTGGCAGGTCATTTGGTGATGTAGAGTATTATTTTGAAAGGTTAAAAGGTGTTAAAGGAAGAATCTTGGAGCCTGCTGTAGGGAATGGGCGTATCTTAATCCCTTTAATGGAAAAAGGGCTGAATGTGGAAGGGTTTGATCTCTCTGAGGACATGCTAAATTTATGTGAAAAACATTGTGCGGAAAGAGGTCTGTCTCCGAATCTACATAAATTAAATATGAGTCATTTTGTATTAGAGCATAAATATGAAGCGATTATTGTTCCTACTGGGTCATTTTTATTGTTACATCAAAGGATAGATGCTGTAAATGCTTTAAGTTGTTTTTATGATCACTTGGAGGTGGGAGGGCGCATAATAATAGATACTTTCCTGCCAACATCTTTTCAGAAAGGCTATGTTTCCACTAGAGTCATAAAAACGCCTGAAGGAGACACGATTACATTAGAAGAGATATTAGTCGATGTGGATCAAATAAATCAATTTACGATGACCCATCATAAATATCAAAAATGGAGAAATTCTAAATTGGTCGATACGGAACTGGAATACTTCCCTTTAAAGTGGTATGGGGTAGAAGAGTTTCGCTCTATTTTAAAAGAAATAGGATTTGAAGATATTATAATTTCATCTAATTATCAATATAATACCTATCCAACAGATGCAGCACAAATAATAACATATGAAGCAGTAAAAAGGTAACGATTAAATTAGGAAGCTACGTCAATACATTCACCGCATTGCATCACATCGCCAACAAACGAAGACTCTATTGTTTTTCACAAATAAATAGGCTCTTCCGTATGTTTAGGGAAGGATTATGTTGGATTAGGGCAAGGCCGTATTTTATTTACTAAAAAATTTTAAAAGCTAACAGACGTATTGATTATACAAATATCGGTAGGTAATTAGCGTGTTTTTTTATGGAATGGTTGATAAAAGGCGCTTGCTCGTTGATTGGAGCGGAGGCGACTCGACTCCTGCAGGAACAGCACGAGCTGAAAATCCATTTATTTCGGCTATAGCCGAAATAAATTAGTTGAAGCCGTGCCTGCGGAAAGCGAGTCAGCCGTAGCGGAAATCAACGTATTCTAATGATTTATTTAACAGTAAAAGGTAAATTAACACGCGTGAAAAGCTATGATATTATATTTTGAGTTTGTAGATGATTGATTTTTTTATCAGCTATGGCAATATACATTATTTGTTTCCCTATCACCTAATTCATCCAAGTGAAAAAATATATATAACAATCACAAGAATCCTTTCTGTTTGGTCATTTTACCTTAACAGATACGGATTCTTTTTTTAGTGGAGTAGAAAGTATAAGTGTCATAGCTATCCGAATCGTTAGTGAAAAAAGTTAGTTTCAAGAAAATAGAAAATAATGCTGCTAGGAGTATGATAAAAACAGTATCGGTTTTCTCACGAAGAGCTCGGTCATACATATTTCACACTTCTATAGATCTTCTCGAAAATTAGTCAAACACATAGGTCCTTAAGATGTTTCTTCATATAAATATCCTAAGGGAGGGCGGTTGGATTGTATGATATTTCAAGATGAGACAGGGAAACGTTGGTTTAAAGTAAAAGCTCTATTTTTTACATCTTTGCTCATGTTGCTTGGATTCGTATCACTTTTTATACTTCATCGGTACGGAGTAGTCAATTTACCATGGACCAATAAGTTTACGGGGCAGTTGTTCGCTGTTATGAAGCAAGCATTTATTGCTTATCTGTTCTTTACAATCGTGCTAGGATTTGTTCGTATGTTTATCATCTATATATTTTGTTTCAAACAGCACCGAAAGAATAAAGTACTTACAGAATACCGGAAAATTAACAAAAATCACTTAAGAAATTTTAGACCAAGTGTCACAGTTATTATCCCTGTGTATAACGAAGAGGTGGTTATTCGGCGGACGGTAAGAGCTATTTTGAAAAGTGATTATCCTGTCGCTGAAATTTTGATTGTTGACGATGGATCGACAGACCAAACGGCAGAAATTGCAACGAAAATATTCCATCTATGGGATAAGGTAAAAGTCATTAAGAAGGTGAACGGTGGTAAATCATCGGCCCTCAACTTAGGGTTTAAGCAAGCGATTGGAGATATTGTTATTACGATTGACGCAGATACGGTTTTCCACAAATCGACCATCTCTCACTTAGTAGACAGTTTTTCAGACCCTCGTGTCGCAGCGGTTTCAGGAAACTGTAAAATTGGCAATATAATCAATCAAATTACGTTATGGCAACATATTGAATACGTAACGGCTAATCAATTAGAAAAGCGGGCTTTTGAAGAACTAAATTGCATTACAGTGGTCCCTGGTTCCAATAGTGCTTGGCGGAAAAGCGTTGTACAAAAGCTTGGTTACTATCATAAAGATACATTAGCGGAAGATTCAGAACTCACACTACGTATTTTAAATGCTGGTTATAAAATTGTTTATGAGGATCGTGCCATTTCATACGAAGAGTGCCCAGAAACAGTTAGGGACTTCATTAAACAACGGAATCGATGGTCATATGGGATTTTACAAGTTGCTTGGAAACATAAAAAGAACATTTTGACTTCTTCTAATAAAACATTAAAATATTTTGCAGTTCCGAGTTTACTATTTTCCTATTTACTATTTTTAACTTCTCCACTTATTGATTTCATTTTTATCGCCGCTATTTTGTCCGGAACATCATCAATTTATTTATTTGCGCTACTATTTTATCTCACAGATTTTTTAAACTCCTTTATTGCATTTAAGATGGGGAAAGAAAAAATGAAGCCACTTATGTGGGTATTTATTCAACGAATAGGATACCGCTATTTATTAGCTTATGTGACATGGACAGCGGTCATCAGAGCATTCAGGGGTCGCCAGGTCGGCTGGCGGAAATTAAATCGTTCAGGAAATAACGCCTATAAAGTATAAAATGGAAGTGAAAAAAGATGAAAGTAGCGATCCATCAACCCAACTATTTACCGTGGATTGGGTACTTCGATAAGATGGACCAAGTAGATAAGTTTGTCATATTAGATAAAGCAGATCATTCAAAAAGCGGTTATATTAATCGTTCGAAAATTAAAACCCCTAATGGCAGCTTGATGCTCACAGTACCACTCCAAAATAAAGAACAACCCATTCATGAATTACAAATTGCTGCTGATCAGAAATGGCAACTGAATCACTGGAAGGCGATCGAGGCGAATTATAAAAAGAGCATGTACTGGCTTACGTATAAGGATGGGTTTGAACAACTTTATCATGATAAGTGGACACATCTAGCCCCGTTTAATATCGCACTCATCCAGCATATTCAGTCATTGTTAAATATTCGGGCTGACATTTTGCTAGAATCTGATTTTAAGCAAGATTTTGGCAGCAAAAACGAAAGAAATATCAACGTCGTATTCCACTTAGGTGGTGATGTGTATTTATCTGGTATTGGTGCACGTGCCTATAATGACGAAAGTCAGTTTCATGAGCGTCAAATACAACTGATTTATCAGGAATTTAAGCATCCCATCTATCCACAGCGTTGGGGCGAATTCCAACCGAACCTTTCCATTATTGATATGCTCTTTCACTGTGGACCAGAAACGATGAACATGATTCGACAACAAAGAGCTCATTAAACTAAATCATTTGAACGGAGGTGAATTCATGATTACATCAGGGAAGGAAAGAATATTAATTATTGCTCCTCATGCCGATGATGAAGTGCTTGGATGTGGGGGATTAATTGAAAAGGCGTGTCGCTATCAAAATAAAGTAAAAGTCATCGTCATGGCTGTTGGCGAGGTAACACATCCACATAGCCAACAAACCGTAACGGCTGCTATGCGCATAAAGGAACTAAAGGACGCCTTAGAAGTGCTTGGCTGTCATGACTTTGAAGTTGTTTATCAAGACAAAGATTCCTTACTCGATACAGTGCCAAAATTTGAAATGACTTCTAAAATTGATCAGATTTTAAACGCGTTTCAACCTACAATGGTATTTATTCCACTTCCAAGCTACCATCAAGATCATATCGTTTTATTTGAAGCTTGCTTTGCCGCACTGAGACCTAAACCGAGTCAGCTGATCAAGCTGATTGCGATGTATGAATATCCACTGATTTCTTGGCAGTTCCAAAAGTTTTGGAACACAGGGGAGTTATATTTAGATCTATCGAATACAATTCAAAAGAAAGTGGATTCATTTCTGAAACATACATCTCAAAGACGCCCTCCTAACCATCTAATATCCCCAGAAAGTGTGAAGAAATGGGCGGAAATGAGAGGGATGGAGATTGGGTTACCTTATGCAGAAAAATACTATATTTTACGTTCACATATTCTTTAAACGCGACGGGAGAGAAGGGCGGAGTAAGTGTCCATAAATAAGCGATTTGGTGGTAATCCAGTCCCTCATAATCGCCCGACGTTAGGCCCTTTAGAGGAACAAATGGCGATGAGTGTGATTCAGTCGGGCTGGGTTGCGCAAGGCAGGGCTGTCGAGAATTTTGAAAATGAATTTTGTGACTTTTTAGGATTACCACGAGGCTCAGCTATTGCTGTTTCTAGTGGCACTGCTGCACTATATTTGGCACTCATCGCACTTGATGCACCTACGAAAAATGTTGCGTACCCAGTTTATTCATGTTCGGCTTTACGAAATGCTATTGCATTAGCTGGAGGCATCCCTATAGTCATAGATTGTCAGCGCGATTGTCCGAACATGGATATTGCGGCCATTGGTAGCGAAACGAATATCGCAATTATTCCCCATATGTTCGGCTTACCACAAGATTTGTCCTCCCTTACTAGTAAAAAGTATGTGATTGAAGATTGTGCGCAAGCATTTGGTGCATGTGTGAACGGTATCCCAGTAGGATTACAAGGGGATATAGGCATCTTTTCGTTTTATGCGACGAAGCTAATGACAACGGGTGGGCAAGGTGGCATGATTGTATGTAAAGATACTGCTATTCTCGAAAAACTAAAGGATTATCGTTTATATGATCAACGCTTTGATACGAAAATCCGCTTTAATTTTCAAATGACGGATTTACAGGCGGCTGTGGGAAGTGCACAGTTACGACAATTCTCCCAGTTCCTACAGAGAAGACAGGAAATTTATGAACAATATAAGGTAGCCAATTTCCCATTACTCGATGTTGGTCCAGGTCTACAGCCTGTTCGTTTCCGTGCTATTTTACAAACAGCAAAACAACAAGAAATTATAAAAGCATTAGGTAAACACCAGATTACAGCAGTTGTGCCAATCCGAGAGATAGAGATTTTAGAACCGAAAGCACATTATCCAAATGCGTTAAAGTGGACGCAAAATACAGTGTCTTTACCGATTTATCCGTTATTACAAGATGAGGACGTACAGCGGATTATTCGCATTGTGCAACAGATTATTTAACTCCCGTTAGTGAGGGAGTTTTTTTATGGTCGTATCATTATTTCAAATTCGAGATTTATGTGTATACATAAACGAAAGAAAGTAAATAATGCCCAATGAGCCTCGTTACGAAATGATTTGGCAAACAAAAAGGGAGGGAGAAATTATGACAACATTAAACATTGGCATTATTTTAGGGTCAACGCGTGAAGGACGTGTCAGCCCACAAGTCGGAAAATGGGTCAAAGCGCTAGCAGACAAGCGTGGTGATGCCAACTATACCATTATTGATATTGCTGATTTTAAATTACCTTTACTAGGCGAACCAGGTGTGGATGCTTCAGGGGCAGCCGCTTGGTCAAAAGCAATTAATGCACAAGATGGGTTTATTTTTATCGCACAAGAATATAATCACTCCATTACTGGTGCATTAAAAAATGCGTTAGACTACTTGCGGGATGAATGGAACAATAAAGCAGCAGGAATCGTATCATATGGCTCTGTTGGTGGTGCCCGTGCAACCGAGCATTTACGTGGTATTTTAGGGGAATTATTAGTAGCAGATGTTCGTGTACATCCAGCGTTGTCATTATTCACTGATTTTGAAAATGGCAATGTATTTAAACCGAAAGACGTGCAAGCTGACTCGGTCAATCAAATGTTAGATCAATTAATTCCGTGGTCAACGGCTTTAAAAACCATTCGTTAAAAAATAAGAATCTGTAAGCCTTGTACGAGCTTGTAGATTTTTTGTGATAAATTCGTTATTCTATTCACAGAAAACATTCTCTATCATGGGTAAAATTAACTTCCTTTTGGTATAATACAAGGTATATAAAGGAGGCTATTCCATGATTAGTAGTTATAAAAATATTGCTGTAGCATTAGACTTTTCACAGCAATCGATTGATGCATTTGAGCGCGCGGTGGAGATCGCGAAACAAAATAGCGCGACACTTCATTTAATCAGTGTCGTTGATACACATTCATTCGGTACGGTGGAAGCATATGATGTGAAGTATGCGGAAAAGTTAAAACAAGAGTATGAAGTAAAAATGGGTGAATTAAAGGCAAAAGCACATGAAGCTGGTGTTGAACATGTCAACACAAAAGTGGAAACAGGAAAAGCAAAGGTGATTTTAACGAATTTACCAGACATCAATTTAATGGTCATTGGCGCGACAGGCTTAAACCGAGTAGAAAAGTTAATGCTCGGCTCTGTATCTGAACGCATTGTCCGTCATGCGAACTGTGATGTACTTGTTGTACGTAACGAAAAATAAAAATAGCTGCACCTTTGTTGGCCGATAAACAACTAAGGGGCAGCTTTTCTATTAAACAGATTAAATTAATTCCATCAATTCTTTATGCTCTTTGATGGGACGAATATGAACCATATCATGGAATCGTTTTACTTCACGATATGGAAGGCGGCGTGGTGGTGTTTTACGATCATCTATATCCATTTGGAAATGTTCGATACGCCCCTTTGCAAAACAAATGAGTCGCTGGAAAGGATTGATTGCGACAGCATTTACATATTTCCCAAACAGCATAAGATCATGTCCATCGTTAAAATACATATTTAACGCGGCACGACTATGAGCAATGCTGTGCGGCGTTGTACATGGATACCATATATCCTTGAACGTAATACCGAGCAATACGATATAAGGCATTAAATCATGGGCGTCGCCTTCAACAAATTGATCTGGTGCTTCTTCTGTTAGTTCATATATACGCAAGTTTGGATCAAATACCATTAACTCATGGTAAATGAGCGGAATAACCGGAAGACGAACACGCTGTTTAGCTATTGAACTGTGCTGTGGATGTGGCGACGATAAAAATAATTTGTTTTTTGTGTAATAAGAGACATCTTTTCCGACGACTTGTTGATACTGTGTATTTTCATAGACAATGGCGTAAAACATATCGAGAAATTGAACAATTTTATAAGTAGCGTTGTCATAAGGACTTTGGGAAATATAGGATACACATTCTTCTAATGAATCAAATCCATTATAGAAGTGATAGCTGTCATAAACAGAATCAAACCATTCTTTATAAATCATATCTTCTGTTTCAAAAAATTGAGGATTTTCAATTAGTTTTCTTGAAGAAATAATGTTTCCATCCCAATACCTTAGAATGCCGACAGACAATAATTGCGCTTCTAACTGCTGTTCATAAGCTTCCTTTGCGATCATTATGCTTGTGCTAGTCATATGTCACCTTTCCAATGCATTATTTTCGTAATAAATGATACAATCTACCCTACACTTGATGGAGTAATTTAGATACTAAAGTCATATGAGTATAAATTTATCGTAAATGGGACTTTTTCGCAATTCACTAATCAAATATGAAAGAAAAAAGGGGATAAACGATAAAAAAACGGACATTTATAGAATTTTTGTGCAATTCTGTGTTGGTGCGGAATATAATTCATCATTTGTACATGAAATAGGCTAGGGAAAGTGATATAGGAGAATTATAATAGAAGAAAGAAATGAAATGAGGCAATGATATGAAATTTGTAATTCTTGCATTAGTGATTGGCGTTGTTGTGTGGATGCTAGTATCGGCAGAAATGACCTACATCCGAGCAGACAAACAAAAAAAGAACATGCAACAAGAAAAAGGAAAGAACTAGCAGCAGGATACGTCTTGCTGTTATTTTTTATGATGAAAAGTGACATCACCTAGTTTTTGGAAGGTTATTCCTTTAAAATGGAGGGTACATGGATTGCGGGAGGGACTACTATGAAAAAACGTACGTTAGGTCTTTCTATTATCTTTACGGCGATGCATTATATCGTCCCTAATGTACTAACAGAAAGCAAATCAGAAACAATAGAGCAACGATTTTTTGAAGGGGACATTTTTGATGAAGCAAGTGCTTTGTTGGGTGTGCATGCGATGGGAGGAGCAGGAGATGACAATATTTTCTGGGTGTACACAGCGAATCCACATGTTATACGTGAAACAGAAGTCTATTTCCGAAAGCTACTCGACGTACATGGCATGAGAGATTATGAAATTGAAGTATTGTATGTAGACCCTGAGTGGGAACCGTAGATTTTTAATTAGGGAATGATCGTCCATTTGAAATAGGGGAGACTTAAAAACGGCTTGAATAATTTTTGGAGTAGGAGATTAATGTTTATTGGGGGATTAGGAATTGAAATGACTGTTCAGGCACAAAATCAGAAAATATTTTCTACTAAATACAGTGTTGGTGACAAAAATCACTGCGGTTGTGAAAACTGTCTTTTTTATGCTGAAAAAATTATGAAAAATATAAAGCTAGTGAAATTTCTACAATCTTTCGGTGTGGATGTACAGAAGGCTGATGAAGTATGGTGTTATAAAGAGGAAGGCGGCTATAAGTATTTCAGTGTGGATTATGTTAATTTGTATAGTGAAATTGAAGGTACTTATACATTTGATAATGTCATTGTGAAAATTGATTTTATGTTAGATGTTGCTGAAGGACAGCCTACACATTGGATAGGGATAGAAGCTGTGTTAAATGCTAATTGAATAGAAATTAATTGTAGATGCCGTCTAGGTGAAGCGTGATTGCCTAATAAAATAAACGGCACGATAGAGTGAGGTTAAATACGAAGCTCCACTCTTCTTTCTATAGAATCCTGTTTGGGCACTAGGTCATGATTGGCTATGCCCTCATTATCAATATTGTTTTTATTACCGGGCATCGTTATAATCACGCAAAATTAGAAAAGATTGTGAAACGATTAGAAAGGAAGAGAGGGGATCTTCTTGAGTAAAACCGTTTGTGTCATCGGTGCTGGCGTTGGCGGGTTAATGGCAGGAGCCCTATTAGCTAAAAAAGGCTATAGTGTGACCGTTCTCGAAAAGGCGACAACAGTAGGTGGATCCGCAGGTTGGTATGTGCGAAAAGGACGTATTTTTCCTACAGGTGCGACGATCGCCTTTGGATTAGAAGAACGTGGGTTATTGGATACTTTATTCAACGAACTCCAACTAAAGCTACCATTCGATATGTTGCATCATCCTATGGACGTCATATTACAAGATCGCAAAATTTCGATTTATCGAGATGCGACAAGGTGGGATGAAGAACTTTCACATGCATTGCCTGAAAGAAGACAAGATGTGAGAAGCTTTTGGCAAAAAATCGAACAAATCAGCGAAATAGTATATGCAGTGACAGCTACAGGGGTTTCCATGCCGATTCAGCGTATGTATGACCTAGGTCAATTACCACGCTACGCTCTCGCTCATCCAAAATTGCTGCTAGGTTTGGCACGCTACGCGACATGGACAGTGGAGGATTTATTGCGTAAATAATAATCTACAATCCTATGAGCCACTACGGCAGTTTTTGGATGCACAGTTAATGGACGCGGCACAAACTGACTGCACTAAAGCGGCTTTATTACCATCTAGTTTAGCATTAACGATTTATAGGAGAGGTAGCTTCTACATCGATAAGGGAATGGGGCAATTAAGCGAAGCATTAGCGCAACGAATTGTCCAGCTTGGTGGTGAAGTGATTGCAGCTTCTCCTGTGAAAGAAATGGTTTATGAACAGAAAAATTGGCATGTGACGAGTAAGAAACGGAATGGAGCTTATGATGTAGTCATTAATAATACAGGTATTTCTTTTGGGCGAGGCACGAGTCATGCAGAACCTAAGACATTTTCTTGGGGGGCTTTTCGGGTAGACGCACTTCTGAACGATGCATTTTGGCATCAGGAGCTGAATGCAAGGCAGCTTCCTTTTGCCCTTCAAATTGTACCAAGTAAAGAACATGCTGTGTTATTTTCAGATGGACATGGCCCTGTGTATGTCACCTTCCAACCAGCGTACAATCAACATAATGAACGAATTGATGGAGAAATCATGATGACTTGTTCCATTCATGCAAATGTGGAGCAGTGGGGACAGTATTCAAAAGAAGAATACAAAGTGAAAAAACAACAATTAACCGAGGCGATCTTGTCAGAAATTCAAAAAGTCGTGAATATAGAAGATTATTTAATCTATGCAGAAGCAGGCACTCCTTTAACATATAAAAAATTTATCGGTAAATCGGGTGTAGGTGGTTTTCCTTTAACAGTAAGAAATGCTGTCGTAAAACCTAGAAGCGTGCGTTCATCCTTACCGCAATTGTACATTGTAGGTGAACAATCATTTCCAGGACCAGGTACGCTATCCTCCGCACTGAGTGGCTATTATGCCGCACGAGCGATTACGCACGCTCACCCGTTAACTTAATTCAACAAAGCAATAGAAAAGACACCACCACGGTGACAGGAAAGTTTTCTTCCGTTTTTTCTGTGGATGTTTGGGATGCTTGCTGGATCAACTGCTTGCGTTAACTTTTTAATCAATAGTTGTTTAATTTCATTTGTTAGCACATATATAACCACCTAGAATGTTGATTTGATAACGTTTTAGGTGGTATTTATATTTTATTGTATACGATTCAACGTATAAAAAGTTTTCAGTAAAATCTTGTAGATAATTTTTTAAAGATAAAGTGAATTAGATAAATTTCGTTTCTGTTGTTATTTATATTATGATAGAAAATAATAGATCCTCTATAAGGAGATGAAAAAGTGTTCGAACAAATCGATTTAAAAAAGCAACAATTAGATGCGAAACGCCCGTTACCAAAATATACGGTACAAAGTTTGCGTGAAAAGTTGTTTTTAGAATGGACGTATAACTCGAATGCCATCGAGGGAAATACGCTAACAATTAATGAAACAAAGGTAGTGCTTGAAGGTATTACGGTTGGTGGTAAAACAATGCGAGAGCACTTAGAAGTGATTAATCACCGAGATGCGATTTCATATGTTGAAGATATTGTACGAAAAGAAGAGTCATTTTCAGAATGGCAAATTAAAAATTTACATCGTTTAGTGTTAAAGGGAATTGATGATGGTTATGCAGGCGTATACCGTGATCAGCAAGTGTTTATATCAGGTGCTGTCTATACACCGCCACCACCGTTTAAAATTCAGGAGCAAATGGACGCTTTAATGAGTTGGTATGACGGGGAAGCGCAGAATTTACATCCAATCGTTCGAGGTGCAATGCTGCATGCCATTTTTGTGGGCATTCACCCGTTTATTGATGGCAACGGTCGTACATCAAGATTGTTATTAAACTTAGAGTTAATGAAATCTGGCTATCCGCCAATTATTATTCGCGTAGAGAATCGCTTAGCGTACTATAATGCTTTAGATAAAGCACATACGACAGAGGATTATGCGGACTTTGTTGAACTAGTTGCGAAGGAAGTTGAAGCTTCACTAGATTTATACTTGAGTGCGGTATAAAAAATGTACTTACATTAGTTGCAGTGAACGGTATCATAAATAAGTCCAATTCATGAAAAAGACTACCTAAAACGTTGAGAGATAAGCGTTTTAGGTAGTTTTATTGTGACTTATTACAATTTAAATACATCGTAATACAATACGGTCCGATACAAGTCGTCAGTACAACTAGACTCATATTAAATAGTAATGATCCTAAAGAATAATTTAAGGCGTATTCTTTTTCTAGAGCTAACATTTGAGCTCTAGTTAAAAGTTCGATATCTGGAATAGGTATAAAAATAGCTGTAAGAAAAAATCCAATCATCATTAAAATGAAAGCGAATATAAGTCCCCAAACGGACAATTTTTTAATGACTAATTGATTCTTACTGCGAACATATAAACGACCCTATTTCAACTCGGGTAGGCTTATTCCTCACTCTATGAATTATTTTTATTTTTTACAATTAATTGTCCTTTTTGTTCTAAAGCATTGAGCGTATATGAACCACCAGTTTTGGAATGAATCGTAACATCTTTGCCTTCGTAGTGTTCATCAATATATATGAACAGATACCCGTCTAATTCAACAGAAACAAATTGCCCACGTTCGCCTTCTTTTAATTCTAAAAAGCTATAACTGTTATGTGAATAATTAAAAATGGCAATGGATGGTGCACCATTAATCGTTAGAGCAAATACTGTCAGCTCACCATCTATCCATTCATCTTGCTTCGTAATTTCATCTATTTCTTTATCTAATGAATAGGTTTCTCCGTAATAGAATGCAATTTCTCGCCATAGCTCTTGCTGCGCTGGAGGATAACCTGTATTGGACCAAGTGGCAAATTGGGATATTTGCCCGTCTTTATCTACACGTAATGTCACGCCCATTGAAGGGATTTTGCTATCATTCACTTGGAATTCCCCGACTATATAACCTGGTTCATAATGTTTGGGAGAAATGGCGAGTTGTTTATCAGGATATGTTTTTTCCAAATAGGCTTCGAGTTGTTGATAGCGCTCTGCATGCGTGTTCACTCTTAATGTAGGATAGTAAAGATAGTAGCCAGCATATCCCATAACGAATGCAATTGTAATGACAATCACCAGTTTTTTTCGCTTTCGTAAAATGAGCCAAATGATCATAATTACTATTAGTACACCAAACCCAAGTAGAGAAAAATAAATATTTTCACCTGGACTCAAATAGTCTCCCCCTAACTTGAATTGAATGGTTTCTTTAAATTTTAAACCATTTTTTGGTATATAGCCACTCGAATTATAGGTGTATAAGGAATCTAGAGAGAAAAGCGCATTTAGATTCGTAATAGAACAGCACACTAGAAGTAAAAGAGGTTTCTTTTTTTAATTTGCATGTAGTACACGTAAAAATGAAGCTATTTCATCAATCATCCCATTTGAATTATAGCAAAAGTGACGGCTACAACAGTTGTCGCTATGCTTCACCAGCCTGAATTCATTAAACTAGTAAAGCAAAAATTAAAAGAGCGATTGGGGAATGATGTGTATCACCCACCCATTCCTACAAATATCAAAAATTTTTATCCTATGTAAATGAATGGGGGCAATCTTATGAAAAGAAAAGTAGATGCCTATGCGTTCAGGCATCTACTTTTTTTCGGGCAGTGATTGTATTTCTAATCGCCCGTTCCAAAGAGAAGTCCCTGGTGTATAGCTACCTTGTGGAAAAATAAACGTCCACGGCATGCTAACTTTTGCTGGAATCGTAAGTGCAGGTAGCGTAAATGTCTGCTCTGCAAGTACCTCTTGCTCGTTCGAATAGGAGAGTGGTGTATTTTCAAACGTGAGTGGAAATGGCGAAAAGTTATGCACTAATACGGTAATTAATAGCTCATTTCGATGATTGATGGCTTCTCGAATCGGAGAAAAAACAATCGTAGAATAGTGTTGCTGCTTGATTTCATTAAATAGTTTTTCAATATGAGCTCGATCTTGCGCGGACAATGCTTTGTCCCAAGATGCTTCCAATTGTAGCTGCTGCATACGGGCAACCTCCTTTATACGATTAGTGTAACATAGCTTACAGAGGTAAGGCATTGGTGGAAGGCTTTGTTATTTTTGTGTAAGAAATTATTTTTCCATCATTTTAAAAACAACAAAACCCAAATATACGTAATTTGATATACAACTTAATTATAAATAAGTGCTAATGAGGCGAATTGACACTTAATTATTTATAAGTCGTATATCGATTTCGTTAAATGGCGAAATCGTAGCAAAAACATGTGCTCATTATTTTTGTGAGATAAAAAATAATGAACGAGGAATTTTAGCTTTTAAACAAAAATGCAGTGTCATCTTTTAGCGAAATGTATTCTGATATAGTATAATGAACATGTATTTTATAGATATTTTGGAAGGGAGCTGCTTAAAATGGCGCAAAATTTACAAGGAAAAGTAGCATTTGTAACAGGTGCAGCAAGGGGAATCGGAAAAGCAACAGCGCTTTACTTAGCAAAAGAAGGCGTACACGTAGGTTTACTTGCGAAAACAGAAGCAACATTAAAGGAAGTAGCGACTGAGATTGAAAGCTTAGGCGTGAAAGTAGCTTATGCAACGGCTGATATTTCATCAAAAGAACAAGTAGAAGCAGCGATTTCTTCACTAACAAACGATTTAGGGCCTGCGGATATTTTAATAAACAATGCCGGAACGGGTAAAATGGGCACAGTGATGACGATGGACCCAGCGGAATGGAAGCAGATTATTGATATAAATTTAATGGGTACATACTATGTAACACGTGCAGTGCTACCTCAATTAATCGAAAAAAATGGAGGAGATATTATTAATATTTCTTCTACAGCTGGATTAAATGGGGCTGCTACATCAAGTGCTTATAGTGCATCGAAATTTGCGGTCATTGGTTTTACAGAATCACTAGCACAAGAAGTTCGCCGCAACAACATTCGCGTATCGGCTTTAACGCCAAGCACAGTGGCAACCGATTTAGCAATGGAAGCAAACTTAATTAAAGAAAACGACGAATCAAAATTCATGCAACCAGAAGATATTGCCGAATTCATCGTTAGCCAATTAAAGCTGAATTCACGTATTTACGTGAAAACAGCAAGCATCATTGCAACGAATCCGTATTAAGTGAATACATGTCTGGGAGAGTTAGTTATCTAAAATAGATAGCTAACTCTTTTTTTGGATAAATTAGGTGAAACGCGTAAAAGTGTGGCCAACCCGCGTAAAAGAGTGGTGAAAGCGCGTAAAACCCCCTACTAAACGCGTAAAAACTGCTAAAACTCGCGTAAATACGATGCAAGCTTAACATCAAAACAGAATTTGTATTAATGGTTAGAAGAGTCAATGATCCGATAATAGGGGAATTGGCTCTTTTAGGACGGAAGAATAAAATACTTAATTTCTTCGCCTTTTCCTGTGAAACATGCCATAATAGATAGATTATGAAATAGTTAGGATGACTCGATGGAACAAATACGCGAAATATACGTAAAATCAAAATTTATTAAGCAAATGCAAAATGGCTATCCGCTTATTTTAAAAGAAGCTATAGATATACCAGAGGTGCCGATTGCAGAAGGGACGATTGTGCAATTATTAGACGTACAAGGTGGTTATATTGCAACAGGCTATTATGGTGAGCAAAATAAAGGCATCGGCTGGGTACTATCACGCAAACAAAAAGAAGTCATCGATGTGCGCTTCTTTACGAAAAAAATTCGCGAAGCGGCAGAAAAACGTGCTAATTTTTTTGCATCAGAAGATACGACGGCCTTCCGTGTATTTAACGGAGAAGGTGATGGAATTGGTGGCTTAACAATTGATTTCTTCAATGGCTTCTATATGGTGAGCTGGTATAGTGAAGGAATTTATGCCTTCCGTGATGTCGTGTATGAAGCGTTAAATATCGCACTGAACACACGTGGTGTTTATGAAAAATTACGATTTAATACGAACGGTCAATATGTAGAGCAAGATGATTATGTATCAGGTGAAAAGGGTGACTTCCCATTAATCGTTATGGAAAATGGCATGAACTTTGCAGTTGATTTAAACGACGGGGCAATGACAGGGATTTTTCTTGATCAGCGGAATGTTCGTAAAGCACTACGCGATCATTATGCCATCGACAAAACCGTGTTAAATACATTCTCTTACACAGGCGCATTTTCTGTAGCCGCAGCACTTGGTGGTGCATTAAGTACGACGAGTGTTGATTTAGCTAAACGTAGCTTAGCTAAAACAATCGAACAATTTGCAGTGAATGGGGTCGATTATGAATCACAGGATATTAAAGTGATGAACGTATTCGACTACTTTAGCTATGCCAAGCGTCATGATTTGAAGTTTGATGTTGTCGTGCTTGATCCACCGAGTTTCGCACGGACAAAAAAAATGACCTTTAGTACAGCAAAAGATTATCCGAAGCTTTTAAAGGATGCCCTTGCGATTACGAATGATCATGGCGTGATAATAGCATCAACGAATAACGCCAGCTTTGACATGAAAAAATTTAAAACGTTTATTGATAAAGCGTTTAAAGAGACAAATACACGTTACAAAATACTAGAACAGCACCAGTTGCCTGAGGATTTTACAGTGCCACACAATTTCTCGGAATTTAACTATTTAAAAGTTGTCATTATTCAAGTTATAAACTAAAAGGGCGGATAGAATGAAATATAATAAATCAATAATGCTAAAGCTTATCAATGAACATCGTGAGTTACATGATGAATTAAAAAAACTAAAAGCTGAAATGGGTTTAGAGAAAAATTTTGCAGTAAAGGCATTGTATCATTCATATGTGGCAGAGGACGGGCCGTATATGAAAGATTACCAGGATTTAGAGCGACGTTAATTAGAATTTAGTACAAACGGATAAACTTAAATAAAAATCTGCTTGAATTACATGTTCAAGCAGATTTTATGCGTAAGAGGTCATTTTGCGTAGCTACCCCCTTCGGACATGTAACATCATCTTCTTTAAACACTATTTCCCCTAACAATCTAGATTTTTAAATAATTTATATTTTCTTAAAATTAAATGATTTCCTTTTTTGAAATTGATATAGTTCTATATAACTCCTTATACATAATAAATGCTATATTGTGAGTGAAATTTACTGAATGTGGGGTGATTAGTGAATGGAGTTAAATAAAATGTTAATTCAAGCAATCGAGCAGAGTTATGAAGGGTTTTTACTGACCGATTTAGATGGACGCATTTTCTACGCGAACGATGCGGTTGAAAAAATTTCGGGAGAGCCTTTAGCTTCTATAGTTAATCACACAATAAAAAATATGCTGGATGGTGGGTTGCTGAAAGAATCGACTAGTCGTATATTAAACAAAAATCCGTTAACAATTTACCAAAAAATAAGTAATGGGAAAGATGTATTTATTACGAGTAAGCCTGTTTATGACGATGATGGGGAGATTATTTGTTATGTAGCGAATTATAGAAATTTAACATCATTAAATCACATGTATGAAGAACATTTAGCCTATACATCATTGAATTATCTTGAACTTGAACGTTTAAGGGATAATATTACGCAAACGGAAGGATTAATTAGTCATTCCCCTAGCATGGAATCTGTCAAGCAAATGATTGAGAAAATTGCTAAGACCGATGCAACGGTGCTTATTCAAGGAGAATCAGGCACAGGAAAGGAAGTTGTAGCAAAAAATATACACACGCTTAGTGATCGAAAAAAGAGTGCTTATATTCAAATTAATTGTGGGGCTATTCCCGAGAATTTAATAGAGTCTGAATTATTTGGATACGAGAAGGGTGCCTTTACTGGTGCTAATACAAGTAAGGCTGGGCTACTGGAAATTGCGAACAATGGTACAGTATTACTCGATGAAATTGGTGAGATGCCACTACATTTGCAAGTAAAATTATTACGTGCTATTCAAACAAATGAAATTACACGTGTCGGTGGAACATCAAAGAAACAATTAAATGTGAGGTATATTGCTGCTACAAATAAAGATTTAAAGCAATTAGTGAAAGAGGGGAAGTTTCGTGAAGATTTGTATTACCGTCTTAATGTAGTGCAAATAGCAGTACCACCTTTACGTGAAAGGAAGGAAGATGTTGCGCTTCTTTTTCAACATTTTCTTAAAAAGTTTAATCGTAAATATAATAAGGAACTGCAAATTTCTGCTGGTGCTTTAAAGCTGTTAAAGGAATATGCATGGCCTGGGAATGTGCGTCAGCTCGAAAACATTGTGGAGCAGTTAGTTATCCTGGCAGAAAATACGTTGATACATGAAAAAAATCTTCCATTGGAAATAAGTAAACGACCGGTAAAGCCAAACAACACGGAATCAAAGTCGTTAAAAGAAGCTGTGGAGGAGGCAGAAAAAGCAGTTATTGAAAGAGCACTTGTTGAAAATCCATCCATCCGTAAAGCGGCAAAAGCACTCGGCGTTAGTCATGCAACGCTACTACGTAAAATAGAACGGTATAAAATTTAGATTACTTTTTATTTAATTGGTTCAAATATGAACCGTAATGAAAATGAATTGAGTGAATGGTTCAAAAATAAACCGATTTTGGTTTGTTTTTGAACCATTTTTATTTTGTTGAAAGTAAAAGCCTTATAACAAAGGGAATACATAGAAAAATTTCAGTTGGCATGGAAGTTGCTATACATAAGATAAGGAGGTGATGGACGATGAGTCAATCTTTTCAGATGATTCAATTAAGTCCGCTAAATAGTGAAAGTAACGTATACGAAATCAAGCTTAACAGACCAAAAGCAAGAAATGCTCTTAACACACAGCTCATTATTGAATTAAACGAAGCCATTCAATATTTACAAAATCAAGCTGTAAAGGTCGTCATCATTAAGGGGAGTGAAGGAAACTTTGCTGCTGGTGCTGATATTAAAGAAATGTTAGATGCTCCATTTAAGGACATTCAAGCAATGACAGCTCGTGTTGCCGCACTTCAAAATGCTATGAAAGTAAGCCCGATTATTTTTATTGCAGCAATTGAAGGGCGCTGCCTTGGGGGTGGATTAGAACTTGCTCTTTCCGCAGATATCAAGATTGCAAGTGAACAAGCTATATTTGGTTTTCCAGAAGTGAGGCTTGGTCTTCTACCGGGAGGAGGAGGCACACAGCGTCTATTAACCCTTACCGGTAGTTCCGTTGCCAGTCGTTATATATTAACGGGTGAGCTATTTTCGGCACAGAAAGCGTATGACATGAAAATCATTAGTGAAATCGTTTCAGAGGTAGATGAATGTGCGCGGGTAATTGGTACAGAGATGGCTCAATACAATGGTCATGCGCTCACAGCTATTAAACAACTTATTTCTGGTATTGAGCATCATGAACTTACAGTCGGGCTCCAACTAGAGCAAGTAAAGTTTCAATCACTATTTACGATGGGAGAAGCGAGAGAGGGTCTTCGGGCATTTGTTGAAAAAAGAAAGCCAAATTATGTGGAGTAGGTGAAAAAATATGGAAACTGTTTATATTATACAGGCCAAAAGAACACCGATTGGATCGTTTGGAAAAGCACTACAATCATTTTCAGCAGTAGATTTAGGTGAAATTGCTATCAATTCCTTATTTCAAGAAAATACAGCGCTAAAGCAAGAGGTTACGGAAATTTATATAGGGAATGTGTTTAAAAGTGGATTAAAAGGTAATCCAGCAAGACAACTTGCAATTCGTACAGGGCTTCCGATTTCAACGGTAGCGATGACGCTTGATATGCAATGTGCATCAGGAATGGCTGCTGTCATTCAAGGGGCGAATCGAATTCAACTCGGTGAAGCGGATTTAGTAGTAGTAGGCGGGATTGAATCGATGACAAACGTACCACATTTAATGCTGGATGCACGTTGGGGAAAACGTCTTGGCAATCCGAAAACGGTTGATGCTCTTATGCATGATGGACTTATATGTGCGATTGAAAATTATCATATGGGCATTACAGCAGAAAATCTTGTAAAGAAATATGGGTTGACTAGAGAGGCTCAGGATGAATATGCATTGCAAAGTCAGCAACGGGCGCTTATGGCTATCCAAGAAAATCGTTTTAAACGAGAAATTGTGCCTGTCGTTATGAAAGAGCGCGGAAGAGAAACGATTTTTAATCAGGACGAGCACCCGAAAGAAACATCATTTGAACATCTAGCCAAACTATCGCCTGCATTTGAACAAGGTGGCACAGTCACAGCAGGAAATGCATCCGGTTTAAATGATGGTGCTGCTGCCATACTTCTTGCATCTGAGCAGGCAGTACAACGATTAGGCTTAAATCCATTAGCAAAGGTAGTTTCGACTGCTTCGCATGGCGTTCAGCCTTCCGTTATGGGGATTGGTCCGGTGCCTGCTATGCTCAAAGCACTCGATAAGGTCCATTTATCGATGAATGAAATGGACTTAGTAGAAATAAATGAAGCGTTCGCAGCGCAAGTGTTAGCTGTAAATACAGAGCTCAATATTTCTAATGACAAACTCAATGTAAACGGTGGTGCTATTGCGCTTGGTCATCCGGTCGGCGCTTCAGGCACCCGTGTGATTGTCACGTTATTACATGAATTACAAAGGCAGACTTTATCAAAAGGGATTGCTTCATTATGCGTTGGAGGTGGGTTAGGTGCAGCAACAATTATCGAACTCGTTTAATAAAGTATTAGTCATTGGCGGAGGATTAATGGGAGGCGGAATTGCACAAGTTATTGCCCAACAAGGAATACCAGTTGTAATTGTGGATCGAACAAGTGAGGATTTAGACCGTTCAAGGGCACGAATAAAAAAAATGATTACCCGTTTGAATGGGGAAGGCGCTGTGGAAGAGGTGTTAAGTAATATCACGTTTTCAACAAGCTATCACGATGGAGCAGATTGCGATTTAGCAATAGAAGCAGTGCCTGAAATATTGGAATTGAAATTAGAGGTATTTAGAAGGTTAGACGAAATTTTACCTCCTAATGCGATACTAGCAAGTAATACGTCTTCACTTTCCATTGCAGCAATGAGTAGTGTTACAAAGCGTCCGGAAAGCGTTGTTGGAATGCATTTCTTCAGTCCGGTACCGATTATGAAACTTGTCGAAATCGTTAAGGGCATGAATACTTCAGATGAAACGGTTGAAAAGATTCGATTATTCGGGGAAATGATGGGCAAGGAAATGATTGTTGCAAAGGATTTTCCTGGTTTTACGGTGAACCGAGTGCTCGTGCCGATGATGAATGAGGCTGCATTTTTAGTGATGGAGGGTAATGATCCTGAAGAAATAGATCGTGGCATGATGCTTGGTACCAATCACCCTATTGGACCATTAAAACTAGCTGATTCAGTAGGCATTGATGTGCTTTATAACACATGTATGAGCTTGTTTGAGGGCTTTAAAGATTCGAAATACCGTCCTTGTCCTTTACTAAAACGAATGGTAGAAGCAGGGCATTTAGGTAAAAAATCAGGTCAAGGCTTTTACGATTATGGAGGAGAAAAATGATGACAAATTTACTTGAAGAACGTCAAATGATTCGTGAATTAACAAAGAAAATTGCACAGGATTATCTGATCCCAAATGCATATGAAGTGGATAAAAAAGGGGAAATGCCATGGGGGAATATCCGTGTGTTAGCAGAGAACGGCTTATTTGGTGTGCATATTCCAGAAGAATACGGCGGAGGCGGTGTGGATTATTATGCCCAATTAGCTGTAATAGAAGAGGTTGCGAAAGGCTGCGCTTCAACTAGTGTAGCACTATCAACACAAGCATTAGCAATGGCACCGTTTTTGATTGGTGCATCACATGAGCAGAAATTAAAGTATTTGCCACGATTAGCAAGTGGTGAGGTGCTTGGTTCGTTTGGCATTACGGAACCGCAAGCAGGATCTGACGTTTCGGGCGTCAAGACAACGGCAGTCAAAGATGGGGATGACTATATTATTAATGGTCATAAAATCTTCATCACAAATGCGGGGGAGTCGGAAATTTATGTGTTTGTTACACGTACGGGTGAACATCGTACAAAAGGAATTTCCCTTTTCGTTGTTGAAAATGGAACACCCGGCTTAAGTTTTGGAAAAAAGGAAGAGAAAATGGGTATCCGCGGCTCAGTTACTCGGGAAGTTTTCTTGGAAAATGTTCGTGTACCGAAAGAAAACAGGATTGGTGGAGAAGGAGAAGGGTTCAAAATTTTAATGGATGTCTTCAATGAAACACGACCAGTTGTCGGTGCACAAGCATTGGGGATTGCGACGGCTGCCTTCGAATATGCCAAGGACTACATTCAACAGCGTTCGCAATTTGGTCGTACATTAGATCAGTTCCAGCTTTCTCGTGCGAAAATTGCAGATATGTTTATTCAACTGGAGACTGCTCGACTATTAGTCTATGAAGCTGGTAGGAGAATTCAAGACGATGAGGGACAAATTGCACTTTACTCTTCAATGGCGAAGTGCTACGCATCGGATATTGCTATGAGTGTGACAACAGATGCTGTACAGCTATTAGGTGGAAACGGCTATATTCAAGATTACCCAGTGGAACGATATATGCGTGATGCAAAAATTACACAAATTTACGAAGGTACTAATCAGATTCAAAGATTAATTATTGCCAATGAATTATTAGGGTAGGGGGAAGAATTTCATGGATATGTTTAGTCTTGCTAATAAGGTAGCCATTGTTACAGGTGCAGGACGTGGGATTGGACGCAGTGTCGCAATTGGGTTGGCAGAGGCGGGTGCAAAGGTCATTGTATGCAGTCGCACCGAATCAGAATTATTAACACTTCAGCAAGAAATTAACGAAAAGGGCGGCGAATGTACTGTCGTGACTTGTGATGTTGAAAAGGCAGAGCAAGTCCAATATGTAATTGATTTTACGAAAGAACAGTATGGGAAAATTGATATTTTAATTAATAATGCTGGAATTACAAAAAAAGTGGCAGCAAAGGATTTGGCTCTAGAAGATTTTGAAAAAATTATCCGTGTGAATTTAACGAGCGTGTTTTTATTCGCTCAGCTTGCAGGGCGTGTGATGATTGAACAGGGATTTGGGTCCATCATTAATGTCTCTTCAGTTGCTGCAGAGCAAGGACTAAATGGTTCAGTAGCTTATGCAGCAAGTAAAGGTGGAGTAACAATGCTTACGAAAACACTTGCAATAGAATGGGCAAAGTTGGGGATACGTGTTAACGCAATTGCCCCAGCTTACGTAGAAACCCCTTTAGTGGAGGCTGTAAAAAGTTCACGCGAAGGCTTTGAGGAGGCAGTTGTCAATCGTACACCGCTAGGACGAATGGCAAAATCTCAAGAAATGATAGGTGCTTGTATTTTTCTGGCAAGTGAAGCATCGACGTACATTACAGGTGAAACAATCTTTTTAGACGGTGGATGGCGTGCATTGGGGCTTTAAAACATTTAAGCAAATAAATCAAATTTCTGATAAATGACAATTTAAATCTCGAAAACACCATTTTTCATTGAAAAAAATGGTGTTTTTTTAGTATAATGAAAAATGGTTTCTGTTCCGAGGGTACTTTTCGAGGACACAGACCGAGCATGTAGCATAAGGTTTCGTGCTGTTTTCTCAGAAGTCGATTCACCTCTTACTTCGATTTTTGAATTATCAGATTTTTATTATGGGTGTTTCGCCGATTGTCTTAAAATTAATCGGGCTATAACGTGTATGAGAAGAAGAGAGTGGCAAAAGTCAGAAATATTTTATTTTCTAATTTTTGTTCCTATGGGGTGAACAGGAGATTCTATTAAATGAAGGAAGTGAATTTATGGATTGGTTTGGCAATATTCTAGGTGAAATAAATACAATTTTATATTCGTATGTATTAATTGTATTGTTAGTGGGAACAGGTGTGTTTTTTACCTTTAAAACGAAATTTATTCAATTTAGATTAATCCCAGAAATGTTTAAACTTATTACAGAAGCAGCGCCAAAAGATAAGTCGGGGAAAAAGGGGATCTCTTCTTTCCAGGCCTTTACAATATCTGCTGCTTCTCGTATTGGAACTGGTAATATTGCTGGGGTTGCGACGGCGATAGCTCTTGGCGGTCCTGGTGCTGTATTTTGGATGTGGATGATTGCGCTAATTGGAGGCGCATCTGCACTGATTGAAAGTACATTAGCACAAGTATATAAAGTGAAAGACGACCGTACCGGCTTGTTTCGTGGAGGCCCTGCCTATTATATCGAAAAGGGTTTAAATAAAAGGTGGATGGGTGTTCTTTTTGCCGTTGTTATTACCGTTACTTACGGCTTTATTTTTAATGCCGTACAAGCTAATACAATTTCAATTGCCTTTGAAGAAAGCTTTGGTGCTAATCGTGTTGTGGCAGGTTTAATAATGGCAGCTTTAACAGGAATCATTGTCTTTGGTGGATTAAAGCGAATTGTAAGCTTCACTCAAGTCGTTGTTCCGGTTATGGCCATTTTATATATTGTCATTGCACTTGTTGTTGTAATCATCAATATTTCAGAACTTCCGAATGTATTTGTCCTAATTATTAAATCTGCCTTTGGATTGGAAGAAGCCTTTGCCGGCATGTTAGGGGCAGCCATCATGAATGGGATTAAACGTGGTCTATTCTCCAATGAAGCAGGGATGGGTTCTGCACCGAATGCAGCAGCAACAGCATCTGTTTCTCACCCAGTAAAGCAAGGCTTGATTCAAGCACTCGGTGTATTTATTGATACTTTATTAGTTTGTACTGCAACTGCTGCCATCGTATTATTGGGGGATGCCTACCTGCAATCGGACGCGACTTCCGTCAATTTAACGCAAGCTTCGTTAGTGGGAAGCCTAGGTGATTGGGCTGGCAGCTTCTTAGCAATCATTGTCCTTATGTTTGCCTTTAGTACAGTGATTGGTAACTACTACTACGGTGAATCGAATATTGGATTTATTAAAGAATCCAAAAATGGCTTATTTGTATTCCGTATATTTGTTGTACTCTTTGTCATGTTTGGCTCAGTTGCAAAAGTACAAGTTGTATGGGATTTAGCGGATCTATTTATGGGCATTATGGCTATCATAAACTTAATTGCGATTCTACTACTTTGGAAAGTAGCAAAACCAGTTATTGACGATTATTTAATCCAACGTAAGCAAGGGAAAGATCCAGTATTCTATAAGAAAAACGTACCTAATATTGGAGACGTTGAATGTTGGAGAGACGATGAAGGAATAGAAGAAAAACGTTAAATTTTATACATTTAAAGGAGTGACCCACTTTTTGGGCACTCCTTTTTTGTGTAAATTAGGTGAAAAGCGTAAAAGTGTGGTTAACTCGCGTAAAAGAGTTGTAAACCCGCGTAAATAGTATGCAAACTTAACATCATGTGTTGCTTTTGATAGAAGAGTAGGTAGTCATGCAGTCTTATTTCTTATATTTTGCTATATCTTGCTTATGTTGTTCAATGATAGCTGGATCAGTAACAGCGAATCTTTTTAAATCCGTATAAATTTTAATGACTTCGGCCGTTGTGAACATATTTGGGTTTTTATTTGTTAACTCTTCTATTAACTTGCGAAGGGCAGGGCGTTTAATGACATGTGTTTGCTGTTGTGTGTAGTGAATCTCTTTTAGTTCGCAACGTTCGCTGAATACGACTAAGTTCGTATATGCTTCGGTAGAGATGTTCGGTAATACATGCTGCAAGGCGCGGATATGTGTTTCGTTTTGCTTAATTGGGTTATAGAAAGAATATTTTTTACGATTAGGGAATACTTGTGTCCAGTTTTTATGGTCGCCATTACCGTATATCCATGCCGAATAATTTTTGGACTCGATGGCATAAATCCCTGTCTCATGAATAAACACTAAATCAATTTCAGTCGGTTTTCCGTTCTTTTTCGGAATATAAATATTGTAAAGGGTTCTGCTAGTTCCTTGTACATCATTTAACGCAAAATTAGATAAATACTCCCCAAACAGCCCCTTATTCGTAACGACATCTAGCAAAGAATTTCCTGTCGCATTTCGGTAATCTTTATGTGAATCAATCGTATTTTTAACTTTTTTCATGAATTGCTTAAACATGCTAATCCCTCCTAGTGATTAGTATAAGGTATTTATATCCTGGAATAAATATGGAAATTTAATTAAAGCGAAATGATGAAAGATATCATATATGAAATAGAAGATAGTTTGCTAAAATAGATGTATTAAATAGAAGAGGTGAAATTATGCCAGTATACAACAAACTAATTCGTGATCGCATTTTAGAAATTATAGAAGCGGACGGTCTTTCATATAATGCCCGTACACTAGCACCAGAAGAGCATCTTACAGAAATTAAGAAAAAGCTATATGAGGAAGCGAAAGAATTTGACGAGACGACAAATAAACAAGATGCAATAGAAGAAATGGCGGATGTGTTAGAACTTTTACATGCTGCTTTAAAAGTATATGGCAAATCATTTGATGAGCTAGAAGCTGTCCGTGTGAAAAAGAAGGAAAAGCGCGGTGGTTTTGATAAAGGGCTGTATTTGATTGATGTAGAGGATAAGTAAGTGAAACTCATTACAGCGAATTTAATGAATGAATTAAAGGATTTAAGCGAAGAGGCAGTTCATATTTGCTGGATTACTGCTTTTGCGATGAAATCTGGCGTCAATTTAATGCTTCCAACATTAAAAAAGGCATCTGAACGAGGTGCTGAAATTCAATTATTAGTCGGTGATTATTTATCGATTACACAACCAGAGGCGCTCCGAACTTTATTAGCGAATCTTCCACAAGCAGAAATACGACTTTATCGAACGTATGGGCGGTCTTTCCATCCGAAAGCTTATTTATTTAGACATGAGGGGAGCCAACATGTGATCGTTGGTTCTTCTAATTTGTCACGCTCTGCTTTAACGACAGGAATCGAGTGGAGTTTACATACGATTGATTTACCAACGTTTGAGCAATCAATGGACGAATTTAATCGCGTTTTCTATTCAGAAAATACGATACCTGTTAACAAGGTTAGTATTGATGACTATGAAAAACAGTATAAAGAAGCCAATCGAGTAATGGCACTGTCTGATAAATGGAGTGAGGCCGAAGAAGTCGGTTTTATGTATGGAACGGAATCGAAAGCGTCTATAGCAAAAGATGAAAAGCTTGAAGTGACGGTACTAGAGCCAAGGCCAGCTCAAAAACTAGCACTTTCTGCATTAAAGGCAACGTTACAGCAAGGCTATGATAAAGCAATGGCAGTGCTGGCAACAGGACTTGGGAAAACGTATTTAGCTGCATTTTTTGCAGAGCATTTTAAACGCGTACTATTCGTTGCACATCGTGATGAAATTTTAGAGCAAGCAAGAGAAGCCTTTTTACATGTACATCCGAATAGAACGACAGGCTATTATAATGGCATCGAAAAAAATACAGATGCAGACATGCTATTTGCCTCCGTGTATACGATTGCACAGAAGCAGCATTTAGCAAAATTTAATGAAGACGCTTTTGATTTAATTGTCATTGATGAATTTCATCATGCCGCAGCCCCTACATACAATCGGTTAATCGAGTATTTTAAACCGTCATTTTTACTCGGGATTACAGCAACGCCAGATCGACTAGACAATAAAGATGTATATGCTATTTGCGATGGCAATGTCGCGATAGAAGTGCATTTTCTAGATGCGATTGCACATAAATGGCTAAGCCCATTCCACTATTACGGTATTCGAGACGAAATTGATTACGCGCAAATTCGTTGGTTAGGTACGGGGTATGATGAGGAGCAACTAACAGCGGCACAGCTACAAGAGGATGTCGTTAATAAGATATATGAGAATTGGTTGAAATATAAACAAACAAGAACGATTGGATTTTGTTCTTCTGTCAAACAGGCAACATATTTAACGAATTATTTTGCCATGCAAGGTGTAAAAGCCGAAGTACTCACGGGAGGCAATACGCGGGGAGAGCGTAAAAAAATCCGTGAGCAATTAATTCAAGGCGAAATTGATCTGATCTTTACGGTTGATTTATTTAATGAGGGTGTGGATATTCCAACGGTCGATACATTGCTTTTTGTTCGACCAACAGAATCGATTGCCATTTTTACACAGCAAATTGGTCGTGGATTACGCCTAGCGGAAGGCAAGTCTCATTGTGTCATTATTGATTGCATTGGCAATTACCGCAATGCAGACCGCAAACTCCGACTGTTTTATCCAGAGCTACTTCCAAACAAAAAATTCATACCTGAGCATACACATATGATTCCAGGCACGGGCTGTGTAGTCAATATTGATCTTGATGTGATTGATTTATTAAAAGAAATCATCAAGAAAAATAGCTCGTATAAGGAACAAATAATGGATGCTTATATGAATGTAAAGGCAGAGTTAGGGAGAAGACCGAGCTATTTAGAAATGTATTTGCAAAGTGGTTTTTACGATATTAATATCGCGAGGGAATTTGGCTCCTATATCAGCATGCTAAAGCAGGCAGAGGAACTGACAGCTGAAGAACTCGCAGCTTTTGACAAACACGAGCAGATACTAGTAGAAATCGAAAAAACAGCTATGACAAAAAGCTATAAGATGGTCCTATTAAAGGGCATGCTGGAGCGTGGCGCGGCTAATTGGTATAAAGCGATTACAGCTTCTGAACTAGCACCGACATTTGCACAATATTTAGCCCACCCAACGAGAAGTCAAATTGATCCAATCGATTTAACCGATAAAAAAGTCATTTCATTACTTGAAAAAATGCCGATGACAAAATGGTCTGGCAGCAGTAAAGGCTTGTTGTACTTTGAAGACGGTACATTTGGCTTCAACGTAGAAATTGAACGATCCATGCAAGAAATAATGTATGGATGGGTTAAAGAGATATGTGAATTTAGGTTGAATCGGTATTTTGCGAGGAAGGCGGAGAAGGGGAAGTTGAATTAGGGAATTCTTCTATGCAGTGATTGCATGTGAATTCGATTGGGAATGTTTGATGGGGCAGCATCGGATTCTATTTGTTCAGCTTTGCATTTTATATGGAAAGAATTAAGAAAACTATAGTTTACTTATGAAGTTTATGAGGGATTTGATATATGGTATGGTGAACTGTATCATAAGTAAGTGAGGTTTATGAAAAGAACTACCTAGGCCGTTGATTTGTTAGCGTTTTAGGTGGTTTAATTTTTATTTATCATTGTTTTTCCCATTTACGTCCTTTTTGTTGTGTTGGTGGAAGTCGATCTCCTCTATCGATATTTACTATATGAGGGTTTGAAACTGCCTCACCTCTAGGTCCTACTTCTTTGTATGTTCCAGGTTGTTGATTATCCATTCCTGGCTTTTTTAAGTCACTCATTTTATCACCCCTAACATTTATATATTACCATATTATGTTATAATTTAATTACATTTAACTCTATATATAATTTATGTACTAAAGGAGATTTAATATGCTCAACCAAAAAATTTTAAAGACCAACTTGTGGTTTTATAAACACAAAAAAATTTCAACGTTGGCTTTAATAGTGCTAATTTTGTTAATTGGTTTAATAATTTTCAAATTGTTTTCTAATGTAGAAGTTACAATTAATAGTTCATGGTTTGGTGTAATAGGAGCTGTGATAGGAGCATTGGTTGGTGGGATGGTAACTTTATTCGCAAGCGTATATGTCCATAATAATCAGCTAAAGGCAAAATCAGCAGTTCATAGAAAAAATACAATATATAAACCGCTTTATGATGAATTAATGGAAAATAAGATTTTATTAGATAATGAAAACCCTTATCCAAGGTATATTAGTTTTAGAGAAGCACCCCAAACTCTCATAGGACATCCACAATACACTGTATGGGAAAGAATAAAGAAGGATAGTAGATATTTACAAGTACCAACATTTTTAACAAGTAAATTTGAATGTTTTTATGAAAGTATAAATAACTATCGTAAATCGCTTGATAAAGCGGCAAATGATGTACAAATACAAATAAATGAAATTTTACAAAATGAATATCAAACGGAATGTACAATTCAAAATTTGGGTGAGTCAGTAATTAATAAAATTATGGTAAAGAATGAAAAAATAATGGATTCTTACGTTGATATGTATGCTTTAAATCCTCGTATTGAAATATCGCAAGAAGATGTAAAGCAATTAAATGAAAAAATAGTTTTACAATGTTGGGAATTAGAATCAGTGAAAGAATTATATAAAAATAAAAATAAATGGATGGCTTCTCAAGGTGATTTAGTTGAAACGCTAAAAGATTTAATTTTGTATATAAATTTAAAGTATGAAAAACAAAGTGGAAAGTATTATTAAATTTTAGAGGGGTGAATTGATGAAATATGGTTTGTCGAAGTACGAAGTAGAAAGAATAATAAAATCTTCATTAAATAAAAATCCGGATATCTTTTACTATATTGAAGATGATTATATTGAAGAACTTCTAAAGTTATTAGTAGAAGGAGTATCTAAAGCCATTGAAGAAAATAATAAAAAATTGTTGAATGACCTTGGATCGAGATTTTAATTTTAAATTAGAACTTCCAGTTAATATGGTGAGGAGAGCCGGATCATAAGTAATAATTAATTATAAAAATATAGTCAATGTAATTAATAGAGGAGAATAACATCAACTTTATCACTGATGTTATTCTCTTTTTATTTGGCATCTTATTTTAACCATTTAAAAGATATATTTACTTTAATTTTTACAAAAATTATTATAAATAGTAAAAATGTTGTAATATAATTTTATTTGTTATCCATAAATTTATATATTAGGACGTTATTTTAAGGAGGCTTATATGTTTAGAAAAGTAATTTTTTCAATGATGATATGTTTGTTTGTATTTTCATCTATTAGTTATGCACATTCAGGACGTACAGATTCAAGTGGTGGACATAATTGTAGTCAAAAATCTATTAATAAGGGGTTATGCAGTGGGTATCACTATCATAATGGTGGTAGTTCTACTGGAAGCTCTTCAAGTAATAGTTCATCATACGGAGATAAAGATTGTTCAGATTTTAATAGTTACGATGAAGTGATTACATATTGGAATACGAAAGGCTACTCTGCTACTTACGATCCGGAAAACCTAGATGGATGGGGAAATAATGTAGTTGATGATGGTATTCCATGCGAACCACCAGGTGGCTATGATTTAAGTAAAGTGAATAACAGTACATATCAACAAGCTGCTATCGATGAAGAGTTAGGGGAAAAAGCAGGTTATGATAAAGGCTATACAGATGGATATCAAAATGTTACGAAAAATTCAGTATCAGGAGGTTCTTCAGCTTATAAACTAGCATATGAGAATAGCTACAATACAGGTTATTTGGTGGGTCAAAAAGACATTAATGAGCAAAAACAAAATGCATATAATAATGGCTATTCACTAGGTAAATCACAAGAGGAATTGGTAGTACCAGTAAATTTCAAATCCCATACATTATTAGCTAGCTCATTTGAAGAAGGCTATCAAGAAGGGAAAGAAGCCTATATAGAGGAACAAAAGGAATATTATTATTCATCTGGTTTAACAGATGGAGAAAAAGATATTTACAATTTACCGGATATATCAGAGCAAGTTTTTCTTGATGCTTATGAAAAAGGATACAAGGAAGCTCAAGAAGCGTTAAAAGAAGAATATAGTAATAAAGGATACGAAGCGGCTTTTTCAATGATTGAATACAGTAATCCAGAAATCGATAATGAAAAGCTCATTACTTGGTTTAAAGAGGGTTTTGAATCCAATTTACTAGTCAAAGAAATCCAAGAAGAGGCATTTAATCTTGGTAAAAGCGGAGAGGATTTTGTTATCCCAGAAAACTATAAACAAGGTAAAACGATATTTACATATTATTACGAAAAGGGGAAGGAAGAATATATTAGCCCGGTACCTTTTGTTGCTACAGCTGTAGCTGCTACTGGAGTTACAGGTTATTTAATATTAAGAAGGACTAGAAAAAAACAAATTAAAAATCTTAAGGAATAGAGAAGAATTAGACTTGAATAGTTAGTGAATCAAGGGGAGGTGTCATATGGATAATAATCCAATATCAACAGAAGAACGAGTATTATGTATCGTAGAAATTATCCGAGCACTTGGTGGGCAGGCGGAGCTTTCTCAGATTTATGCGAGTTATGAATTTCTTTATCCAGAAGATACAGCGAGATTTAAAGATTGGCATGTACCAATTCGAAAGGCGATATATGAACATTCAAGTGATGCAGATATTTTTAAAGGTAAATTTGATTTATTTTATGCTATTGAAAAAGGTAAAGGGGTGTGGGGACTTCGAAGTGAGCTTGGGAAGGTCAAAAAGCGCCCTGTATATATGACAGAGGAAGATCAGTTTCCAGAAGGGAAAGAGCAATATTATTTACATAAAAAGCGTGAACGTAATCAGACCGTTGTTCGCTTGAAAAAGCAAATTGCCATGCAGGATGGCAAGCTTAACTGTGAGGTTTGTGGATTTGATTTTAAAGCTCGGTATGGTGAACTGGGGGAGGGCTATATTGAGTGTCATCACATCAAACCAATTTCAGTGTACACAGAAGAAGAGGTGACAACTGTAGATGATCTTGTTCTAGTTTGTTCGAACTGCCATAGAATGCTACATCGTAAAAGGCCTTGGATTGGAAAAGATGAATTGAAGGATATTTTGAAAAAGTAATTTATAGCAAAGTAGATGAAGTTATATGCGATATGGATAATTACCAAGTAATCTAGAGTGTAATGAGTGGCATAGAATTAAACCAATGCTTTGATGAAACGTACTATAACTAAGCACAGATTTTCTCCTAGAAAATTCAATCATAAAACAACTAAAGGCATTTGAAATTCCCTCGTTTCAAATGCCTTTCATTTATATTAATTGAGCCTAGTAAAATTCACTAGGATTTATACATGAGGTGAATTTGATTGGCAAATCGTATCATAAATAGGTGCGATTTTTTGATTAATTTAAAGGATAATTTCTTGAGTATACGTGTCTATTATTATATATGATGTCTTTATTACCAAAGGTGCAGGAAAATAAACATAACTCTAAAAGTTAGGCGATACTTATCTTAGGTTTTAGATATATAGTTTTACATGGAAGATTTACAATACATAATTTAGAACTATACTATTTAAAAGATAACAAATGCACATTGAAGAAATGCCTAGAGGGAAGATAGTAAATGAATCAAGAGAAATTCAATATCAAAAACTGCATTTATTAGATTTAATAAGTGTAGAGAATAAAAGTGGTTAACAGGAGTGAGAAATAGGAAGGGTTGCAGTAAGGAGACATAGAGCGTACCCCACGGTAGAATTATTATAATTTGTACAGTTTAAAATGCAAAAATAAATGTAAAATGGATAATTGCTCGGTGGAGAGTATTTATATTTTATAAAGGAGAATATTATGATTTTAAAAAAAGACGAAATACATAAAATACAACATATTGATTTTCGTGGTAATGTTATGGAGATTGATGGTGAAGAACTTTACTTTCCTTTGCTCTTAGATGATGTAATTAAACTGTTGGGAGAGCCTGAAACTATAAGATATGACTCCGAAGAATATGGCCCAAATGAATACTATATATATCATAACCATGGATTAGTATTTGAAAGAAACTTTTGCCGCCCATATCATGAAAAACAAATAATAGATGGTATTAATATTTATTGCGGAGAGAAAGTAATCCCACAGAGATATGAAGAGGAGTTACCAAAACAGTCATGTACTGCAAAAATTACAGTAAATGAAGGGCGTGACTTAAACTTTCAGTGGAACAAAGAGAAAACATGGAAAGATGAAAAATTTGGAACGTTTAGCTTTATCAGATGGCCAAAAACACAGTTAGAAAATGGACCAGTCTCCAATATTACATATCCATTATCTGTGTGTTTCGCTATTCCAGAACTGCCACGTGTTAGAGCAAATTATAAATTAAAACCATTAAAAGAAGATGTGCTAGAGTTTGATACCTTTAATTTTAAACTTGCAATCATTCAAGTGCTTATGTATGAACTTAAACTACTGGAGCCATGTTTTGATATCCACGATTTTGCAGACCAATATGATGGTAAAGAAATTGATACCGATAGTGAAAAGCCTATACGTCCTGCGATTAATTGGTTTAAGAAGTTACAAATTCCAAAACGATTAGCTGAAAAAGTAGAAGAAATAAACATGAGTGGTGGTGATGATGTCTATATGAATATTATTCCTCTATGGCATGGTACAGACCAATATTTTGATTTAAAGAATGTAACTGTACAAGAGTTATCACAATTTAAAAATCTTAAAACAGCTTCTTTAATGTGTGATAGTCATACTTTAGAGACTTTTATTAGCTTAAATATAGAATCAGATTATATATAATTATTATACGTATTATGTTAAAAACAAAAACGAACTAGTAGATAATATATTAGAGGGTGTAGAAATGGATAAGGCATGTATAAGGCATGTATAAATTTCTATATTATCAATAATAAGTAGTGTTTTAAATGAGTTAGATATTTATGTTTTCTAAGCTTCAAAAAGGAGATATTATCGGCATTTTTACACCTTCGTCACCTGTGTCTGTTTTAGCGGAAAAGAGATATAAAAGAGGAAAGGCACTTCTTGAAAGTAAAGGATTTCTTATAAAAGAAGGTATTCTTACAGGAAAGGAAGATTTTTATCGTTCGGGCACGCCTAAAGAACGTGCAGAAGAATTAAATGTCTTATGGGTGTTTCCTTTAGCAATTGGAAAAAATGTTCGATTAGATACGATTACTAAATCGATTACATGCATTGAAGTATGGCTGTAACAATTTAAATCAAATAAAAATCTCACTTAGCAACATTACGGAGAATGAACCGTATCATAAGTAAGTGAGGTTTTTTCTAAGGAAGAAAGACAATGCCAGTTCGGATTTGATGTACTACCAGTGTAGACAGTTATTATAAAGCATACTTAAAAAGCCTGATTCCCAAACTAATACGGGCGCAGGTTATTTGAGTTTTTAGGAAATGCTTTGGTTGCAGAGATGAATAAATTTTTTTGCAATTTCCAGAACGTTACCATAAATAAATCAAGATTTTATTTTTTATATTCCTTCTCATAATAAATAATCGCCTCATAGTAGCCAGATTTATTCACTATGTTTTGCCTACTATGAGGGAGGTAAGTATTACATAAAAGGGTTTTTTTAAAATTAAAATTCATTTAGTTAAATTTTACATTAACGCCATTAGTTAGAATAACAGCCATATGATTAGCTAATATTTTTGGATCACTTTCTAAGCCATTATTAACCCAATCAATGATTACTGATAGATGTGCTCCTGCAATGAAATTTACCAAATATGATTTATCATTAAGGATTACAATGTTTTTCTTTTTAAGCAATTCAAAATTATCACTTAATGATGACTTAATAGTATCCAACATTTTCCAACAAAAATTTGTGATACCATTACTACTTAATAAAATCTTATAGACATCTTCAAAACTTTTTACGTGTTCAAGTGTTGCAAGTATCGGATGATAAACAATGTCTTCCAAAGAATTGAATTGGCCATCTTGTATACGAATATTTTGTATTAATCCTTCAAGTGTTTCATTTTCAATGCTAGCTACTAAATCTTTTTTATCCTTATAGTGATAATAAAATGTTGCTCGATTGATATCTGCATGGTCAACAATATCTTGTACTGTTACTTGTTCGATTCCTTTACTATTGGAAGCTTCCAATAATGCACGTTTTATTTCATTTTTAGTTTTTTTAATACGACGATCCATAATGCTATACCTCATTTATTCACTTTAGATTGTATAATAAAAACTATTCATAGGTATTATATCACTGTCAGGTTAAATAAAGGAATTATCAACTTAAATTTTAAACAAATGTGAGATTATTGTTTAAAATCATACAAAAAGAAAGAAACTGATGGTTGTTGAGTAGTATTAATTGATTTAAACTGAAAAGCGCTTACAATATGAAGGTAAGTCCTCTTACCTATCGATAAAGTGAAAATTTCTAAACTGGAGGAATTTCTGTGATGAAAGCTGCAAAATTTTATAAAGCAAAAGACTTTAGAATTGAAGAGGTGTCTGCACCTACAGTTAAACCAGGACATGTTGTTGTGGATGTGGAATGGATCGGTATTTGTGGTAGTGATATTCATGAGTATGTTGCAGGACCACTAAACGCAGTACCAGGAACAATTATGGGACATGAATTCTCTGCTGTTGTATCAGAAGTGGGAGAAGGCGTTTCTAATGTTAAAGTTGGCGACCGTGTAGCATGTATTAACTTAGATGTTTGTGGAGAATGCAGATATTGTAAAACTGGGCAACGTAATTTATGTGAAAAAATGGGCGTAGATGGTTATGGTTTACTGGGATTCACAGCTGACGGTGCATTCGCTGATAAAGCATTGCTTGAAGCGAAAAACTGCATAAAAATTCCAGACTCGTTATCTCTTGAGCATGCAGCGATGGTAGAACCTGGAGCAGTAACATTACATGCTGTTAATAAATCAAGATTAACGGAAGGGAAAACAGCGGCAGTATTCGGTGCTGGCCCTATTGGACTTTTACTGGTTATCATGGCAAAGGCGAAAAAAGCTAGCCAAATTATCGTCGTAGATGTAGCAGAAGACCGTTTGGAAATGGCAAAAAAATTAGGTGCAACAACGGTCATTAACCCAATGAAAGAAAACGCGGTTGAAAAAATCAAAGAATTAACAGAAGGTGGAGTAGACGTTGCGTTTGAAGCCGCTGGTGTACAACCAACATTCTCTTCTGCAACGAAATGTTTGGCGAAAAATGGCGAAGTGATGATTGTTGCGCTATATGAGAAAGACGTTACCCTTAGTCTAATGGATTTAACAATGGGCGAATCCATCATTTCTAACTCATTCTGCTACTCAGAGGAATTCCCAGAAGTAATTGATATTTATTCAAGCAACATCGTAGATTTAGATTTATTAATCACGAAAAAAATCCACTTAGATGATTTAGTGGAAGAAGGTTTTGAAACAAACCTTAACGATAAAACACACATTAAAATTTTGGTTACACCAAAACAAAGCAATCTGTAAAAACGAAAGGCATATGCCTTTCGTTTTTTTATTGGTGTACTTGGCATGGGTGTAGCCTCTAGGGTACAATTCCCGAACGGCGAGGGTAGTAGTACTCGTATCTTAAGACGAGGATATGCGGGGGTGACTTTCATATCTGAAGGAAGTCGGTGGCAAACTTCCGCTCCGAAGAATACGAATTTCATATAAGGCTAGGTCACATTGGAAGAGTCTGCAATACAAGACAAAGTCCATACTGCCGAAGATGTCAGAAAATATATGAGGCGGGGACATGGAAGGAAAGTGTGAATGAAAAACCGCACCAGTCATATTGACGATTGGTGCGGTTTTTGAAATTGTATCAAATGCCGGGGGTATGAAAATAATAGTTCTTTCTATTTTCTAATAAGGCAATGGCTTCGGCTATTGTTTCTACTCCAATTTTTATTTGATGATCATGGACTTGAGAAATACATAAACGAATAAGATTGTCTTTCTTATATTCGGGTAAGAACATTTTATCTGCATCAGCAATTAAAACCCGTTTTTCAGATAATAAAAGAGCAAGTTTTTTGCTGACACATTTTCAGGTAAATAAATGGAAAGATAAAATCCGCTAGCAGGTTTAGTGTAATATGTGCTTTTGGGTAGCAATTCTTCATAAAAACTCTTGAGTAATTGCATCTTGTTAAAAAGTACTAAAAAAATTGTGAATTAGAGCACTGAAGCCATAAATTTTGAATAGTTTATGCTCAATATTTTTTGTTTATAATAAAGCAGTAGTCCATAAATTTAAAGATAAGCTTCTTTTAATGGTGGAAAATGGATTACAAAGACATAGCTTAACAATAATATAAAGATATACGAGGAGAGAATGAAATGAAAAACAATGAATTAAAAGAAACGCCACATATAAAGCCAAATGGAGTAGAAATAGCTGAAACTATACTTTTGCCAGGAGATCCACTTCGCGCAAAGTTTATAGCTGAAAACTTTTTAGAAAAACCTGTTCTTTTTAATGAAGTTAGAGGTATGCTGGGGTACACAGGCGAATATAAAGGCAAGAAAGTTTCTGTTATGGGTACTGGTATGGGATCACCGAGTATGGCGATATATTCATGGGAACTAATTAATGTTTTTGGCGTTAAAAATTTAATTCGTATCGGTTCATGTGGGGCTATGCAACGTGATATCAAGTTATATGATATTATTCTTGCGATGGGAGCCGCAACAAATTCAAATTATGCACATCAATTCAATCTTCCAGGTCAATTTCCAATTACAGCATCTTATGAATTATTAGAGAAAGCTAAGAAAATAGCTGATGAAAAGAATTATAAGGTGCATGTAGGGAATGTGCTTTCTAGTGATGTTTTCTATAATGCGGATGAAACAGCAACAGAAAAGTGGGCTAAGATGGGAATATTAGCGGAAGAAATGGAAACGACAAGCTTATATTTAAACGCTGCTAGTGCTGGAGCGAAAGCATTAACAATTTTAACAGTAAGTGACCATATGATTACACATGAACAAACAACACAAGAGGAGAGACAAACTTCATTTACAAAGATGATGGAAATAGCTTTAGATGTAGTATAAGTATTGTGAGTTCTATGAGTTGTTACTTATAGACAGCACGTAGTCTACTTTATCGTAGATCAACTGCCCGATTGGTTCATCTAACTCTTGGCTGAAAAATTCCCGCAAGGTCTATTAAATAAAGCTGGGTAGATGTTGGTAAGAGGATGTTGCAGTAGGTATTGAAAAATAAGTATGTTAAACCCTCATTTAGTTACAATAGAGAGAACTGTATCATCAGTAAGTGCGGTTTTCTCCTAAAAAATTCAATCATAAAACAACCAAAGGCATTTGAAATTCCTTCGTTTCAAATGCCTTTCATTTGTATTGATTGGCAAACCGTATCATAAATCGGTTAGGTACATAACTTTACATAGAAGATTTAGAACTACACTAGTTAAAAAATAACAAATACACACCGAAGAAAAGCCTATAAAGGAGCTGTTGATAGTGGAAATTAATATACCCGGAAGAGGAATCATAAAAATTAAAAATCTTTTATTAGACTACAATGGAACTATAGCTTGTGATGGTAAGGTTATCCCTTCCGTAAAAGAGAAAATAGAGGCTATTCATAAAAAAGGAATAAAGGTACATTTAGTCACTGCTGATACCCATGGTACTGCAAGAAATCAATGTGCTAATATGCCGATTGAAATACAAATATTTGATAACTCAAATGCTGCAGAAAATAAAAGAGAAATTGTAGGAAAAATTGGAGCGGAACATTGTATCTGTATTGGAAATGGGTTTAATGATGGACAAATGTTTGAAGCTTGCAGTATATCAATTATAGTAATTGGGGTAGAAGGATGTTCCGCAAAATCTTTAATGAAAGCGGACATTATATGTAAGAATATTGAAGAGGCCTTTGATTTGATATTAAAACCGAGTAGAATCATTGCAACTTTAAGAGGATAAAATATTCTGGGCTATTATTGAGTTTACACAGTGAACCATATCATAAGTAAGTGCAATTTATACAAATAGGTGTACCAAGTTATCTCTTTTAGACTTGGTACTTTTTTGTCGGAATGAATACCCTCTTCTTTGAAAAAAGGGGATCAATCAATATAAAACACTTCACCTTTTGCAATAAACGGCAAACGGTTACCTTTTGGTAGAACAAAGGCATGTGGATGGGCAATTTTTAAGTGGTCTGTAAAGCCATCTGTGATGATTAAAATCGGATCGTTTTTAGGGAAGTCCTCCGCTTTTTGTAATAGCTGAATAGCTGGCTGTAATACCGTACCGCCGCGCCGCGCCCTTTAATTTTAATGGAGCTAGCAATATCTTCTGCTCGCTAGCCGGCATCATAGGCAGCAGCATCACAAAAAATGATGCGCACAGCCTCGACATCGCGTGCAATACTGTAGCTTGCGATTGTACCAAGTGCCTTTGCGAGGAGTTTAGTATCCATCGAGCCAGATGTGTCGAGCACTACACCAAAAATGACATTTTTAATATTGAAGAATGAGTTTAGTCAAAATTCAGTGTGCTTTAGAAGATGGTCGTTTAAGCCTGCTATTGATTTGAGTGATAAATAATTAATTGAATACATATTCCTTTCATTGGAATTCCTTGTTTTCTGTATAAATAAAACAAAGAAATACAAACTAATGAAGCAATTTAATAATGAATTAGGAGGAATAGGGATGGAAAATGATAGACATGAAGTATTTAATAAAAAGTCCGAGAATGCGCTAAGCCTAGGGAAAATGATTGAAAATACGAAAGAAAATATTAAAGAAGCTGAAATTAGTATGGAATTCGCGAATCCTGAAGAACTAGAAAATATAGAGAGAAAAAATTCCCATCGTAGACAATCTATCGCCCAGATGGAGGAGCAATTAAAGGGATCTACAAAGAAACATTAAACATAAGATATTGTAGAAGTCCTGACTTATGGGTTTGTTCTACACTTTGAGTTGAAAATAACCTTTAATTTTGGCCATTGTAAAAGCCGGACATCCAAAAGTTACGATGAGGCGTATTATAATTAAGAAATATAAGTACGAAGTCTATTTATTTTAGACTTGGTACTTTTTTAATTTAGATAATAAACTGTGGTTTTAATTCCTCACATTGCAAACCTGACAACAACTGTAAGAGTTAATTAATATTTTTTTGTTGTATGGTATTACTATAGAGAATACACATAGGAGGAATTGAGTTGAATATTTCAGATAAACTACTTCAAGTGAAGGAAGTACATAAAACATTTGGTGAGGGACAAAGTGAAACTGTTGCGTTGCGGGGGGTTACCTTTGATGTTCTTCCGGGAGAGTTTCTTGGAATCATGGGAGCAAGTGGATCGGGCAAGACAACATTGCTTAATGCCATTGCAACGATGCTAAAGCCAACAGCTGGACAAATCTTATTGGAGGGTAAGAATATTTCTTCGTTTAAAGGGTCGCAACTAGCGAGATATAGAGGAAGTAAGATAGGATACTTATTCCAACAATTTGAGTTGATCGATAATTTAACTGCTAGGGAAAATATTATTTTACCGTTGTCCATACATGGAGTGAATGTTAAAGAGCAAGAGAGACAACTTCAAAAATTAGTGAAGCAATTTGATATTGAGCCTATATTAAATAAATTTCCGTCTCAGCTGTCAGGTGGGCAGAAGCAGAGAGTTGCTGCAGCAAGGGCATTGATTTCAAATCCAAGCATTGTATTAGCAGACGAGCCTACGGGGGCTTTGGATACAAAAAATGCAAAAAATTTGATGGATAAATTATATGTTAACAATCAAGAAGAGGGGTCCACAATTCTAATGGTTACGCATGATGCCAATGCAGCAAGCTATTGCTCAAGAATATTATTTATTCAAGATGGAGTGATTTTTCATGAGCTTCGAAAGAAAGTACCCGGAGAAACGCAGAATTCGTTTTATGAGCGTATCCTAACGGTTTTGGCGCAGTTGGGAGGGGGAAGCAGCAATGTTCTTTGATTTTATCAAGCGGAATAGTCGTAAAACTCGAAAAGAAAATGGGGTTTACTTTGCCTCACTTGTCATTTCGATTGTAGCTTTTTATGTCATCCTGTCTCTTAATGAACAAGATGTAATCGTATATCTTAAAACTGTTGAAAGTGATGCAGTAGAAAGGCTATTGTTAATGATTCCGGTACTTTATGCTGTATCGCTGTTCTTCGTATTTTTCTTAGTTTATTTTGCAAATAGATATCAACTACAACAGCGTAGTCATGAATTTGGCATGTATTTAATGATGGGTATGAAGCAAAGTAAGCTGTTCGTCATGATTATGGGGGAAACATTATGGAATGGCTTTGTGGCTCTATGTATGGGCTTGCCCATTGCATTATTTTTAACAGAGCTAATTAACTTGGCCACTTCAAGGCTGATTGGAATGGGGATTATTGGTCACGAGTTTCGCATCTCTTGGGTTGGGCTCGGATTAACGGTGGTTGGTTTTATTGTCGTGCAATTATTGGCTGTGTTTATTCTTAGCTTAACAATGAGCAGGAAAGAACCAATAGATTTGCTAAATGACCAAAAGGAAAAATCGCAACGAGTACTTTCACCTAAGTGGAGCATTGTTAGCGTCTTAACAGGAGCAGCATTACTATTTGGGACAATTTTTTTATGTGTGGCTTATGGATTAGCAGTTTTATATTTACGTAGCCTTGATTATCGGATATTTGCGTTAATCATAATCATAGGAATCTGTGGAACTTTCATTTTGTTTCGTGGATTGGGGAGTTTAATTGGTGCATCTGTAAAACGTAAAAGTAGTTCTTCTACCGGATTATTTGTATTTACAGCTAGACAACTTCAAGAAAATGTTTTGCATCAATGGAGTTCTCTTGCTATATCATCACTACTAATTTTAATGGCGATGGTTTGTTTTGCTTTTGGCACTTCGACTGCTTTAAATAATAGTGCTACATCTAGTAGAACTGTAGACTTTACGTTTCAAGGGTCAGAAGAAGAAATTGTTTCTGTACTCGCCTCAGAAAAATTGACACCTTACATTAACAGCTATTACGAGATGGAAATAGGGAATTTTTGGCCAACTGATTCAGAGACATCTGAAAATACAGCTGCACGTACTTTTTCTTGGTCTGGATTAGAAGAAACTATCTACAAAGAAGAAATTTCACAAGAAAAAGAGAATTTATTAAGTAATTTATCTAATCAAGAAAGGCCTTATTTCATTTCACTTTCTAGTTATAATGCAATGCTGACATCTATCAACAAAGCTCCTATTATATTGGAAGACGATGAAGTGGCCATGTATTCTGATGAAGAATATTCGCACTCGCATGATATATTAAGAAGAGCACTGCAGTATAATCCAATAGTTAGTATTGGTGAAAAGCGATATGAATTAATCTCGTCACTATATACAAGTAATGTTGTTGCAGACAGAGCAATTACTCTCTCTTATGCATTGATTGTGCCGGATGTTATCTATAACAGTTTAGTTGGTAGTTCTCAAGATTCTTGGTTATGGAATATGACCTTAAATGCTGAATTCGTTGAGGAGAAAGGTTTAATGCAGGCGATGTATGAAGTAGATCAGTTGATGAATACATCTGGTTTAGACTATGAAAGTTATCTTTCCAGTATGGGAAGAAAGTTATTTTATACAGTGGCTGGAAGTTATACGACATTTTATTTAGGCATTATGTTTCTTATTATAGCAAATACGGTGTTGGGCATAAACTTTCTTATGCAACAACGAAGTACGAGACATAGATATTATACAGTAGCGATGCTAGGAGCAAATATTGAATCACTCTGTTCATCAGCAAGGAAACAAATTTGGTTATACTTTGGTTTAGTGATTTCGGTAGCATTAGTTAGCAGCATTTTTGGCATATGGTCCTTACTAACAGCCTTCCCGTCAATGACATTAAGTATCGAAAATAGTATCGTGGTAGCAATTATTCTTATTGCGTTTATCGTTTTTGAACTTTGTTATATATGGATGATTCAGCGAAAGAGTGATGAAGAAATAAAGAAATTAAAAGAGATTGAGTAGGAGTGAAATCATGGCAAAGATCGTCATTGTTGAGGACGACGTTTTCCTACGTGAAGAGCTACAAAGTATTTTAGAAAAAGAGGGGTACTCTGTAGAGAGTATCGCCTCTTTTGATACGCCAGTGGAGGATATTATTTCAGCTTCTCCATCGCTAGTACTATTAGATTTAAATTTACCAAACCTATCTGGATTCCAAATTTGTCGTGCATTAAAGGCTAGAGGGATAGGGCCCATTTTAGTACTAACCTCACGCAATCAACTGCGTGACGAGCTACATGCACTGGAATTAGGTGCAGATGATTATTTAACGAAGCCGTGTCATCCGAAACGACTAATTGCTAGAATTCAAAAGCTGCAGCACCTATATGCAAATATGCATGTTCTTTTAGATGCTGGTGATTTTCAGCTAGATGAGAAGACAAATGTGTTGTATGTTGGCAACAATTCTATTTCATTATCGGAGAATGAAGGGATGATTATGAAGCTCTTAGTGAAATGTGCACCTTCAGTAGTGAATAAGGAAGAGTTATTTAATCAGTTATGGGGAAGTAGTGAATATGTGGATGAAAATATTTTGCAAGTGAATATGACTAGATTACGTAAGACGCTTGGCGAGGCGGGCTTGTCAAATCGAATCAAAACGGTCAGAGGAGTTGGATATCAATTAGTAGGAGGTTCCTACCAATGAAACTAAGGGATTGGCTAACTATGCTAAAGCTATCACGTCCTTGGATATTACTTCTTTGTATAAATACTGCTTTTTTTATTTTTCTAGCGTGGGTAGCGTATCCCGAAACATTCAAGCTTTTAGTTGGCATTATGATTATTTTTTCAGCAGCTAGTATTGTGTTGGGGGAGTTATTTGTTAGGAAAAGTCAGACGAAGCAAGACAAAGTATTCTATAAATTTCTAAGAGAGCCTTCACTGGAGCAAGAAAGTGTATTGATACAATCGATTGGTGAAATACATAAAGAAAAGGTCAATGATTTAGCCAATAAATTACGAATGCTCAATGATCAGTTAGATGAGGTTAAATTACAGTCACGGGATTATGAAGAATTTATTGAAAGCTGGGTTCATGAGATTAAAACACCCATTGCTTTATTCAACTTTGTTTTACAAAACCGTAAAGAAGAAATGTCGGAATTAGTATATCAAAGACTTGAGCATGCAAGAATTAATATTAATGATCATGTCGAAAAAATATTATTTTATGCAAGATTACAGGCAGTGCATGTTGATTATAAACTGGAGAGAGTCTCGCTCAATCTTTGTTACGAAGATGTACAGTTGGAACTCCAGTCATTACTGGATGAAAAAGAAGTAAACGTTATTTCTAACATGGAAGATGTGCCAATCGTGTCAGATGAAAAGACGATTCGGTTTATTTTCACACAAATCCTTGTGAATGCAGTGAAATACTCTCATGAAAAAATGGATAGCTTTATATGGTTAAAAACTGGTTTTGATAGCGTAAAAAATCGGTATTATTTAAAGATATCTGATAATGGTATCGGGGTGCTTCATTCGGATCTTCCGTTCATTTTTGATAAAGGATTTACAGGAGATAATCCTAACAAAAAACAATCAACTGGGATAGGATTGTATCTGGTCAAGAAATTATGCGATGAATTACAGATTAAAATTGAAGTTGAATCTACGTATGGGAAGGAATTTGTAATTCAGTTTCTATTTCCAAAAGTTGAGGATTAATAAACATTAATCATTTAATTTTGAGATAGAGCCATCTATATTTAAACGGTAAACTAAGCCGGAGCTGTTTCTTATCAGCGATATGCAAAGGAAAGGAGCAAATCAAGGCTAGCTATATTCTTTAGAGTCATTATCACAAGCGTTTCTATAGATAGATACTGTCTTATTCGGAGGTGAATTTGAAATGGAGCGTAATACATATAGAACGAGTCAATTAGTAGAAATTCTAGGTGTATCAAGAGATGCGCTACGGTATTATGAGGGACAAGGAATAGTCAAACCGAATCAGAACGAAACAAATAATTATAGGCAATATGATGATTATGATATTTATGCATTGTTGGTGGCGGATTTTTATAAAAAGAGAAATTTATCAATGAAAGAAGTTCGAAAACTACAGGTAGGTAGCGGAATAGGTGAGCTGGAAAATTTGTTAGAAACAAAAGCCGACCAATTAGAGGCAACTATACGGAATCAAAAATATATGCTTCAAAAAATAAAAGAGACAAAAGTATTCTGTGAGGAGTTAAAAGAACACTTAAACCAATATTCCATCAAACAATTTCCTATTTATGAAGTGCTAGGTGAGTTTTCTGATTTTACTGCCTTTCTGGAGTATCCGACTATATTAGATAAGATGGATTTGATGAAGGAAGATATTCTTAGCAAAATCATGAGAAAATTCACTGTTGATGAAAATGGATTGCTAGATTCAAAGATGTTAGTTGTTGAAAAGCGTGCAGCGATGCAAAGGGAAAATATGGAATGTTATTTACAATATTCTAACTGCATTTATACCATTGTGGAAGATGGTAGGTATCAAAATGAAACGAATGACATTAAATATGAAGTTTTTGAGTCTACTTTAAAATGGGGAAAGGAACAGGGATATAAACTAAAAGGGGTTGCTTTTGTGAATACCCGCCTTATTACCTACCTGGAAAATAAAGAGCGAGTGTTTTTAGAAATTTTTATTCCAGTTGAAGAAAAATAAAGTACTTCCTAAGCTATTGACCTGGGGGTAACACCGCAGTTTAGCATTATAACCAATGGAACAAATGCAAAAGGTTCTATTGGTTTTTTATTATTTAGGAGGGAAATAGGTATGAGTAATAAAGAAAAGGAAATCAGGAGTGTGTGGAAACTTATAATACTTCATTTGTTTCCAGGTGTAGTATTAAGTGTGATTTATATACTCCTATTGGAGGGAGGGGTTTTAGAAAGTTATCCTAAATTAGTTATATTAGGTTTAGCAGGGATTGTTTCTATAATACCTTTAGAACTTGGATATTTATTCTATGTAGCAAAAAAGGAAGTGGGAAGTTTTAATATAATTAAAATACTAGGGTTACAAAGTAAGATAAATGTTAAAGAGTACATATTTTACACTGTATCGTTGTTTATGGTAGTAGGTATACTAATGACAGCTTTAAGACCACTTTCAAATTATATATTAAATACTGTATTTAGTTGGATGCCAAGTTCCTATAATTATGTACAAGACATGAGTTTATTTGATCGGCATTTTATCATCATTTCATTGTTAGTGAGTTTCTTCTTTTTTACACTTATATTACCAATAATTGAGGAGCTTTATTTTAGGGGATATTTACTTGCTCGTATGAAATGGATGGGAAAATACAGTGTAATTTTAAATGTAATACTATTTTCAGTATATCATTTTTGGTCACCTTGGCTTATTTTATCAAGGATTATAGCAATGTTACCACTGTATTATTTTGTATATAAAAAGGATTCGTTAAAATTAGCTATATTAGTACACTGCTTGTGTAACTTTACAGATGTGATAGTGCTTATTGCTTTGTTGTAAGAATATCAGATGTGTTGATTATACAAATAACGGTAGGTAATTAGCATGATTTATTAGTGAAATGGTTGATAAAAGGCGCTTGCTCGTTGATTGGAGCGGAGGTGACTCGACTCCTGCAGGAACAGCACGAGCTGAAAATCCATTTCTTTCGGCATTAGCCGAAAGAAATTAGTTGAAGCCGTGCCTGCGGAAAGCGAGTCAGCCGTAGCGGAAATCAACGTATTCTAACGATCTATTTAATAATAAAAGGTGAATTGACACACGTGATAAATTAATTTAGTTCGACTCTATTTTAAATGGATATAAAGGCAAAAGTATGGATCAAAATAAGACCATATTTTTTCCTTTTGTAGTTTGGACAATCCTTCTCATTATTTTCTATCAATGGGGAAAGATAAATGCATCTTCGTTCATTGGGAGTTGGGATAATTGAGTAAGGTATCACATGTATTTTGGATTTCAATTGGCATTGCAAGTGCTTTTGTGATTTGGGGAATAGTTGCTCCTGTTCAACTAGGGGAAGTAATGAATCGAACCAAAGGCTTCTTTTTAGAATCCTTTGGTTGGTTTTATCAATTATCGGCAACCTTTTTCCTCCTATTCGCTTTATTTTTGATTTTTAGTAAGTACGGAAAAATAAAGTTAGGTACAGGTGATGATAAACCTGAATTCAAAAATAGTACATGGTTTGCTATGTTGTTTAGTGCTGGGATGGGGATTGGTCTTCTGTTTTTTGGCGTTTCCGAGCCGATTTCTCATTTTGTCAATCCACCAATCGGGGAAGGGGGAACAGGAGAGGCGGCAAAAATTTCCTTACGCTATACCTATTTACACTGGGGCTTTCATGCATGGGCGATATATTCGGTTATCGGACTGATCTTAGCTTACTACAAATTTAGAAAACAACAGCCGGGATTATTGAGTGTCACGTTAACGCCTCTACTGGGGGACCGGGCAAAAGGAACGGTAGGAACCATTGTTGATGCTATCGCAGTGTTTGCTACAATTTTTGGTGTAGCTACTTCATTAGGACTAGGTGCTACACAGATTAACGGGGGTCTTCATTATGTAATTCCAGCTGTACCTAACAACTTTACTGTCCAACTAATTATCATGGCAGTCGTTACGGTGTTATTTATTCTTTCAGCCAGTACAGGTCTAAAAAAGGGAATTAGTCTATTAAGTAACGCGAACTTAGTATTAGCAATCATTATACTTTTCACCTTTTTATTTTTAGGCCCAACTGGGTTTGTCTTAGATTTATTTACAACAACTTTAGGGAGTTATGTTCAAAATTTGCCCAGCATGGGGTTGAGATTGACTCCTTTCAATAAAGAGCAAGCTTCATGGATACAAGATTGGACTATTTTTTATTGGGCTTGGTGGATTGCGTGGGCTCCTTTTGTTGGGACCTTTATTGCCAGGGTTTCAAGGGGGAGAACAGTACGGGAATTTATGATTGCGGTGCTTGTTATTCCAACGATCGTATGTGCCTTTTGGTTTTCTGTTTTCGGAGGAACAGCTATTTATTTTGAGTTTTTTGAGGGAGCAAATATTTCGGGTGAAGGGTTGGAAACAGCATTATTTGCTGTATATAACCTCTTACCATTTTCAAATGTTTTAGTAGTCGTTACGCTTTTACTGATTACGACTTTTTTCGTTACCTCGGCAGATTCGGCTACCTTCGTGCTAGGGATGCAGACTACTCATGGTGACTTAAATCCTCCGAATGTTGTTAAAATTGTATGGGGATTGTTTCTGAGTGCTTCAGCAGTCGTATTAATGCTTTCGGGAGGTCTTGAAGCAATGCAGACAGCTATTATAGTAAGTGCCTTTCCACTGATTTTTGTACTGATTGCCATGACCCTTGCCATTTTAAAAGATTTTGGAAAAGAAATCCCAGCGAAAAGTGGGGAAAAGAAAAAGCCCAAGCAGCAGACAGACCCCAATCCAAAATAATAAAAAATTAAACCTCATTTAGATTTTGTGCGGTGAGGTGTGTTATAAATAAGTGCGTTTTATGAAAATAACCACCTAGAGTGTTGAATTGACAACAATTTAGGTGGTTTTATATTTTACTGGTACCGTTTTGTGAGTTTATCTTTATGGCTTGACATAATTTCAGTTAAATCAATATCGTACTTATCAGCTAAAATAAATAAATTATCAAGAACATCGCCTAGTTCTTCTTTTAAATTCTCAATTTGAATTTCTTTTGATAGAGTTACCTCATCTGGACGGTCACGACCAATTTCAATCGTTCGAATCGCTTTAGAAACTTCCCCAACCTCTTCCGTTAAAAAATTTACACGAATAAAGGCATTTAAGTCATACCAACCTCGTTTTTTATAAAATTCTGTTACCCACTTTTGATATTCCAAAATATTCAATGAAAATCACTCCTTATACTTTTATAATAATAGCATAAAGGAGGAGAGAAATTTGAATATCTCAGTTTATTGTGGAGCCAGTTTAGGTAATAAAGAAGTATATGTAGAAGCAGCAAAATCACTTGGCAAATGGATTGCCGAAAATGGTCATACTTTAGTATATGGCGGAGGGAAAGCCGGTCTAATGGGCATCATAGCAGATGAAGTTTTATTACATAACGGTCAAGTCATTGGTATTATTCCAACGTTTTTAGCAGACAGAGAGCTCAGTCATCCAAATTTAACTCGTTTAGAAGTTGTGCATTCCATGTCCGAACGTAAAAATAGAATGATTGAATTAGGAAATTGCTATATTGCACTACCTGGGGGACCTGGAACTTTAGAAGAAATTTCTGAGGTCATTTCATGGGCAAGAATTGGACAACACCAAAACCCGTGTATTTTATTCAATGTAGGTGGCTACTATGATAAATTAAAAGATTTTTATGAGGATATGGTGACGAATGGTTTTTTAACTGAAGCAGATAAAAAAGCAATGTTGTTTACGAACTCTTTTATTGAAATCGAACAACATATTACAAACTATGTTCCACCTATGATACGAACGTATTCTCGTGGCTGAGAATAACACACTTTTCACCTTCTTTAAAACTCTATTTTACGAGAAGAACTGGCAGAAATTCTACAGGAATACGGCTTTGAAGAGTCTGCATGTAAATGTACAGTGGCAATATTGGTTCCATGGATAGTGGTTTTCAAATGAAAAAGTATACTAGATGCGACAGATCGTGTGCCTACAATTTTTACAGACGACCTGTTCACGGATAACAACTCTCAAGGATTTATCCTTTGTTGGGTTCAAACAATGAGTATCATCTGAATGTCGCTATTCAACAGGCAATCTTATTCTGTTTAAATAAGAAATTATGGGTTTTTATGTAAATTGTCGATGGTTGGGGGAATTGATATGCGATTTGAAGTCATAAACATATCCGATGTAAACGAACTCGCTAAGTTATATGTAGAAACATTTAATGCACCACCTTGGAACGATGAATGGTCTATGGAAACAGCGTCAAAGAGATTATTGCAAATAATTAATGGTCAAGAGTTTTATGGACTTAAAGCCTATGAAGAAGAAACTTTGTGTGGAATGATTATGGGGAATGAAGAACAATTTTATAACGGCAGACTGTTTCATATTATAGAGTTTTGCGTAAAAAGTGATCTACAACACAAAGGATTAGGTACTAAAATACTTAATGAATTTGAAAGCCGATTGATAAAAAGAGGGATTAGAGAAATTATATTATTTACATCGCGAGAAGATAGAACAGAAGGCTATTACCATAAAAGAGGATTTAAGTCTTATGACAGTATGGTAATGATGGGTAAAAATATTAATTAACCTAACAGATGTGTTGATTAGACAAATATGGACAGGTAATTAACATGATGCTTTAGTGGAATGGTTGATAAAATGCGCTTGCTCGTTAATGAGAGCGGAGGCGAAGGACCAGCACGAGTAAAAGATCCAATTTTTCCGGCGCGCTCGGTCCGGAAAAATTGGATTGAAGTCTTGCCTGTAGTGGAGATTAGCGTTTTGTGTAGTGTATCGACACTCGTTTCGTTTGATTGTCCGATTGCTATATAGATCATCTTAAAGCTGTCGACATTGAACGGTCAAAACAACCCGGTATGAGCAAAACACTATCGTATCCGAGCAAAAGCCCTGGGTAAACGGTCAAAAAGCTACGTTATCCGGTCACAACCTTCGCAACATGTCGGCTGATTTTTAAAGTCAATCGTTATGCTGGAACATTAAAATGTACATATATAGAAGTTAGGTATTTAGTTTTTCAAGGGCAGCAGCGATGTAATCTGGATATTCCGAGTATACACGGCGCTCTTTAAATGAATGTTTTTCCCCGTTAATGAATAATGTTGGCACGAGCTTCACATCGCGCTCAATAGCTTCTAATGTTACTTGTAAGCTACGTTCTGTATTTGCTTCAACTTCTTCTTCATGTAAGCCGTATTTTGTGACAAGCAGTTGTTTAAGTTCAGCACTATTGTAATGAATCCATTCATCTTGTGTAGCAAATAAATCATCGATGATTTCAAATGTACGTGTTGGGTTATTGTATTCTAAGCATAGATGAACTAACAAACCGTTTAGTAACTCTTCACGTGGCTTATCATATAATTTTAAAATGTACTGGATTTTACCGGACTCGATATGTGCTGGTAAAATGTCTTTTGTCATATCATAAAAGATTTTACTACCTGGGCAAGATAAATTTGAAAATACTTCTACTTTAATCGGGGCATCATCAAGCCCGAGTTTTAATTGATCATTTTTCAGTTGAATTGTCATTCGTTATCCTCCTCTGTTTTTGCTTCAGCAAGTGCTGCTTGTGCGAGTTTTGTAATCGTCATATCATCCATTGGTGGGTTATGTAGACCAGCGCGTACATCACGGTAGTAACGGTTGAGCGGATTATTGGATTGTAAGCTTTTCGCCCCGACAATGCGCATCGCTAAATCTACAATTTCAATCGCACTATTGGTAACAATATGTTTTGCGGCACCAAGCTCTACTGAAATCGATGCATGTGTTTTAGGATCCTCAAACTTTTCTGCGACACTATAAATAAAGTAACGTGCTGCCTTTAATTTTAATTCGATTTGTCCTAATTTATCTTGAATATGCGGTAGTTCGCCAATCACCGTATTTAAGCTGTTTGGCTTATATGTGCTAGCAAATTGCACGGCGTAATCACGTGCAGCTTGCGCGATACCTAAATAGACAGCAGGGATATGCAATGCCCAGCCGTTGATTTTAGTGCTTCTTGGTCCATCATTGACTTCGACTAAGGCATCTTCTGGCACAATGGCATCCTCTAAAATTAAATCATGGCTCGCTGTCCCACGCATCGCCACCATATCCCATGTTTCTTCAATCGTCAGCCCTGCCACATCTTTTGGAATTAAAAAGAAGCCGATTGCTTGTTTTTCTTCAATCCAAGCGGAAGTTAAAAAGTGTGTTAAAGCATAAGACATCGTAGTGAATGTTTTACGACCTGTAATGTGCCATTTCCCATTGATGAGCGTTGCATTTGTACCTGGACGGCCACCACGTGTGGGACTACCGGTAATTACTTCACTCACAATGCGGTTCGTTACGGCACGTTCGTGTACAATGGCTTCAGCAAATTGTGCTAAGTGTGGGGGTGACCACATTTTTTTAGCGTATACTTCACCGACAACGCCTAATTGCCAACCGATCGCTAATGCAGTAGGTCCATCATATTTAGCTAATGTTTCTTGGAACAAAATCATGTCGTAAATACCAAAGCCGTCACCACCATATTGTTTTGGGAGTGTGAGTTTGTTATAGCCAATATCTAATAACTTTTGAAACGTGTCATATGGAAAGCCGTTTTCACGATCTGCCTTTTCCCCTAATGTTGTAATTGTCTCACTTAGCGCATGTAAATGCGTTAGTACCGCTTGCTGCGCTTCATTTTTAATGAAGACATGTAAGTTATCCATTCTTCCACCTCTTAATTCTTAGTTAATTTATAGGAAAATAAATCATTATAGTTCATAATACAAATAATCTTCAGAAAAATCTAGGGGTAAATGCACTAAAAACCTACTTTACAAGTAGGAATTGTTGTGTTAGATTAATTTTATATTTCTGAAATATCGATATTTTTAATCAAAGGGGGGGAGCAATTTGATTAAGCTCGCAGGTATTAAAAAGAGTTTCAAAAATCACCAAGTGTTAAAAGGCATTGACCTCCAAGTAAAGAAAGGAGAAGTATTAACGATACTTGGTCCTTCAGGTTCAGGTAAAACAACATTTTTGCGTTGTATTAATTATTTGGAAAAACCAGATGAAGGAATAATCGAAATTGGTGATTCGCTGAAAATCAATGTAAAAAAGCCGGCCAAAAAAGATATTTTAAAACTCCGCCAGCATACAGCGATGGTGTTTCAAAATTACAATTTATTTCAAAATAAAACAGCCATTGAAAACATTGTAGAAGGCTTAATTGTGGCGCAAAAACGTTCCAAGTCAGAAGCGATTGGCATTGCAGAACGCTTATTAGACAAAATTGGGTTATTGCACAAGCGAGACGCGTATCCATCGAGCTTATCAGGTGGTCAACAGCAACGGATAGGTATAGCAAGAGCGCTTGCATTAAATCCCGATGTGATTTTATTTGATGAACCAACGTCATCGCTAGATCCTGAAATGGTTGGAGAAGTATTAAATCTGATGAAAGAAATTGCAAAAGAAGGCATTACGATGATTGTTGTGACGCATGAAATTGATTTTGCACGTGAAGTGTCTAACCATGTTGTCTTTATGGACGGCGGACACATTATTGAAGAAGGTACGCCAGAAGAGGTGATTTTAAATCCTCAAAAGGACCGTACAAAACAGTTTTTACGTCGATTAAGCAAAGAGCCAGAATATCTTATTTAAAGGGGAGAGAAAATCAATGAAATTAAAAAAATTCGGTACGTTCGTGGCAAGTTTATCTATCGCAGCAGCTATGTTAGTAGGATGTAGCTCAGACGAAGAGGCATCAACAGCAAATAGCTCAGGTGCAAAAGTAATCAAAGTGGCATTAAGTGATGAAGTAAACCCACCATTTTTATATACAGATAGCGATAATAATCCAGTCGGGTATGATATCGATTATTTAAATGCAGTCGAGGAAAAATTAGATGGTACATATACATTTGAATATCAGTTTGGTGCAGAAGAAAGTAATTTAATAGGGGTTAGTACGAAAAAATCAGATTTTGCGATTAACTGGTTTTTCAAAAACCCAGAGCGTGAAGAGAAATTTTTATATGGGGATCCGGAGTATGGTTATTCTATGACGGCATTAATCGTCCATGAGGATACGACAGATATTCAATCATTTGAAGATTTACAAGGGAAAAAGCTAGCACCAATGGCACCAAGTGGTGGATTACGTACCATTCTTAACAATTATAATGAGAAAAATCCAGATAAAGCGGTCGAAATCGATACGATTGAACATCCATCGAATGCCGACAACTTAAAAGGTTTAGCAGAAGGTAGATACGATGCGGTCTTTTTAAATGTGTCGACGTTTAATGCGATTCAAGAAGAAATGAAGCTAGACATTAAGGTAGGCGGCGTTGTATCAAAAGAGCCAGTATATATTGTTTACAATAAAGATAACACAGACATTCAACAAGCGATCAATGAAGCAACAAATGAGTTAAAAGAAGACGGTACACTTTCAGAGCTTGCGAAAAAATGGTTTGATGTAGATTTCTTCCAAGATGTTGAATACATCAACAAAGAACAATATAACTTTTAATCCAAAATAGAGAGCATGCGCTGCTCTCTATTTTTATAAGAAAGGAGCTTCAAATGGATGCATCTTTAACAGAATGGGGAGCGCTATTTACGCAGCTAATCGCTCGCCTTCCTTTAACTCTATTTATGCTGATTATATCGTTGTTTTTAGGGCTTTTTCTTGGAGTAATCATTGCCATTATTCGCATTAAGCAAATCCCGGTTTTATGTCAATTATTGACGGTATTTATCTCTTTCTCTAGATGTACACCGCTACTTGTCCAATTATTTTTAGTGTATTTTGGTGTCCCGCAGTTATTGGCGGCAGTGGGGATTTATATTAACGATTTAACACCACTTGTTTTTGCGATTGCTACATTTAGTATACATATTTCGGCTTATTTATCAGAGGTGATTCGCTCTGCCTACATGGCAGTTGGACCAGATCAGTTAGAGGCATGCTATAGCGTGGGCATGACGTATACGCAGGCGTTACGTCGCATTATTTTACCACAAGCATTTGTGTTAGCATTGCCGAACTTAGGCAATACGACGATTGAACTGTTAAAGGATACGACAATCGCCTTTACAATCGGGGTACTCGACATTATGGGGCAGGCGCGTATCATTATTGGTAACAGCTACGGCTTAGGGATGTTTAAAGTGTATGTCATCATTTCAATTATTTATTGGACCGTTTGTGCGTTAATTGAAGTGACAATTCATCGTTTAGAAACACGATATAAAAAGGGTCGTGTGAATGTGGCAAAATCATAGGGGGGAAGAAAATTGACCGTTTTTAATTGGCAATTTGCGCTTGAACATGTCCCCGAGGTGTTAAAAGGGGTTCCGATTACATTACTGATTGCCGTCGTTGCGATTTTAATCGGCTCGGCTCTTGGGCTTGCGATGGCGTTAGCTCGTATATATAAAGTGCGTGTTTTACATGAAGTAATAGCCGCGTTTGTGTCATTTATTCGAGGCACACCATTACTAGTGCAATTGTATGTCTTTTTTTATGGTGTACCGGTCGTAGTCGATTGGTTAAATGAATCATGGGCACTTGGCTGGGATGCACATAGTGTCTCACCGCTATTTTATGCATTTGTCGTATATTCGCTGAATGCAGCGGCATACACGACGGAAATTTTCCGTGCCTCAATCAATTCGATTCCAGGTGGGCAAATGGAAGCCTGTCACAGTGTCGGCATGACAACATGGCAAGGCTTGCGTCGCGTAATTTTCCCACAAATGATTATTATGGCGTTACCGAATATGGGAAATATTTTTATTAACCTAATTAAATCAACATCATTAGCCTTCGCAGTGAAAGTAGTAGAAATTTTAGCTATTTCAAAAATGCTAGCGAACCAAGGCTATAATTTCTTAGAAATGTACTTAGTAGCAGCGGTTGTTTATTGGATAATTTGTATACTACTCGAAGTGCTGTTCCATGTTACAGAAAAACGTTTAAGCTTATATAAAAAGAAGGAAATTACAGTGTGATCATAAAGAGCTGCCGAACAAAGGCAGCTCTTTTGTATTCGTAAAGTTGTGTCTTTGTGGTATAGAGTGCTAAAGTATTGGCTGTGTTATTATAAATGAGTAATGAAAAAGAATTACATATTTGTGGTGCGATACTACAGCTATGCTTGTGTAAGAAGGGAATAAAGTGATTTAATTCCAAAAAAATTATAACAAGTATAACCCCGTTCATGATTTAGGATGGGGTTAAAAATAACGGCTACAGTAAAGCTTCACGAGATTTCTTCATTTGAAAGGGGAATGATAAACTTTGAGCTTAAACAAAGATATTATTTATACGGGAGTTAACACGCGTTCTTTTTATCAAACACCAGGAGGTAGAGTATTCAATTCAATAGAGGAGCTGAATCAAGAGTATGATATTGATGCAAGTGTACCTGATTTTAATTCCATAGGAAAATGGTTCGCAAGTGAGAGTGCGAAGGCTCAGGAAGAACTGGACTGCACGCTAGACATTCCATATGGACCTACCATAGCTGAAAGACTAGATGTTTTTCACGGTGAGCCAGGAGGACCCGTCGTGGTGTTTCTTCACGGAGGCTATTGGCGAACGCTTACAAGCAAAGAATTTAGTTTTGTCGCGCGAGGACTTGTGGCTCAAGGCGCTACAGTTATAATTCCTACATACGCTTTATGCCCTGCTGTTACAATCGATGAGATTGTTCGCCAGCATCGTGCAGCGGTTACTTGGGCTTACAATCATGCTGCAGATTTCGGTGCAGACCCCAAACGATTAGTTGTCACAGGTCACTCTGCGGGTGCTCACGGAGTCGCAATGGTGCTCGCAACGGATTGGGAAAATGATTATGGATTACCACCCGATATCATACGTGGTGCATGTGCGATTAGTGGACTATTTGACCTTCAGCCGTTACCATACACATTTGTGCAGCCTTACTTGCAGCTGACTTGGGATCAAATTTTGCGCAATAGCCCGATTCTTAATTTACCCAAATTTGCTCCACCGCTACTAGTAACCAGAGGTGGTAAGCAGACTTCCGAGTTCCTGCGCCAGTCCGATGACTTCTACGCTGCATGGAAATCATCGGGTCTTCCAGGCGAGTACTGGATTCAACCTGAGTGTAATCACTTCGATGAGTTGTTCCCACTCACTAAATCCGACAGTGAACTTACCAATAAAATAATTCAACTAGCTATCGGCTGAATGACATAGAGATAAATACCCATGTCATGAATGGATGATGCATTCATTGTGAAATAAAAATGAATTTTGTTAAGCTAATTCAACTTTCAATAAACGGGCTCGATTGTAGAGCAACACTTTAGGAAATGATGAACCTTTTTTATAAAAGTCTCATGCTGAGCTAAAATGAAAACCTCCATTTTGATCAATCTTTTACAAAATGGAGGTTTTGCATTTGCTGTTAAATAAGGGGTGAATAAAATTTTTTACTTAAATTTTATTACAAACCAACATGACCTGATACTATGTCAAGAAAATGGACAGGGAAATTGAAATTTTGCTTTCAATCTAAGTGCGCTATCGTTTGCTCGCCTCACAAATAATTTAAGGGGCGTAACCCTTAAATTATTTGTGAGATTAAAAGGGGTTAATTATATGACCTTCGTTTTCTGTGAAGTTTTGAAATATTGCTTTTCGTATGCAATGGGCGACAAAACCTTAGAATTTAGTTTAATTCTAAGGTTTTTAAGCTTTAAACAACGTTCTTTTATATGATTAAACTAATAAGACTTTAATTATGAAGCGAAATAAATAAAAGGTAATTTAAGTATCTGCATAATTTTTTCATATTTATTGTTTATACTTTTTTATGAGAGGGGCGAATTTTTAATTGAACAAAATCTCTACAAAATTAGCAACATACTTTTTTATTGTTGTCCTAATATTAGAGTTATTTCTTATGTATTACCTTCATCAAAATATGATCAATACAAGAGTTGAGGAAGAATTTTCATTATTACTAGCAAATGGCGCAAATCATCGTGATGTGCTTGTTGAAAATTTTACAGACATGACAATAAAACATATCATCTTGATGGAAAAAAATGAAAATAGAGAAGTGGCGATTACAAATAGTACAGGTGACATCATTAATAGTTCTGATCGATCTTACATGTTGCTAGAAGAGTACAACCTTTTAATCAATGATCTTAATAATAAAAAAGATGAAGTTATAGTTTCGGATTGGAGAAGGTCCCCTTATATTGTGAGCGCGCACCCTTATAAAGTGAGTAAAAATCAATCTGGCTATGTACTCATGTTTCAAAGCACAAATTCTATGAATCAAATGGTTAATGGTATGAATATGCATTTTGTTATCTCAGGAGTGACAATTTTTATTGTGCTATTTGTTGTATACGCAATATTATCTAAAGTTTTAACAAGACCATTAATACGTATGAAGGAGGCTACTGAGAAATTAAGTAAAGGTGATTTTAATGTTAGCTTACCTATATTGGGGAAAGATGAGATTGGTGAATTATCAAGTTCCATTCAGAAGTTAGCTAATGATTTACAACATTTCAAAAGTGAGCGCAATGAATTTCTTGCATCCATTGCACATGAATTAAGTACACCATTGACCTATTTAATTGGGTATTCGAAAGTAGCTATGAGAAAAGAGTTAAGTGAGGGAGAACGAAATCACTATCTTGAAATCATCGGTGAAGAGTCAGAGCGAATGAAGAATTTAGTGAAAAATTTATTGGATTTAGCGAGGATTGATGAAACTTCATTTACGATATCTAAACAATACTTTTGGGCTCGTCCATTTTTCGAAAATATTTATAAACTTGTTGCACCTTCATATGAAACAAAAAAAATAAAACTAAACCTAAACCTTGTTTGTGAAAAAGACTTCCAAATATACGCTGATTCCATTCGATTGGAACAAATTATGCTAAATCTATTGGACAATGCTTTGAAGTATTCAGATGAAAATTCGGAGGTTACTATAGAAGTCTATAATAAAGACAGAGAAACGATTATTTCCGTAACGGATACAGGAATTGGGATTCCATCAGATGAACTGGCGTTTATTTTTGAAAAACTATACCGAGTGGAAAAATCAAGGTCACGTATATATGGTGGTTCGGGAATTGGACTTGCTGTTGTGAAAGAATTAGTAGAGGCTCATGGTGGTACCATTAATGTTAAAAGTAAAGTAGGAGAAGGGAGCATATTTACAATAACATTATAGTCGGAGGTTTGATGATGCAAACAATTCTTTTAGTTGATGATGAACAAAGGATGTTGGATTTAGTTGAATTATTTCTAATTCCTCAAGGATATACGTGTATTAAGGAAACGAGTGCCAAACATGCAATCGAAATACTAAAAAAAGAAAAGGTACACCTTGTTTTACTAGATGTCATGATGCCTGAAATAGACGGGTGGGAGGTATGTAAATCCATTCGAAAATTTTCGAGTGTGCCTATTATTATGCTTACTGCAAGAACCAATAAAATAGATTTAGTTAAAGGTTTGAATACAGGAGCGGATGACTATATTACAAAGCCATTTGATGAAAGAGAATTGGTCGCAAGAGTAAATGCATTATTACGCCGTGTTTCTGATGAAACGAGTCAGACCTCCGTAGCTTACAATGATTATATTTTAGACACGGAAACGTATTCTTTGAAGTATTTGGAAAGAACTGTTCAACTTACATTGAAGGAATTTTATATTATGAAAGCATTAATTTCTAGACCTACTAAAACGTATACGCGCGAGGAATTACTACAGATTGCCTGGGAGTATGAGACAGAGACGGATAACAGAACTGTGGATTCTCATATTCGGAATTTGAGAGAGAAACTTAAAAAAGCAGGATTTCCAACAGATGAATTTCTAATAACTGTTTGGGGAATCGGTTATAAATGGAGTTAAATTGTTTTTTATAAAATTTGAGGTGAATACAAATGAAAAAGCTTGTTGTAACTTTATTTGCTGCAATGATATTAGTGGCTTGTAATGGGGAAAATACAAATGAAGAAAATGTTTCTGTAAAAATTGAAACAGAGGATATTAAAGAGATGGTTCACAATTACAGTGTACGTGATACCGAAGCCAAATCTGCTTCTATCACATCTCAGGAATTAATTGTGAGTGACAACGATGGAACCAAGACAATCTATGAACTACCAGAAGACGAGTTTTTTGTTTCGATTGCCCCTTACATAAATGAAACACATCCTTGCGAAAACCACAGCTTAACAGGCTGTCAAGGTGAATTAGGGAATGAACAATTCAACGTATATATTGAAGATACAGAAGGAAAAGTAATAGTGGATGAAATATTACAAACACAAGCAAACGGATTTATCGACTTGTGGCTACCACGTAATGAAACATACCAAATAAAAATTGAACATGAGGGTAAAATGGTTAAGTCCGAGTTTTCTACATTCGAAAATGACGGCACTTGTATTACAACGATGCAGTTAATTTAATAAGAAAATGCAGGTGTTTCATAAATGTATAGTGTATTGTCTGAGATTAGCCAAACAATAACAGGACCAATTTCTATATTTTTAAATTCATATGCACACTCTCCTATGATTGTTGCACTCCTTTTAGGATTAATTGGTGCAGTTGCTCCATGCCAAATAACTGGAAATGTCAGTGCCATCACTTTATATGGTAATCGTACTATTCAAATGAAAAACAATTGGGGAGAAATACTTTCCTTTATTATGGGAAAAGTTGTTGTTTATACTTCAATAGGATTGTTAGCATGGATTTTTGGACAACCATTTGAAACACAGATAAACGAATACTTTCCCATATTTCGTAAAATAATTGGTCCATTATTAATCATTACAGGATTTGTGCTTTTAGGCATTGTAAAATTAAAGTTTCTAAATCGTTTAACGATGCATCTTCCTATGCGCTTAAAAGGAGGTAAGTTAGGATCCTTTTTACTTGGATCGAGCTTCGCCATTGCTTTCTGTCCAACGATGTTTGTTCTCTTCTTTGTTTGGTTAATGCCTATAGTTCTAGCCACTTCTTATGGACTGGTACTACCAGTAATCTTTGGTGTTGCAACATCTATTCCCCTTATCATTATATTAGTCTTAATTTGGTTATTTGATGTAAAAGGGTTAATTATGAAAAAGAGTGTGAAGGTAGGGGAAACGATTCAAAGGTTGGCAGGCGTTATTTTGATTATCATGGGTGTTTTGGATGCCATGATATATTAGGGAATATAAAACCACTACTTATCTGCATAATTTTTGCATATTCAAAGTTTATAATGGGTGGCAGTTAATCTAAATGAGCTTATTAGGAGGATTAGAATGGTAGCTAAAAAAATAATGAGTATGATGCTGTTATCTGCATCATTAACACTTGCTGCATGTGCAGAAAATACGGAAGAAACGTTGCCAAATGAAACAACTCAAGAAGAGAGAAGTGCAATGACAGATCATAACATGGATAGCATAGAAGAAATGCAAAATCATGAAGCCATGAATGAAATGGACCATTCTAGCATGAATCATTCTGGTTCAGGTGAAGTTCCAGATGGATTAAAAGCAGCTGAGAATCCGACATTCCCTGTTGGAAGTAAAGGAATAATCCAATCAGACCATATGGGAGGCATGAAGGGGGCTGAAGCAACAATTGTAGGTGCATATAATACTACGGTATATACCGTCTCTTATACACCAACGATGGGAGGAGCCCCAATTACAAATCATAAGTGGGTTATTCACGAAGAATTAGAGGGTGTAGCCGAGGCTCCTTTAGAACCAGGAACAGAGGTAAAGATGAATGCAGATCATATGGAAGGAATGCATGGGGCAACTGCCACAATTGATTCAGCAGAAGAAACGACTGTTTATATGGTGGATTTTACTTCTATAACAGGTGAGCAAATAACAAATCATAAATGGGTAACAGAGAGCGAATTATCAGCAATTGAATAAAGTGAAGTTTTCAGAAGAAATTAAGAATATTGGAGATTTTCTTTGTAAGTTCGAATTATAAAAATAAGGGCACATTGTCGGTATGATATGCTCCCCAGTAGATAAATACATTTTTATTTTTTAATCCGTCTACCTAACGGGGAGCATATCAATTATAAAGGGAGGTACCAGGCTTTTTATATGCGTTATTTGGTTGCGGACTTACAGTGTTCTGAACGTATCTCTAAATATGCTCATACATACGCTAAAGCATCCTCTGTTAACATAATACTATCTATCTCCTTTACGGATTACTTTAATATAATGGCCTTTAAAACGTACATCTTGTATCCGTAATCCTACTACGTACTAATTGCCCCGTATACCGCTTCCAAATAGTATTAACCTTTTACTACTCATTTTTTAGGTTGCAGGGGAGGGGGAGTCGCCACTGAAATTGAATAGCAGACATTCGTAAAGTGATCACAATTAGGACGATCAGCGTCAATTCAAGAGGAGAGTTCCAGCCCAGCCAAATACAAATCGCACATACAATCGTTAAAATGGTGTGAATTTCTTCTTTCAACGCAAGTGGTTTTCGACCAGCGATGACGTCACGAATCATTCCTCCTCCGACACCCGTAAACATCGCTGCCAAAATCATCACGCCTAAATCATTCGAAAAAACTTCACTAGCTAACATGGCTCCCTGGAGAGCGAAGGAAGCAAGGCCAATGGAATCAAAAAATAACCCCCATCGTCTCCAATGATTAATCCATTTCAGCGGTATTAATACGATCAATGTCAGCGTCATGATCACTGTTAAAATGGTGGAATGATCCCAAAGTTCAGTAACCGGGACACCAATAATCAAATTTCGAATGACCCCTCCACCGAAAGCCGTGATAAAGCCGAGTGCATATATGCCAATAAAAGAAAATCTCGCTTCAAGCGCAACAAATGCGCCAGTTGCTGCATAAGAAATAATGCCGATAAAATGTAGAATAGTCCAAGACATAGCGTTAAAAACCCCTCCTTATAAATGTTGATTTTTTGAAGTTATTTGAGTAGGAAATGTAAACGACAAAATACAAAAGTTATATTTCTGCACAAAAAAACTCCACCACAAGTTATCTTTTAATAAGACCTTGTAGTGGAGTAATTAATTAGCAATACCTACTAATGCATCATTCCATTGGAAATAATAAATAGCGTTCTAACAAACTGTTTTATTAGAATGCCATTGATAAAGTTTGTCTAAATTATGTCCGTACCATTTATTATACTACGGGCATCCCGAAAAACAAGATAAATTTATAGCTATTGAATTTTTTTACAGCTTTAATGTAGTATGAAATTGTTAGGGGTGAAAAACATGGGAAAAAAGGAAACAGTATTTAATGATATTGTGCGGAAAATGCGGAAAGAGATTTATGGGAAGGGACCGGAGCGAATTTATACGCATTTCGTAGAGAATATGGCGGTTACCACCATGCATGGTATTCTAACTCCAACCGAAAAATTTATCACACAATCCGAAGAAGGTAAAAAAGTAATTCATAGTGCTAGAACCCAAATGATTCAAGATATATATAAGATGCAAGTCCCGGAAGGAATGGAGGAGCTCATCGGTTCAAAGCTGCTGCATTTATTTTCGGATGTAAAGATTGAAGAGGATATGGCTGTTTCTGTCTTTATTTTTGAAAAGCCAATTGTGTAGAAAAGTGGCCTTATTCTATTACTTTGAAAAACTCCCCATTCGATAAACAGATTGTATTTTTCATCTGTCTACCTAATGGGGAGGGAACTTATTTTTTTATTGGATATTTTTCTAAATCTTCACTTGCCCGATTTACCATCGCGGCCATTTGCCCTCTTTTAATATGATCGTTCGGGTAAAATCCACCGTCTTCTTTTCCTCTAATAATGCCTTCGCTACATAGCTTTAAAATATCTACATACGCCCAATGATCTTTTCGTACATCATAAAAAGGTGATTCCGTCGTATTAGTTATTGGGTAGTCTAACACTCTCGATAATATGGCTGCAAATTGCGCTCTTGTAATTTTGGCATTTGGTTCAAATATGTTGGCACTCGTTCCATTAACAATATTGTATTGATGTGCAATTTCAATAGCCCGTTTTGCCCAATGGTTCGTTGGCACATCCTTAAAGTAGTTCGATACTGTTTCGTTTGTTTTGTCTAAACCGATTGCGTTTACGATGATAGAAATAGCTTGTGCTCTTGTTAAATCACCGTTTGGATCAAATGTGTATTCGTTCTTGCCTTTAATCCAGCCTTTTCGGTAAAGGGACATAATATCATTCTCAGCCCAATGATTTTCTGAATCGATAAAATGATGCTGTCCATTTGCCCAAGCCGAATAAAAATTCCATATTCCTTTATCTGCTTGAGTTAATTCCCAACTACCAGTGCCTCTTAAATTGTATTTCTCTACTAATCTTAATTTATATTTTAAAGATAAATCATTTTCATGCCATAGTGTATAATTCCCCGGTGTTAATTTTTTACCACCAATGTACGTGGGGGAGTCACTGCTTTTAACTGTGAATTTAGCATAAGGCGATTTAGAAGCATCATCAAAATAAAGTTTTCCTTTATGCTTATTCACTATGCTTTTTACAGCGCTATTCGCAATACCATAGCCACCTATTGCTTCATCATCTTTCCAAATTCGACCATAAAAAGGAAGGCCTAAAACGATTTTATTCGGATTTACTCCTTGTTTTAATAAATATTTAATCGAATTTTCAACAAAAGATAAACTCGCGACAGGACCAACCGGACCACCATGCCAACTTTCGTCATATGCCATTACCATTAAGTAATCGCTATACTCACTTAGTTTTAAATAATCATATGAACCATGCCATCCAGTTGTCCATCCATTCGGATTTGCAGCAACAGCTATCGATACTGTTTTATCTTGAGGCATTTTCTCGCGTAATAATCGAATAAAATCTGTAAATGCTTCTTTATCTGTGTAGTTTAAATTTTCAATATCAATATCGACGCCATCTAAATTATTTTTTACAATCGAATCCGCGAGTTGAATGGATAACTTTTCCCGGTTTTGCAAGGCGATTTGCCCTAATTTACGATCAAAATGGTTAGAGATAAATGGTACTACTTTTAATCCTTGACTATGTAATTCTTCTATTAAACGCTGATCTATTAAAGATTTCAGACTGCCGTCAGCGTTTAATTCATAAAATAATGGGGTAGCTGTATTTAATGCACCTTGAGTTAACTCTATATTTTTTATGTAGATGTCAGTAGTTTCACCATATAAATATGACATGTGGATGTCATTTACTGAGGCAACAGCACTAAATGGAGAAGCTAATAATGCAGTTAGCATAGCGGGGACGAATAAATATTTTTTAAATTTATGCTTCATTATCATTTTCCTTTGTAATAGATTTTTAACGACATCATTATCTATTACTTTGGTTGACTATATCAATTATTAAAATATGGTTTCATTGAGTTGATTTGGAAATTTGTGATATTAAGAGTTTCGTTGAAGTTATCTTTCAAGTAGCGTAATCTTTTAGAAAATAATGTATGATAGTGTCAGAAATTAAAATGCGGCGTATAGTCTTGTTGAACAAACTGTTGTTAATGCGGAGGTAAGGGTAGTGGTAAAATCTAATATTCTTATATTTAGCTGTCTAACTTTAGCGACCATATTCGGAATATTCGGTCAGGATGTTGCTTATTTTATGAATGAAAATATTGCTTCAATAGCACCTATATATTATTTAACTATACTAACCGCTACAAGCGTTTTCTTGTATTTAGTCACAATTGTATTAACCTATATCGCCAGTAAAAAGAAAATATTGGATAAAAATAAACTTGGTGTATATTTCCTTATCATTGGTTTTATAAGCATACTTACTTCTCTTTGGTCATTATTTGTTTTGGCCATGTGGTGGAGTTAATAAAACCAATTTTTACTTAGTTGTTAGTAATAAAAGAATTGTATTTTGGTAAAGTACTGAAGTTCACTTGACCGATCAAGAAGAAAGCTATCAGGTGGAAAGAGGGATAGTTATGAAGCAACTTTATATCAAACAGAAGGTGTTTAGTCTAAGTGGTAAATTTACGATAAAGGATCAACAGGAGCAGGACGTTTATTATGTGGAGGGCAGTTTTCTGCAAATTCCAAAGACGTTTTCTATTATGAATGCTGCAAGAGAGGAAGTCGCCCTTATTACAAAAAAAGTGTTTAGTTTTTTACCGAAGTTTTTCGTTGAGGTGAATGGTCGAGAGGTGCTGACGATTAAGAAGGAGTTTTCGTTTTTGAAAGCTCGCTATACGATTGATGCGGCAGGGATTGAGGTACAAGGGAACTGGTGGGATATGAATTTTCAGGTGTTACAGCATGGTGAAGTGATTGGGAAAGTGAGCAAGGAGTGGTTCACTTGGGGCGATAGCTATCAAGTTCAAATCGTGGATGAACAAATGGAAACGATCATTATTGCCCTTGTGATCGCAATTGATTGTGTGAAAGCTGACCAAGCAGCAGCTTCTGCAGCAGCGACTTAATGTAGGGACATATAATATAAAAGGCTGACGGATTTTATTGCGCAGTAATAGCTAGCGCTTTTTTGTGAAATATTTATACAAATATCGCAAGAAAGGTGTGCTTGACGTTATGGTTTATCATGCAAAAGTAGATATGTTTTCTATAATATTTATATTCTTAATGATTTGGGGAATGGGGGCTATCACACTACTCCTCTTCATAGCCTCATTAGCAACTGTCATGATTATGTCTACGATGTTTATCATTTCAGCCATTTTTTTATGGTGGTACGTCATTTCTATTAAGTATGTTTTACATGAACATTACCTATTAGTTAAAGGTGGGCCATTCAAAAGTAAAATTCCGTATCAAAGTATAACAAAGGTTGCGCCAACGACAGATCAGTTGACGGGCTATCGCATTTCAGCATCTGATAAGGGAATTGAATTATTTTATGAGGTAGCGGTGCATCGTAGTGTACAAGTTTTGCCGAAAGATAAAATTGAGTTTATCGCTGAGTTAAGAAAACGATGCCCGCATGTACAGTTTTCTGAGAATCAAGAATTCGAATAATTAGTTCTTTTATGGGGGAAGAAAAGAAGCCATAAAGATAAACAAACGCGAATGCTAGTAAATTGTAGCATTCGTGTTTTATTTTTCGTTGCCACTTAGTTGTTATCTAATTTTTTACCATTGTATATATAAATCAACTTAAAACTGTCGACATTTGTAGCATTCATATCGTAACCTCTGTACTTTGCAACTACCTACTATAAAGGAAGATTAAATATTTTTACCCCTACTAATAAAAAAACGTTGCTGCGTCCGGTCAAAACCTCCCGGTACGAGCAAAGCATTCATTTTTTAGCCAAAATGCAAGCAGATTTTTAAAGTCAATCGTTATGCTGGAACATTAAATTGCACTTGTATAGATAAAGTTATGTTCCTGTGCCCGCACCAGCACAACAAAAATGCCCAGTGCTAACACAATTGTCCACTGAACAACAAATTGCATGAAATTTTGCGCAAGCTAAAAATATTAAACAATTTCGTTATCCTGATATTTTGAGTTTCTAACAATACAATTAAACTACAAATGTAGTATAATTGCTTTTTGTAAGTTTGAGTTTCTCATTACATATTAATAATTTTAGATCGAGTTGTCCTAAGTTATTAATAATATGACCGAAATGAAACTTTATGCCTTTGCAGTTCCTCTATAAATAGTAGGGATGATCAACATAAATCATCAGTGAGCTATTGCCAGTTGTAAAAGGGGACGAACTAGACAGATCAGATATTCCTTCGTATCAGACACCATAAGTATTTCTGTATCCGTTTATCCTATGTTAGGGAAATTATTCAGAATGTCCTGTTGTTTTTAAGGGTGAGTCCATTCGGTCCTATCATTTTTGAATTGGTTAATATACCATCCATTGTTTAAGGTGGATGGCGCAGGTCTTGCTAAAAGTTGATTTATCCTGTTTGATGATTTATGCAAAATTCCGAAGAGAGGATGCCGGTAACTGATGCCCATTCCAGAGCACAGATCGAATTCCCATAGAAATGACATCAGTTGATCGGGGTGATCAAACGAAAAAATTAAATGGATGTTTATACATCACAAGAAAGGAGTGCTTATCAATGGGAAGAGTACAAGGTAAAGTAGCATTAGTTACAGGAGGGGCTTCAGGTATTGGGTTATCTGCAGCAACATTATTGGCAAAAGAGGGCGCAAAAGTAGTCGTTGCCGATTTTAATGTAGAAGGAGCGAAGGAGGTAGCTGAAAATATTAACGCACAAGGCGGAGAGGCTATCGGTATGTTCCTTGATGCAGGTAATGAAAATTCAATTAAAGAAGCAGTCGAGCAAACAGTACAACATTTTGGTACGATTACAGTTCTATTTAACAATGTTGGCTTAACGAATCTTCAGAAAGATTTAGATGTAGTAAATCTTGATTTAGAGGAGTGGGATCGACTAATGAATGTCAACTTAAAGAGTGTATTAGTTGGTAGTCGCTATGCCATCCCACATATGGCGAAAGCTGGTGGCGGTTCAATTATTAATACAGCATCAATGGCTGGATTCACAGGCGACGTTGTGCGTTCTGCTTATGGCGCTTCGAAGGCAGCTGTAGTGAACTTAACGAAATACATCGCTGCTCAATACGGGAAAGACAAAATCCGCTGTAATGCGATTGCACCTGGTTTAATTTTAACACCAGCTGCAAAGCGCAATATGAGCCAACAAGTATTAGATATTTTCGCGAAGTACAATGCGTTACCATACCATGGTGAAGCAGATGATATCGGCTATACAGCTGTATTCCTAGCCTCCGAGGAGTCTAAGTTCATCACTGGTCAAACGATTCAAGTTGAAGGCGGCCATTATATTGCCAACCCAAGTGCTCCAGACTTTATGGAATTAATGCGTCAAGCACAAAAATAGTTTTTCTATAAATAGAGCACGAGTGATGAGTTATAAGCAAATCACTCGTGCTTTTTTATAAAAATTGAAATTCTAGTTTTCGGTGAGAGTTATACTCAACTTCCAGATTTGTTCAACATTTTGAGGGTTGATGGCGTATTTAGGATAGGTAGTTGAACCGAATATGTTTTTCAATTGTACAAAGCCTTTTTCGGATATGGATGGTTTTACAATCTCTTTTTTATGATTGATCAGTTGGCCGGTCGTATCTTTAAATGTATCCGAGGTACAAATGTGAAAATAGTTATCTGCCATGCCTGCTGGTAAAGGGTTCGTGAGGTTTTGGAAATGGGCAAATACTTTCCAAAAGGAATGCATTTTTTCTATCGTTTCTTTTGATAGTTTCACACGGTTAATTTGAATCGCATTCACTTTAATCCCTAAATGTTTATATTCTTCTGCCAGTTTAAAGGTTAGCATTAATAATGCCATTTTCGAGTCGCCGTACATCTTATATGTGCTATAAGCCCGCTTGCCTTTATACTCTCCGCGCAAATTGTCGAATTCAATCTTCCTTTTCGGGTCAAAGAAGTTTTTAATATTTGTCGTACAAGCATGAAGAACTCTTGGGTCTGGTGATTTTGCCAGATGATCTGCCAATAAGCGAGTCATGAAAAAAGGACCGAATGTATTCGTAGCGAAAGACAATTCGATATGCTCGGGACTAAGTTTATATTCTTTTTCACCATGATTTAAGTACGCCGCGTTATGAATCAGGATGTCCAACCGCGGGTATTTAGCTTTAAAAGCAGCGCAAAATGTACGAATCGAATCAAAAGAAGAAACATCCAGTTCCATCAAATCTACATTTGTATTTTTAGTCGTTTCCATAATATCGTGTTGGACAGCTGTACTAATTTTCAGATTGCGGCAAGCCATAATCACACGATATCCTTCTGTTGCAAATTTAAGAGCAGCTGCTTTACCAATCCCAGAATTTGCGCCTGTAATAATCACAATTTTGTCTTTCATCATGAACCTCCTGTGTTTTACCTATATTTGGTCCTTCTACGTTCCTAGCTTTTCATATTATATATCTTATGTTCTATATGAATATTTTTTGATACGCATCCAATTTGAAAGCGGTTTTTGAATTGTGTCGTTATATAGGAAAGATGAAGTGAGTATTTTGTCTGTGAAAAAAGGGATGCATGATGGTGTTATATTTCAGTAGGATGACAAACATTATTTCATTTTTCATATTAATTTCCACTATAACTAGCTCGCCTCTACTCTATGAACGAGCAAGTGTCTTGTATCAATAATGTTACTAAAAAATAACGCTTATTATCTACTAATATTTGTATAAACAGTATATATGACAAAAATCGCCTTGAAAATGAAATATAAATGTAAAAATACATGTATATTATCAGTGCTATAATGGTCCCGTGTGTAAAAATGACTGTTTACCGGTTAGTATTATGGGAGGCTTTTTAAGTGAATAAGATTGTAAGGAGAGGGGCTTTGGCTAGCTCTTCTATGTTATTAGTTTCGACTCTTTTATTCGGTCCACAAGCGTATGCCAATACCTTAAACGATTTAAAAGATGAACAAAAACAAATGGAACAAAAAAAGAATGAACTAAACCATAAAATAAAAGAAAGTGAGAATGGAATTGAGGCTAATCAGACGAAACAAGATAGATTATTAAATGAGATTTTAGCACTTAATAAGGAAATTGTTGAAAATGAAAAGTCAATGGATCGTGTGAAAAACAATATTGATATAACAAAAAAAGAAATTGAAACATTACAAGAAGAGATAAAAGAGCTAGGCATAAAGATTGAAGATCGTGAACAATTATTAAATGATCGAGCACGTGCATTACAATCTAACGGTGTAGTCAGTTTTATCGATGTATTAATTGGTTCTGACAGTTTTATCGATTTTGTTGATCGTTTCTCAGCAGTTAACACGATAATGGAAGCCGATCGTGACATTATGAAGGAACAAAATGAAGATAAGAAATCTTTAGAAACAAAGAAATCGGCGTTGGATGAAAATCATTTGAAACTCGAGCGAGATTACAGTGAATTGGTATCTTTAAAGAATGTATTAACTAGTCAAAAAGCGGATAAAAATACATTAATTGACCAACTTGAAGCTGAACAAGAAAAATTAAAACATTCAAAACAGCAATTGGAAGTTGAATATGAAGAAGCTTATGAAATTAGTGAAGAGTTAGAAGCGAAAATTATAAAAGAACAACAGCGGATGGCGGAATTGGCACGTGAACAAGAGAACAATAAAAACTCTGGTTCATCCAATGCTGTTGTGCCATCAAGTGGAACATGGACGACACCAGCTTATGGCAGATTTACTTCTGGTTATGGATGGAGAAGTTTTGGTGGTGGTGAATTCCATTATGGGGTGGATGTAGCTAATTCTATAGGGACACCTATTATGGCAGCCGCAGATGGAATCGTTTCTTATGCAGCACCCCTTAGTACATACGGTAATGCAGTTATGTTAACTCACTCGATTAATGGTGAGATTTATACAAGTGTTTACGCTCATATGAGTTCTATTGGTGTGAAAGCGGGACAAACTGTATCAAAAGGACAAGAAATAGGGAAGATGGGCGCAACAGGTCGTGTCACAGGACCACATTTACATTTCGAGTTACATATCGGCACTTGGGCAGGTCAAAAGGTTGGTCATGTCAACCCATTAAGATATGTTCCATTTTAATTTTAGGCGCTGTTAAACGTTCATGTTGATTATTGTGAATAAAAACGAGGGAGTTCCACTTATTGGGATTCCCTTGTTTTTATTCAAATCGGGTGTTTAATCGTTCTTTAAATATATAACATGATCACTTCTGTCCACTTGAAAAGTTACATCCTCGTCTGCGTTAAGCATAGAAGCAGAGGTTACTTCCGTTCCATTTTCACCCGTAAAATAGATGCTATACCCATTGTTTTCAGGGTATCCATACAAATAACAAACTACTTTTCCGTCCCTCATAAACACTATTTGGTTCATTCCTTCATTTACTGTTTCACTGATGTTACCCCATTTATATCCCACTGTTTCATATATCGTATCTTTTGTTGTATATGGGTCAAAAGAGTAAGCTACATCCCATTCAAATGGGGTGATATCGGTTAAATTTACCGTTTCAACAGATTGTTCAATGGATAACACTTCGTCTTTCAATAACTCTGCATTCACTTCCCATATATCTTTCTTGATTAGGCTTATGGATACGGCAATAAACAAAAGAATAATTACTACTATAACTACTGTTTTTTTGCTGTTCATCTTACCACTTCTCCTTCTTCACATAATCAATTCTTCTAATTTGTTAATTCGATAAGGATTACACATAGAATGTTGACGGCCTCAGACTGTCATATGTTTCCGTCATTTCAAATACAAATGAGGTTAATAAAAATTCCTTTATGTTACTCCCCAATTTATTTAAACTATGCATCGACAAGCCGCTCATTGATCCATTAACAACGCCAGTGGACAGCTTGAACAAGTTACATTAATTATACAAATACTGATAGATGATGAGCGTGGATTTTTAATGGCATGATTAATAAAAGGTGCTAGCTCATTGATGGGAGCAGAGGCGACTCGATTTCTAACAGGAAAAGCATGAGTTGAAGCTGTGCCTAAGGAAAGTAAGTCATTACATTCATCAACCAATAAGAAAATATTGGAATAACAAATTCCGTGGATGTTTAAAAAAATTGGGTAAATTATATAGAGGTTTATTTTTGAAAGGAGCTTTAGAGCAATGGGAAGAGTACAAGATAAGGTCGCACTCATAACGGGTGGGGCGTCAGGTATAGGATTATCGACCGCGCTATTATTAGCGAAAGAAGGGGCAAAAGTAGTCATCGCGGATTTTAATGTGGATGGCGCGAAGGAAGCGGTAGAAAGTATAAAAGCCCAAGGTGGAGAGGCTGTTGAAATATTTCTCGATGCGGGAGATGAAAAGTCCATTAAGGAAGCAATCGAATATACCGTTGAATATTTTGGTCAGATAACCGTATTATTTAACAACGTTGGATTAACGAATCTTCAGAAAGATTTAGATGTTGTAAATCTGGATCTAGATGAATGGGATCGACTCATGAATGTGAATTTAAAGAGTGTGTTGCTTGGGAGTAGGTTTGCTATACCGCACATGATAAAGGCTGGTGGCGGCTCGATTATTAATACAGCATCGATGGCTGGATTTACCGGTGATGCGGTTCGTGCTGCATACGGAGCATCTAAAGCAGCGGTCATCAATCTGACAAAGTATATCGCTACACAATACGGAAAAGATCATATTCGATGTAATGCAGTGGCACCGGGTTTGATTTTAACGCCTGCTGCTAAGCGAAATATGGCGCCTGAGGTGTTGGATATTTTCGCTAAATATAATGTGTTACCTTATCATGGTGAACCGGATGATATAGGATACACGGTTTTATTTTTAGCTTCCGATGAATCTAAGTTCATCACGGGACAGACAATCCAAGTAGAAGGCGGACATTATATTGCCAATCCGAGTATTTCAGATTTTAATGAATGGATGAGGAAGGCGCATAACTAAGTTTCATGCAAAATATAAAGCAAATAGGAGAGCCCTCATGAGTCAAAATAAAACGAATGTTCACTATGCCTGGTGGATTTTATTAGGACTATGTATTATTGTCGGTTTAGGAAAAGGTGGTCTAAATAATTCCGCGGGGCTTTTTTTAACACCTGTTACAAAAGATCTTGGCGTAGGTATCGGAAGTTTATCGCTATATTTTAGTATATCAGCCATTGTGACGATTATCATTTTACCGATAGCTGGAAAATTAATGATGAAATATAATACGCGTTTATTACTAGTGATTGCCATCATTTTGCAAGCTAGCGCATTCGCCTTATTTGGTTTGATGAATTCGGTTTGGGGCTGGTATGTGTTAGCTATTCCACTAGCGGTTGGTGGAGTGGTCATTACCGTTATCGCAGGTCCTGTGTTAATTAATCAGTGGTTTAAAAAGAGTAATGGACTGGCGCTCGGCATTTTAAGTGCTGCAGGTGGGGCGCTTGGAGCAGTGGCACAGCCGATCGTTGGGAATTTGATTGCGAATCAAGGCTGGAGAGCATCTTATGTGATTGTTGGTATTGCCATTATTTTAATCGTTGTCCCTGTCATATTTCTTCTTATCAGGAAGTCACCAAAAGATAAGGGGCTACTGCCATATGGGGTAGAGGAAGCAAAAAACACGGGTGATACGAGTGCTAACGAGGCAAGTAATAAAGGTGTCACGATGGTTGTAGCGAAGAAATCTTCGGCTTTTTATGCATTAGTACTCTTTTTCTTTTTAGTTACCTCAATCGCGAGCTTTTCGGTGCATATCCCGACGTTTTTAATGAACAAAGGATTTGATGTAACATTTGCAGGGAGTGTGATGAGTATCTATATGATTGGTGTACTCATTGGGGCACTGATTATTGGCTTTTTAAGTGATAAAATTGGGTCGAAAAATACAACACTTTTCACGATGATTGTCGGATTAGTAGCGATTTGCTTGTTATTATTCCTTGCCTCTAGCTCAATCATTATTATGGTGGCTGTTGGGCTTTTCGGGTTTATCTCTTCCTCTATTGGAACATTGGGGCCAGCTCTGACAACAAGTTTGTTTGGCAATAAAGAATACAGTCAAATCTATGCCAATGCATCCTTAGGACTAGCCATCTCGTCGGTCGTTGCATTGCCAGCATATGGCTATGTATTTGATATTACCGGAAGTTATAGCTTAGTTTTATATGCCATTGTCTTTATGCTGATCATTAATATCGGATGTGTAATCCTTGCATTCAAAGGGAAAAAGAAGTTAGAACAAGCAGGTTTTTGGAATGAATAGATGCATAAAATAAGCATTGCACAAGTGGTTTGCCATAAACAAGTCACTTGTGCAATTTTGCGTTATTGTGCATGAAGGATCGAATCTACTATGCTAAGTTACGATTACTTGAACCATCTTAAAACTGGCGACATTTGTAGCGTTTATATCGTCACCTCTGTGCTTTGCAACCACCTACTATAAAGGAAGAGCAAATATTTTTCCTCCTACTCATTAAAATCAATCATGTGGATGTCTGGATCGTGTCACATAAAAAAATCGAGCAAAAGCTCTCGGTAAACGTTCAAAAAGCTACCGTATCCGAGCAAAACATCGATGTATCCAGTCAAAAGCTCGCAAGATGTAGGTTGATTTTTAAAATCAATCGTTATGCTGGAATATTAAAATGAACTTATATAACAGGGACTATCTCTGAAATTTTAATTTCCTAAAAATGATATTTCTGAATCTTTTTTACCGTTAGTTCGTAATAGTATGATGTGAATAGAGGAAGGGGGTGAAATAGTGGAGAAAACGCGAAAAATAATGCTAGGTGTAACAACGACTGCACTGACAATTGGTCTTGCGGGGTGCGATTCATCAAGTGTTGAACTTCCACCGCCACCTACTGATCGAGATTGTGATGATTGGGACTGGGACGACGATCAAGGTGTGTGGGTATGTGATGATGATGACTCAACCTACCGCGGTCATTACTACTATGGCGGCCGTTATTATAAGGATAAAAATTCATTATTAATAAGTAGTGACTATGAAAAATATAAAAATAGTGCCTCATTTAAAGGAGGAACCCAGTCAAGTTCAGGATTTGGTAGTGGATCAAAAAGCTACGGTGGATAAAAGTTAAAGTGAAAAGGGAGGATTTATGTGAATTTATATATTAATTTTTTAGCGTATTTAGGAGTTGCCTTGCTTCTGCTTGTTGTCGGAGTCGCATTATTTACCATTAGCACGCCGAAGATTAAGGAATTTAAGTTGATTGCTGAGAAAAATGTGTCAGCGGCCATGCTTCTTGGTGGAAAAGTGATGGGGTTAGCGCTTGTTTTAGGAGCCGCTGCTGAATATTCTGTATCATTAGTGGATATGGCCATTTGGGGCGTTATCGGGATTGTTTCTCAAATCATTGTGTTTATTCTAGCAGAAGTCATTACGATCCGTTTTAGTATTCAAAAAGCGATTGAAGAAGATAATCGAGCAGTAGGGACGATGCTATTATCGTTATCATTAGCAGTTGGTTGGATTTTAGCGAAATGTTTATCTTACTAACTTGAGGTGGGAAAGTCATTGAAACAATTAATTTACTATATGGATAAAGGGAATGGGCACTATGAGCCGTTCTATGAATATATGATTCCAAATGTAGGCATGGATGAATGTTATGCAAGACAGCTATGTACATATTTTATTATGAAAGGAACCCAATATGAGCTAACGGCGAATGAGATGGATGGAGACCAAGAGATTTTAGTAGTGAAAGAGTTAGGAAGAAATCTGTCGGGGGAAGATGAAAGAAGCTTTCGAGGCGAAGGGATACATATTGAGTTTCGAAGCCCGAATGAGCGAGAAAATTATCGGTTATTTTCTCGTATTCCTTGCAGCTCTCATTTTGAAGTACTTCGCTTTCTTTTAAAGGACGTTGTGGATGTGCCAGGAATTGGACAAAAGCTTGTTACCTCTACAGAAATTGATGAAGACCGCGGCGTGTATGTCATATATGTGAAGGATTTAGAAGAGATTTGACGGAACAAATGTATCATACAAAGCGACGGCAATTTTATGAGAAAATAGAAGGCTTTTGGGCAGATCTTTACGAGGAGGAATATGCACTTTATGATATGGCGCTTTTGACTGAAGCTGAGGTTGCTCATATCCGTCTGGTCAGTGAACGAATTGGTTCCATATTTTTTAAAATGGGGTCCTTACTTCGAAAGGTAACTGATGAAACTCTTCTTGACATGGGCTTTTCAAAAGAGACTCTTTCCTTTATTAGGTTAAAAACACTTTCGGCCGAGAGTGTCATTTCACGACTTGACCTGATTCCATACGGAGATAGCTATAAGTGTATTGAAATGAATGCAGATACACCTACATTTATTAAAGAGCTATTTTTTATCAACGGAATGGTCTGCAAAGAATTTGGTGTGGAAAATCCAAATGAGGGAATGGAGCCACTTTTACGAAAAGCCGTTCATGACAGTTTATACGGTAGCACGAATAAGAAATCCCCTCATATTGTCTTTACGGCTCACGAGGATCATATCGAGGATTATGAAACGGTGTTGTATCTTCAACATAGTGTACGGTCCTCGAAGTTTACACCCCTCCATCAGTTACATATTCAAAAAGGCGTAGGGCTTTTTGATGAAGAGGGGAAGAAAATAGATGTTTTGTATCGTCAAACTTTCCCAATCGAAAATTTGATACTGGATGAAGATCATGATGGAAATCCAATTGGTTTATGGTTATTGGAGCTGGTTGAACAGAAAAAACTTGCTATTATTAATCCTCCTTCCGCCTTTTTACTACAAAATAAAGTTGTGCAGGCCGTTATTTGGGGATTACATGAAGAGCAGCATCCTTTTTTTACGGAACAAGAGCATCAATGGATTGATGACTATTTCCTTCCGACATATCTTGAAGCGGATGTCTTTTTACAAAAGGGGCTTGCTTATGTGAAAAAGCCTGCCTTTGGGAGAGAGGGAGACACAGTAGAAATATTTGATCAAGCTGGTCAGTTAATGCATGCGAATCGTCAAAGGTCTTATTCGGCGTATACCCCTGTCTATCAGCAATACATCGAGCATCCTACAATTCCCTTTCGTAGTGAGAAGGGAAAACAGGAAGGTAACTTGTTGTTAGGAAGCTTTCTATTAAACGGAAAAGCAGCAGCCATTGGGTACCGAGTTGGGGGGAGGATTACGAATAATCTTTCCTATTATTTGCCTGTAGGTGTAAAGAGATAGGGGAAATGTTTTCAGCAAAAGAATCCATTTTGTCTACAATGTGAGCCTTATGTTGAAACACTTATTAGTTTTCAGACATCTGACCGTGAAAGGGAAATAAGTTACTTACGCAGAAAAGGAAGATAGAGAGTATGTAGGTGGTTCATATATCTTTATCACAATGTATTTTTTAAATATGTAATAAAGTTTTGAATTTACAATAATAGATTAATTACAAATGAATAAGAGGTAAAAGCATGAATAGCTTAAAAATGAGAATGGTAGTCGTATTTTCTACGTTAATTTTACTAATGGGAGGTTCTATAGGCTTTCTTATGATGCAATCCTCTTCTAAACTAGTCGTTCAATCCATTAGTGAGCAAGCGAATAAAATAGGCGAATATACTCTTAGTCAAGTGGATGTCGAAAAATATAGTGAGATTCTAAAAGATAGAAAAGAAAACGATTATTATAAACAATTAATAGAGACGTTTGAAGAAATAAGAGTAGCAAATGGGTTGAAATATCTTTATACCATGAGTAGAGAGAAAAAAGATAATGGATATGAGTATTTTTATGTTGTAGCGGGGGATGGAGCTGCTATAGGCGATGTTGAAGAAAATGGTGCAGAGTATGACAAGATGGTGCAAGTTTTTGAGACAGGTCAAACAAGTGAAGCAGAATTAACGACTGATGAATATGGGGATTTACTTTCAATTTACATACCAATTAAGGATAAGTCAGGAGAAGTTACTAGTGTAATCGGTGTGGATTACAATGCAACGGGTATTTTCAATTTGGAGAAAAAGAATAAATTGAAAATGGCGCTACTTATAAGTGTTTTTTTGATTATTAGTACAATCATTATTTTTGTTTTTTCAAAAATATTAACGAAACCGTTAGAAAGTTTAACAAAGCAAGCACATAAAATTTCTGAAGGAGACTTAAATATACACGTGAAAACGGAAGGCAAGGGTGAAATTAGTGCATTGTCACGTTCGTTTGAAAAAATGGTTGTCGATTTGAGAGAAATCATTGCAGATATTAATTCAACAACCATTACAATGAATAGTACTACACAAGAGCTTGGTACATTTGTGAAAACAACTGAAGAAGCTTCGATGAATATTACACAATCGATGGATGAAACCGCTGTAGGAATAGAAAAGCAATCCGAAGAAGTGAATATTATTTTAGAAATGATGTCAAACATGATGACTTTTCTACATGAAGGGGTTGCTCAAGTAAAAAGAACTGTTGAAAATGCCAAAATTTCAACGGATACAGCAGAAAAGGGCAAGGCATCAATGCGCGAGGCCACAGTTCAGCTTCATGAGTTAATACAAACTGTCGAATCTGCGACTGACACTGTTCAAAGTTTGGCCAAGCGTTCAGATGAGGTAGGAGAAATTATTCATGTTATTTCTGATATAGCAAATCAAACCAATTTACTTGCTTTAAATGCGGCAATTGAAGCAGCAAGAGCAGGGGAAAATGGAAAAGGGTTTGCCGTTGTAGCAGATGAAGTTCGGAAGCTTGCTGAGCAATCTCAATCGGCAGCAAATAGAATCGTTGATTTGATAGAGGCTATTCAAAAAGAGACGAATGCGACAGTAGTAAAGATGCAACAAAACTTGAAGGCTGTTCAAAAGCAAGAGCAACTGATTAATCAAGGTGATGAAGCTTTAGATGTGATTGTGAATATGGTAGGGCAAACGGAAAAGGATACGAATCAGATGGAGGGCTTGTTTAATAATCTTCAAAGAGATTCTCAAAAAGTTTTGGAAGCTTTAGAAACAATCTCGGCTGTTATTGAAGAAAATACGGCAGTGACAGAGGAAGTTGCCGTAGCTTCAAAAGATCAATCAACTGTAATTAGTCACATTGTCGACAATGTGTCTAAAGTCGAAGAAATCTCAGAGGTTCTTAAACATAAAGTCGATAAGTTTAAATTATAAAGCATAGCTGAAATGTTTCTGTTTAGTGCAATATCACTGACGCCTCGACGTCATTGCGTCCAGATTTTGAATGGAATTAACTCGCACAGACGGTAGCGTGAATACTAAGGGGCTTAAGGTCGTTTTTGGTATAGTGTGTTATGTACGGGATGTTGAAAGGAGAGATATAGGCTAGATTTTTTGCTTCAACAAAAGAATCTGGTTCTTCTATAATATTCTCCGTATTATCTTTTAAACGATTATCCTAGTTTTCCAAAATAAAATATATGAAAAGGTATGTGAACAACGTTGTTTTGCATACCTTTTTTGATGAGATGGGGTTTAGGAAGATAGTGGTATATGTATTATTTACATAGAAATAAGCCATATAAAATCATCTTCAGTAACCATTTGAATGTCTAAACCAAGGTGAATGAATTGCTCTGCTTTTAATTGTTTTGTACTAATGCTACGGCGTTGTTTTCCAAGAATCACGAAATCGGTTTCCTTTGTAACAGCCCCTTGTATAATTCCTCCGCAAGCTCGCACTTTTTTCGCCGCTTCTGAACGTGTCATCGTGGAAAGGGCTCCTGTAAAGACGATTTGTTTATGATGAAAGGGATGCCTCAAGCATTCAGATGGGTCAGAAAGGTAGATGACTTCTGTATTGTTCTTGTTTTGATTCATGTTAGTTCTCCTAAAGTTATACGATCTAACTTATAGTCTTCGAGAGGATTATAATAACAGGTGCTAGTATATAAAAGAATATGTCTTATTGTTCTTCACGCTGTAAAATCGTACTTTCTCGTAAATAAGTGACGTTATATTGATTGGCTAATTGTTGTAACAAGTAAAGAAGTGTTGAGAAATCCTTCCCGTGTAGCAGTTGTTCGTATGTTTGCTTTTCTTCGGGTGTAGCTACTTTACGGAAATATCCCCACATATGCTGGCACGCATTGCTCATACTTCCTGCAGTTGGTGGTTGTTGTAGCGCAGCGTGGATTAATTGTTCAATTTGTGCATAGGTCAACTGATCACGCATCGCTTGCCTGATTTGATTGTAATGCTTTTGACTATGGGACATCACACGGTATTTCTCTTCACGCCATAATTTTTCGGTTTGTTGACGGTTCATACTATCGCCTCTTAAAAAATAATCATTTGAAATCGAGTGCTACTTCATTTTAATAATAAAACATCAAAGTGAAACTACAATTAGACTCGTTATAGACAATCGTATCATAAGTAAGTGAGATTTTTTAGATGTTCGCAAATATACAACATCATCTCGACCAATTTCGGTCGAGATGTGTCTTTCTTCGTTTACTATTGTACCTCTAATGAAAAATCCATATTTTTTCTTTTAGCTTCTGAGTATGGCCACACTTGGCTTGCTTTTTGAACTAAATCTTCTAATTGGCTTTTTTCGATATTGTTGCCTTTTACTTGTAAGTGAATAGCTAGTTGGTAGCCTTCACCGATGTCATCTTCGGATAAGCTGACAGTAGCTGTAACCTCGGAATCGAAGTTGATCTGTTCCTTATTCGCTACAATTTGTAAAGCACTATCAAAGCAAGCTGCGTATGCCGCTGCGAATAATTGCTCAGGATTTGTAGCATTGTCTAATTTCTCTGCATGTTGACTTCCAGGGAGGACAGTTTTCATATTAATCATGCTATCCGGTGACTGTACTTTTCCTTCTAGTCCGCCAAAAGCTGTTGCATTTGCAGTAAATAAAAGATCCGACATCATTTCCATCTCCTTAAATTGAAATTTACAACCATCATTAATTTTTCCATATGAAAGTGTTAATATGTGCAAATTATAAAGATTAAAGAAGGAAATTTTAACGTGATTAGGTTGCTTGAATTGTTCTGATTAAAATTTGGTTTACTGTATGCGAGGGTTTCTTACTAGAAAACCATCTCCATTGTAAGCGAACCACTATTTAAGCTAATATAACGAGAGTTCCTCACATATAATAAGTTTCATTCAAAAGGAATTGAAAATGCTAAACTATAGCATGCCGATATTCTTTATCCATTAACCTATTAATGATACGATAAAAAGAATAGAAAACTTTAAGGTGAGGGGAGTTTTATGTTCCTAGACAAATTGAAGAATCAATTACATCAAAATCAATCCCTATTTATGGGGGAGGAAACCGCTTTTCGTTCAGCTATTTTGATTCCGTTAGTGCAAGTGGATGGAGAATGGCATATCCTTTTTGAAGTCCGTTCATTGACGATGCGCAAACAGCCGGGGGATATTAGCTTCCCTGGTGGTCGAATCGATGCAACGGATGCATCGCCACTAGCAGCTGCTGTACGAGAAACATCAGAAGAATTAGGTGTCGATCCAGACACGGTGAATGTTGTCGGGCAATTAAGTCCTTATATTGCATCGCCTTCCTTTGTTGTGTATCCATTTGTCGCAACGATTGATTACGATCAAACGATTCATTGTTACAACAAAGAAGAAGTGGAAGAAGTATTTACGGTGCCCGTTAACTGGTTATTAAATCATGAGCCGTATATGCATTCAGTAGCCATTGAACCAATGCCTTCGTCAGACTTTCCCTTTGATAAAATTATGAACGGTGCGCAGTATCAATGGAGAACTCGTGCAATGGAGGAATGGTTTTTTGATTATGAGCAGTACACCATTTGGGGTTTAACAGCTAGGATTTTAAAGCATTTTATAGAGATTATCAATCGATCCAAGAAGAGTACGGGGAAAAACTAAAAAGCATGATATTTTAGTGGAATGGTTGATAAAAGGGACTTGCTCGTTGATTGGAGCGGGGGCGACTCGACTCCTGCAGGAAAATCCATTTCTTTCGGCACTTGTCGAAAGAAATTAGTTGAAGCTGAGTTTGCGGAAAGCGAGTCAGCCGTAGCGGAAATCAACGTATTCCAAGGTGCCCGTTCACAATAAAAGGTAAATCAACACGCATGATGCTTTAAAGTAGTTCTGTCATTATGTCGGTTATGATTTATATTATTTTGCACTCTCATTCGAGAGTGTTTTTTAATGCAACTAATTCTAAGAAATGCACTGAAAATAATTATTTTTAGTTTAATAAGGCTCATCACCGTCACTTGGGATTGAATTTAACAGTTAAAGAATTTTTACAGGGTCATAAATATTTTATAGTGGTAGCTTAATTATAAAAAACATCTACAATCCGAGGGGGTAATTGTGAGATACAATAATAATTTATTGTTTTACGATAAATAATTATTGACTAAGGATGTGTTGTGGCGTATTCTACCTATAGAAGTAGAGAAGGCGGTGAATTATGAAACAGCAGGAATTAGCAAAGTGGCTAAAATTAATAATTGTATTTTGCGGATTATTTGGTTTGTTATTCTGTCTGTATGTTGGACCAGAAATAGGAAGAAACGTATTATTAAGTTCTGAATCTTTTAAGGCATTATTTAAACCTTTTATTGCTTTTATTTGGATAACAGGAGTTCCTTATTTTATAGCTTTATGTATAGGCTGGAATATTTGCTCAGATGTTAATAAAGGGAATGATTTTACTGTTAAAAATGCAAATAGGTTAAAACTGATAAGTGTATTAGCGATGGTAGAAGGAGTTTTATATGTTGTTGCATTACTATACAATTTTATCATTGGAAACTACAACACTAATCTTTTAATGATTCTTTTGCTTATTCTGTTTTTTGCAATTGTTATTTCTGTATTTACTTCTTTGCTTTCGTACTTAATGCATAAAGCGAGTGAAATAAAACAGGATAACGAATTAACGATTTGAGGTGTAACATGACTATCATAGTTAATCTTGATGTAATGCTGGCGAAGAGAAAAATGAGTGTTACGGAACTATCGGAAAAACTAGGTATTACAATGGCGAACGTCTCAATATTGAAAAATGGAAAAGCAAAGGCTATAAAATTTTCGACATTAGAAAAAATATGTGAAGTATTAGACTGTCAACCAGGTGATATCTTGGAGTATAAAAAAAAGGATTAAATTTATTATTAATGGAGGGTTATTATGAAAAAATATTTAATTGCATCTACACCCATTTTTTTAGGGGTACTATGTTTTATTGCATACACTATGATAGGAAGTAGTGTGGCGCCAGATGGTACTTTAGAAGAGCCGTTCTTCTTAATTCCGATTGGTTTTTTCTTCTTCTTCTTAGGCGTGATGTCATTAATTTTTATGTTATTAATTTCAATGTTTAAAAAACGTAAATTTCTAATGAATCAATAGATTTTAGTATCCTATTAAGCATAATATTCATTAGCTTTTGAATTAGAGAGGCTACCAACCATTTGTCTAATACAAATAGATCAAGGGCTCAGCTTGGAAGATTACCAGGTCATTTAAATGCTGTTATGGGGCATGCAAGAACAATCACAAATCATTTTAAACCCGCACATGCAATCCCTATTTCATAAATAAGTCTGTTATCACAATTACAGTGGTAGCAGGCTTTTTAAATTCTTTTGTGTAAATAAGTTCCAAATAACCATTAAAAAGAACAGATTTGATGCGATACAATTAAGTAGATATTTTCCTATTGGAATACAATGTCTGACAATATGTACATCAAATAAAAACTATTTTTTAATCTCTATTAATTTGAAGGAGTGATTAAATGAGAATTGAATCTTTAGGAAGTATGGCAACAGCTTATCAATCTAAAGCAACTTCAAAAACGAACATAGATTTTAAGGAGGTTGCAGCAACAACAAACTTAAAGGAAAATAAAATTGAGAATGAATCAAATGAAGATATTTACGAGGAACTTTCAAGTAAATATGATGTACGAAATGCGACATTTGAACAAATCGTTGATATTTCTCATGCCTTATATGAAGCGGGTGAGCTTTCATTAGGTGAAGTTGCTATTTTAACGTTTGATTATGGGCGAGCAACGCAGTCTATAAAGGAAGTGGCGAAGGGTTCAGCTTCACCAAGTTTTGATATGTATGAAACAAAAGCAAATGCGATGGGGCAAAGAGATTGGATTGCTGAGTTCGAAGCACGAGCTACAAAAGATATCCAATATGGTAACTTGATCGGCCATTCACATAAAAAGAAAATACTGCACATTTTACAACAGTTAGACAGATAAGAGTGGGGTATGCAGCATTTACAATATATTAAGAAGTGTATGTTTAGTTTTTGAGAGCATTTTATATTGTGTAGTGAGAGCAGGTTATAAGGCTCTCTTTTTTTGTTGCCCTTACTTATTAGAGTTATGTGTGCAGATAACTGAAAAAGTAGGAGGAGCTACTTTGTTATGTGTCCGCGAAAATTATATAATACTGTTCAATTTGTACAGACACCTTAGTATGTGAGCTAAACTTCATTTCCTAAATGTCTAAGCTACTAGAAAATACCAACATATACTATATTAAAGTTTAAGCGTGATAGGTGGTGAAGTAATATGCGATTTTATCCGCCAGATAATAGAAGAAGACCGATCTCGCCAATGTATAGACAAAGATTTGGGCCTCCTACTCAAATGAGAAGACCGGGTAATCCTTTTTTTGTGCCTAATCAAATGAGAGGGCAGGAGCAATTTTTCTACTCCCCTTATCAACAACCTCAATTTTCACAGTTTGGAAGATTACCAGAGCATTTAAATGCCATTATGGGTCATGCGGGAACAATCACAAATGGGGTGAATATGCTTAGGCAAATGGGGGCATTGTTAAGCATGTTTAGGTAGCTTGTCTTTAATCGAAGAAGAGATGGTGCACATCAATGGAACGTAAGTTGATGTGCTTTTTTATGCTACTCAGTTTGACTCAATTTAAAAGGGAATAAAGAGGTTTCGTATATCTAATCGCTATTTCGTACATAAAAAAATACGATAGTCCCAAATGTCTTTATACTTTACGGTCATCTCAACATGCTGATCCATGATTTCGTAAAGCTCTGGCTCAATATCATTTGAATAATGAAATTCAGGGGTTGACTGACTTTGGTCGATGGGGCGTTTTTTTACGATACGAATATGGGTAAAGCCAGCTTGTTTCAAACAAGTTAGCCAATCCTGTTCCGTAAAAATCGATGTAAATCCATAAAATTCTTTGATTTTCTTTTCGATGTCTGCTTCGAAAGGTTCAGTAATGATCAGTTCATTTGCAATGAATTGTCCTCCATTTTTAAGTAATCGAAACACTTCTTTCAGTGCCTGCGGTGTATGAACAAAAGAAAGAACCGATTCGGAAATAATCCAATCAAATGTCTGGTCTTGTAACGGAATTTGTTCGATAGAGCCTTGCATGATGTCTACAGGTAAGTGTGCTTTTCTCATTCTTTCCTGCGCTTTCGCCACCATGAGCGGGTGAATATCTATGCCCGTCACTTGTGCGCCATATGTTTTAGCTAAATAGGCGACCGTTTGACCTGTACCACATCCAACATCAAGAATGCGAGTCGCATTGTTGATGTTTTCGTTAGTGAAAAGCTCCTGTGTTAACTCCATCCCACCAGGGTGTGCACCGCCTACACCGAATTTAGATAGAAAATCCAGATATTTAGAGTTACCCATGACAATCACCTTCTTCATTCATAATTATTGGTATCATATGATATGAAAAATAGACGGGTTCCCACAAAAGGTAGCGGCGGGGAGAATAGAGGTGAAACTGTAGCATGTTACAGCAACTATATAAGTGCATTTTAATGTTCTAACATAACGATTGACTTTAAAAATCCGCCTACATGTTGCGAAGCTTTTGATTGGATACAGCGATGTTTTGCTCGCGCCATTTTTTTGACCGTTCAATGTCGACAGTTTTAAGATGATTTATATAGTCAGAATAACTGTTAACCTTATGTGTCTTTCCTCGTGTTAAGCAGCGGACGATGTTGTAAATAGTATTGTAAGTCACGGCTATGACCTTCTGAAATTTCCTCGGCGATTAGTTTCGCTAACAATTGGCTGTATACCGTCCCGTTGTCACCGAAAGCGAAAAGGAAATAGCTTTTGGGATATTGCTCATAAACACCGATGATAGGAAGACCATCTGTGATGCCACCGTAAAAAGCGGCTAAGTAGTACGCTGGCGTTACTGTTATATTAGGAAACATGTTCTTCAATTCTTCAATCAATTTATCCTTTTTGTGGATTAACTTCGAATCTCGATTTTCCGGGTACGTTGTATTGTCGTCAAGGCCACCGATAATAATGCGATTGTCTTTCGTTGTACGCAAATATAAATAAGGACGCGCGGTTTCCCAAAGGAGTGTTCGGTTATACCAGTCCGAAAAATCATCGACTGCATTTGTCGTGACTGTATAAGTGCTAACAAAAGACACCTGTTTCTCTTTTTTTATATCTATCCCTTCATACCCCGCTGCAAATATGACATAGCGTGCCTGAATGGTATGTTTATTTTTAGTAGAAACAATCATCCGCTCTAATTGCTCGTCATAATGATGTCCATTCATTTCTGTCTGTTCATAAATGCGAACGCCCTTTTTAAAAGCATAATCAAACAGTGCATGCGTAAATTTAAAAGGATTGATTTCCGCATCGTTATATGAGTATATAGCGGCATCTCTGCTAAAGGGATAGTTTTCTTCAATATCATCTTTTGTCCAAAAGGCAACGTCACAGTTGTTTTTTGCTAAAAACTCATATTCCTTTTTTAAACGTGCAACGTCTGCTGGACAGCTGGCGGAATATAACGTATCACGACGTGTAAATTCACAGTCGATGGAGACTATATTGGACGCTTTTTCAATGTCATCAATAGCTGTTTTTAATAATGCTAAATGCCTTTCAATATACGCTTCTCCAAAGGTATTCATCAAATCCGTAAACATTTTTTCACCTGAATACTGGATGAGTGCGGTATTTGTACTTGTACTACCGCTCCCAATAGTTGATTTTTCAATTACAACGACATCTAAATGTGTATTGGCAAAATAATAAGCACATTGCGCGGCAGAGCTTCCACCTCCAACAATGAGCACATCACAAATAATATCTTTTTCTAACTTTTTATAGGTTGGTGCATCGGGAAATGTGGTTGGCCAATAATATGTTCCAGACTGTACGTCCATAAACTTCGTCTCCTTGCAAATGAAAGTGTAAAAGTATTATTTCCAACAGACATATGAAAAACACTAATGATTGCACAAAAAAAAGCGTAAGTTAATGGAACTGTAACTGATTTGTCGGTGTTTAACAGGTTTACATACATATTCATACAATAGCTGTAGGTTTAGATATTAGTTGGAGGGAGGCAAGTAAGGTGGAAAAATCGCTCTTAGATTTACTGAGAGAAGGAGGATTGATCTTATATGTTCGGCATGGGGAAGCAACAGTTGGTGAAGACCAGCCATATATACATTTCCAAAACTGCTGTACCCAAAGAAACCTTTCTGAACTAGGGAGAAGACAAGCTATTTACTATGGGGACATTGTTCGTTATTTGCGAATTCCAATTCGTCTCCCTATTCAGGCCAGTCCATTTTGCAGAACAATCGAAACGGCACAATTAGCTTTCGGTCGTGTACCTGTTCAAATAAACCCTTTTTGGTTTGAAGTTTATAAATTAGATGCAAATCCATTAGGGAAAGAACACACATTAAATACACTTCAATCTATATTAGAAATGAAACCACCTAAAGGAACAAATCAAGTCATTATTGCCCATGGTTTTCCAGATCATATAGGCTTAGGTCAAATATCAAACATGGGAACAGTCATTATCAGACCTTTAGGAATAGGAAAAGGTTATGAAGTCCTCAAAAAGTTATCTTTAGAAGATTTCGCGGCGTTAGTAAGTAGCCAGTAGTTTAAAAAAGTTATCATAGCTATTTAGGGGATGAAAGATGTCTCATCTATAAAGGCATTTATTAGCTATTTTCTTCCTTACGATACGTGCATAGTTTTCTGCCCAATTTATAATACTATGGTCTAGATCAACTTATTTAATTCGCAGGAAGGGAAGCGACATAATTGGCTAAGCACTCAGATACAAGTTGGAAAAAGGATCATCCAAGTACGTTGTTCAGTAACTCTGTCCAAAAGGCAGATCGTGCTGTGAAGCAAGCGATGACACACCCAGAGGAAATCGCGGTTGAGCATGCTTTCAATTCCATATCCCATGCAGAAAATGCACGTTCAAATGCAGAACAACGAAACGAGCATATGGATATAGTCGAGCAAAATAAAGATCACTTAGAGCTGATGAAGCAACAATTACAAGAAGCACAGGACATTATAGAAGATAGGGAATATTAAGGTTAGATCATCACAAATGCACGAAATGGATTTCACATTTCGTGCATTTATTTTGATAGGGAATGTAGTGTCCCATGTGTTTCCTATCATTCATTTTAACACCAAACGATTATTTTATAAGGCGTGGTTTGAGCTGGGATACTTCTTGTAGTCGGACCATAGATGACAATTAAGTTTCGATTGGCAGGATTTTTGGAAAAAGGTTGTTCATTTATTAGTGAAATCGGTGTGTAGGGAGAGAGATTTAACTTTAATTGGCCATCGCTACTTACTAATTGGCTATTAAAAAAGTCTACTTTCACATTTTGGAAGTTGTTTTCTTTTACGATGATCAGTGCGCGGTATTGCGGTGGGTATATTAAAGGGACGGGTGCATCGCCATCATAATAGCCCGTAATTTGATTACCAATAGCCACAATTTCCTGGTTTACAAAGTAAGTAGTAGGGGAGACGACAAAATTGACGATGCTGCCATTCTCGTCTTCTACAGTTATGAGCTTGTAACAGCCTTCACTTTCACCATTTTGCCCAACGAAAAAATCATTAATCTGCGTAACAACGCCACGAAAAGATTTAAAATTTACCATAGCCATTCCTTTCCTTTTTGAAAATCGCCATTGTCTAATGTTAATTGCATTTCTATAAATGCTCACGCGTGTTGATTTCCCTCTTATTGTTAAAGAGAAAATTGGAATACGTTGATTTCCGCTACGGTTGACTCGCTTTCCGCAGGCACGGTCTCAACTAATTTCTTTCGGCTAATGCCGAAAGAAATGGATTTTCAGCTCGTGCTGTTCCTGCTGGAGTCGAGTCGCCTCCGCTCCAATCAACGAGCAAGCGCCTTTTTATTAATCATTGCACTAAAAAGCACGCTCATAATCAACACATCTGATAAATGCTATAAGTATCAATTTAATTTATGTATCATGCACAAGATAAGTGACTAAGCCGTAAAACGTATTGTTCTAATTAATGGCAAGATAATTCAGGAAATACAGAGAAACTATATGAAATAGAGCCAATGATGCACCTTTAGGGCTAAAAAGTTCTAGGGGTTTTTGTAGAAATTGTACTAATAAGATATTTAGTTATTTTATGTTTTATTATATTATTATAGAATAAGTTATTCACTGAAAGTCGGTGATTAGCTACTAACTTAAATGAAATGCTTATCGATTGGAGTGAAGCCGGAACGGAAGTCAAAATTAAGTGATGGTGAGAAACTATAAAGATATAAGTGTTCATTGTAACTCGAATGAGTAATTAAAACAAGTAATATTTCTAAATTTCGAGAATGTGACGATATTTTGAACCATCTACAAAAGAGCTAGATATCTTTTTAATGTCTAAAAATTCTCGCTTTTCCCTGATTTTGAATGGCTTATAAATATCCTACAGGTAGTAGATGTTTTAATCTATTAATAATTGTGATAGACTATGATATGGTTATAAATGATACAGAAAAGAAAGGTGTGTTCCTAGGTCGCGGCTTGCTATGACGCCTACAATGGGAGCGCTTGCATCCTTTCTGCAAATCTTAAGATATAAAAGGAAGGTAAAAATGAGTAACAGAGAGAATACAACAGACGTTATCTTAATTGGTGCCGGAATTATGAGTGCGACTTTAGGGACACTCATTAAAGAATTAGCACCAGACTGGAATATTAAAGTATTTGAGAAGCTTGAAAAAGCAGGAGAGGAAAGCTCTCACGAATTAAATAATGCTGGTACAGGGCACGCAGCACTGTGCGAGCTTAACTACACTTCTGAAAAACCGGACGGCTCGGTTGACATTAAAAAAGCAATTAATGTTAATGAACAATTCCAAGTTTCAATGCAGTTTTGGTCATATTTAGTAAAAAACAATTTAATTCGTAATCCACAAGACTTCATTATGCCATTACCTCATATGAGTATGGTACAAGGTGAAGAAAATATCAAGTTTTTAAAGAAACGTTTCGAAACAATGTCACAAAATCCATTATTCCAAGGAATGGAGTTTTCTGATGATCCAGAAACATTAAAAGAATGGATTCCGGTAATGATGCAAGACCGTCCAGCAAACGACCGTATCGCGGCGACAAAAATCGACACAGGTACAGACGTCAACTTTGGTGCGTTAACACGTATGTTAGTTAGCCATTTACAAACACAAAACGTAGATGTTCGCTACAATCATAGTGTTGAGAGTGTTAAACGTACGAAAGAAGGTTTATGGGAAGTAAAAGTGTACGATAACGATGCTTGTAAAATGCACTACCACTATGCAAAATTCATCTTCCTTGGCGCAGGTGGAGGCAGCTTAGAGCTATTACAAAAAACAGGTATTCCTGAAGGGAAACATATCGGTGGATTCCCAATTAGTGGATTATTCTTAGCATGTAACAATCAAGAAATCGTTGAGCAACACAATGCAAAAGTATACGGAAAAGCTAAAGTTGGTGCACCACCAATGTCTGTACCTCACCTTGATACACGTTATATCGATAACAAAAAATCATTATTATTCGGACCATTTGCAGGCTTCTCACCGAAGTTCTTAAAAACAGGTTCAAATATGGATTTATTTGCTTCTGTAAAACCGCATAATATTACAACATTATTAGCGGCAGGTGTTAAAGAAATGTCTTTAACAAAGTACTTAATTCAGCAGCTCATGTTATCAAAAGAACAACGTATTGAAGAGTTACGTGATTTTATCCCGAACGCACAAGCAGATGACTGGGATATTATCGTAGCAGGTCAACGTGTACAAGTTATTAAAGATACTGAAGCGGGGGGTAAAGGAACGCTTCAATTCGGTACAGAGGTTATTACAGCAGCAGATGGTTCAGTTGCAGCGTTACTAGGTGCTTCTCCAGGTGCTTCTACTGCCGTACACGTTATGCTTGAAGTAATCAAACGTTGCTTCCCACAAAACATGAAAGAGTGGGAGCCAAAAATTAAAGAGATGATCCCTTCTTACGGTTTATCATTAATGGATCACCCAGAGCTTCTACGTGAAATTCATGCTTCAACAGGAGAAGCACTTGAACTAAGCAAAAAAGAGCTAGTGCATAGCTAATTCTTTCGTGTAGAAAATAAAAACCTTCAATCTATTTTTAGATTGAAGGTTTTTTCAGTTATTCGATAAATCTTCTAGAGTGCGTAAACCTATATAAGTCATTTTAAACCTTCCGACATTTGTAGTAACCGTTGCCTACTCTAAAGGAAGGGCGATTATTTTTTACTTCTATTAATTAAAATCAATCATGTTGATACCTAGATTATGTCACCTAGCGAAATCGAGATACAACTTAATTTTAAATAAGTGTCAAATTGGGTCTATTTACCTGAATGGCACTTATTCTCAGCTAAGTCGTATATCAAAATTGACTACTGACGTTTTGGGCGATTTTTAAATCGTGTGTATGATTTTTTTAGTAAAAAATCGCGCGTCATTGTTTTTTTTTATTGCGATATACAGGAATTTATTGTTTTTGTATGAATCACGACAGCATAAAGACATGTATCGACCATTTTGGATGACGACGTATTATGCTCGATTATATTCATTTTTTATTGTAAATGAACCTTCTTTTTTAGTGAATTTCTATCTTTTTTATTACAGTAATTAGTCATAGAGCGCTTTATTTTGAATGAAACACTGTGGTATCCGGTCTCAATAACGCTATACGAGCAAAACCTTGTCGTATCCGAGCAAAAGCCCATGGTAAACGGTCAAAACGTGCGGTATCCGAGCAAAAAGCTGTTGTATCCGGTCAAAACAACGCAAGTACGAGCAAAACCTTATTGTATCCGAGCAAAAGCCCATGGTAAACGGTCAAAACGTGCGGTATCCGAGCAAAAAGCTGTCGTATCCGGTCAAAACAACGCAAGTACGAGCAAAACCTTATTGTATCCGAGCAAAAGCCCATGGTAAACGGTCAAAACGTGCGGTATCCGAGCAAAAAGCTGTCGTATCCGGTCAAAACACTGCGGTAGCATAATAGATTAACGAAAAAAATTCTATCCGAACGCGTCCATTACGAAATAGTTGAAAAGAGTTCTTTTATTTTAGATGGAAATAATGTACAATGGTAGTAATTGAATAATGTTAACTAGGGGAGTCCAATGAGTTGGGCTGAGAGGGAAACGCATGGAAGTTTCTTGACCCTTTGGACCTGATCTGGATCATGCCAGCGTAGGGAAGTTAGAAATCTTTAGTATATGTGCAAATGTCTACATACATATCGTAAGCTGGGTCCGTTTATCTTTATAATAAATGGATTCAGCTTTTTTTGCGGATAGGGAAATATCAATTTAAAAGGTATCTGCAAAAAGTGATATTAGTTTGACCTATTTGTGTCTTCCTACTCATGTAGCTCTGTTTGCCTCACTACTACTGGATTGATCTAGATCTCGTCCTTTACCAATATAAAGGAGGAGTTTTTTTATGTCATCAACTTCATTAAACAAAGAAAACATTTCGATTATGTCTAACTTTCCGGGGAGTAAAAAAGTATATGCGGTTGGTTCAAGACCAGATATCAAAGTGCCGATGCGAGAAATTGTGCTAGGCCCAACGACGAGTACAGTAGGAGAAGAGGAAAATCTACCCGTGCAAGTTTACGATACAAGTGGACCTTATACGGATCCCCACGCTTCCATTGATATAACAAAAGGGTTAGAGGCTCTTCGTAGTAAGTGGGTTGAGGAACGAGCAGATGTAGAAATGTATGAAGGGCGGCAAGTGAAGCCAGAAGACAATGGCTATAAAAATGAACATGACCCGCGTGCTCAGCAAAACATTTTCCCGAACTTAAAGCGCCAACCACTGCGTGCGAAAGAAGGAAAAAATGTGACTCAACTTCATTATGCGAAAAAGGGCATTATTACACCAGAGATGGAGTTTATTGCAATTAGAGAAAATATGGACCCTGAATTTGTGCGTAGTGAAATAGCAAGAGGTCGTGCGATTATTCCATGTAATATTAACCACCCAGAGTTAGAACCGATGATTATTGGGCGTAATTTTCACGTTAAAGTGAACGCCAACATTGGGAATTCTGCGGTTTCTTCATCGATTGAAGAAGAAGTAGAAAAAATGATTTGGGCTACACGTTGGGGCGCTGATACGATTATGGATCTGTCTACAGGCAAAAATATTCATACAACACGTGAATGGATTATCCGTAATGCAGCTGTTCCAGTAGGGACTGTGCCCATTTACCAAGCACTTGAAAAAGTAAATGGGATCGTAGAAAATCTGACATGGGAAATTTACCGTGATACATTAATTGAACAAGCGGAACAGGGAGTAGATTATTTCACGATTCATGCAGGTGTGCTGTTACGCTATATTCCATTAACAGCGAATCGTTTAACAGGCATCGTGTCACGTGGTGGATCGATTATGGCACAGTGGTGTTTAGCTCACCACCAAGAAAACTTCCTGTATACGCATTTTGAAGAAATTTGCGAAATTATGAAGGCGTACGATGTGGCCTTTTCGCTTGGAGATGGTTTACGCCCAGGCTCTATTCATGATGCCAATGATGCAGCACAATTTGCAGAGCTTGAAACGCTCGGTGAGTTAACAAAAATCGCATGGAAGCATGATGTGCAAGTGATGGTAGAGGGACCGGGCCATGTACCAATGCATCTTATTAAAGAAAATATGGATAAACAATTAGAAATTTGCGAGGAAGCACCGTTTTACACATTAGGACCGCTTACGACGGATATTGCACCTGGCTATGATCATATTACATCTGCCATTGGTGCAGCTATGATTGGTTGGTTTGGTACGGCCATGCTTTGCTATGTGACACCGAAGGAACATTTAGGCTTACCAAATAGAGACGATGTACGTGAAGGGGTCATTACGTATAAAATTGCCGCTCATGCAGCTGATTTAGCAAAGGGACATCCGGGAGCGCAAAAACGAGATGATGCCTTATCGAAAGCACGTTTTGAATTCCGTTGGCGAGACCAGTTCAATTTATCATTAGATCCTGAACGAGCAATAGAATATCATGATGAAACATTGCCAGCGGAAGGAGCAAAAGTAGCTCATTTTTGTTCGATGTGTGGACCGAAGTTTTGCAGCATGAGAATCTCACATGACATTCGCAATAGTGTTAAAGAAAAAGAAACGAAAGCAATTGAAGAAGGACTTAAGGAAAAGGCAAAAGAGTTTAAAGAATCTGGCAGTACACTATACCAATAGTTAGCGAAAAGAAGTACTTCTACGGAGGTGCTTCTTTATTTTTTAGAAGCTCACAATCATTTAATTCACCATAATGACAATTACATGGAAAAAACACTAAGAAAATCTTAAGAATTGGTGTGTGAGTTTGTTAAGATTTACTTAGTATCATGTCCTTATACGAATCCTATAGGGGTGATCACATGAGCCGAAAGCGATGGAGGAGTGAATGGAATTGAACATTTTGATTTGTGATGATGATAAAGAAATTGTCAGGGCGATTAGCATTTATTTAGAAAATGAAGGATATCAAGTATTCAAAGCATACAACGGGGTAGAGGCGATTGACCTTATTCGCGATCACACAATTCACCTCATTATTATGGATATTATGATGCCGAAAATGGATGGCATTACGGCGACGATGAAGATTCGGCAAGAGAACATGATTCCGTTAATTATGCTTTCTGCTAAATCGGAGGATCATGACAAAATACTCGGTTTAAATATCGGAGCGGATGATTATATGGCTAAGCCTTTTAACCCGCTAGAACTCGTAGCCAGGGTGAAATCGCAGCTCAGAAGGTATACGACATTTGGTAGCCTTGAGGTGAACAGTTCTGTACATCAAACGGGTGGGCTCACGATTGATGATGAACGGAAAATCATTACTGTGGATAAAGAAGAGGTTCATTTGACACCAGTACAGTATAAAATTTTAAAGCTTCTTACAGCAAATGCGGGGAGAGTCTTCACCATTGAAGAAATTTATGAAAAAGTATGGAATGAAAGGGCCATCAATCCAGAAAATACAGTGGCGGTTCATATTCGGAAGATTCGAGAAAAAATCGAAATTAATCCGAAAGAGCCAAAGTATTTAAAAGTAGTTTGGGGAGTGGGGTATAAAGTTGAGAAATATTAGTCATGCACTTATTACGAAAGTGTTAGTATTTGTGCTTGCGATCGTTTGTATCACAGGGACAATAAAGGCTATCATCGACACGGAATTTGTATATGAGGCCGATTTTAGCAGTATATATCACAATCATTATTTTGAAAGCTGGGCATTCGCTGGTGAAACTCAAGGGCTTACTACTGTCCTCACACAATTAATTAGTAAATATAAAAGTGAAGAATATATTTTAAGCGGTAAAGCACTGGCTGAAGAAGAGATGAGAGAGATTGAAGAAGAGTTGTTTTATGATTACCGTTATTCGTACAGATATAATCCGAATTTAAGTGAAGTGGAAAATAATCGTATTTATCAAGAACAATATGCAGATGACATAAATTACAAAAAAGACGCAAAAATAAGAGAACAGGTAAGAGATTTTTATCGGTTACTTGACACACTCGAATCACAAGAAGGCATCGTGTATTATGCGACTGACGGAGAGCATGTCTTCTCTAATAGTGAACGAACGAAGCGAGAGCAATTTGAATCATTTAGTGCGTATATGCTATATGAGGATTATCAACAAAAAATTTACCCAGATGAAGTGAAAGAAAATAGGTACTTTAATTATTTCACACACGAAATTGAACAATTAAATCCGCAAACGGATATTATTTATGTCGCGTTTACAGAGCCGTTCTTACAACAAAAAATAACGGAATGGGAAAAAGATAAAGAGATTGCTACACGTAATTTTTATGAATTCATTGTATTTTTAGCTGGATTTATTTTATCCTTTGTGTATTTAGTCATTGTAATTGGCAGAACATCATTTAAAGATACAGAAATTCATTTTAATGTTATCGACAAGCTATATAATGACCTTAATATTTTGTTAATTACTTGTCTAATACCGATGTGGATAGCGGTGATGGATACAATGATTGTTGAAGGTGTGCATGAGCTGTACATGCTTATCACCGTACCAATTTATATTATTGCGTTACTGCTGATTTTATCGCTCATCAAGCATATGAAAAATAGAACATTGCTGCAGCATACACTCATTTATCAAATTCTCTATAAGGTCTTTATCTGGGGAAAAAATGTATTTGATAGTGGGCGTACAGGGGTGAAAATTGCGCTACTTGTTATTGGTTATCCATTAATAGTGGCAGCAACATTTTTCATGTTTCCTATTACGATCGGGCTAGCTGTTTGGTTTGCGATGAGAAAGGTAAAGTCGTTTAACCGCATTAAAGAAGGCGTGGAGCAAATTAAAAATGGGGATCTTCATCATCGAATTGACGTAGATGGAACAGGGGAGTTTAGCCAACTTGCAGAAAATATTAATCGTATTACGGATGGATTGAAAAATTCTGTAGATAGTGAGATTAAGAGTGAGCGTTTAAAAACAGAGCTTATTACGAATGTTTCGCATGATATTCGAACGCCTTTAACGTCCATTATTACGTATGTGGATTTGTTAAAAATAGAAAACGACCCTGAAAAAATTGCTGAATATATCGATGTATTAGATCAAAAATCGAAAAGGTTGAAGCTACTAACGGACGATTTATTTGAAGCGGCTAAAGCATCAAGTGGAAATATGCCTGTGCAGTTAGAGCGAATTGATATCGTATCATTAATCACACAAGGCATCGGCGAAATGGATGAAAAAATTGAAGCATCGTCATTAGATTTTAAGCTATCGCACCCAACCGAAAAGGTGTATGTAAGGGCAGATGGTAAACTCCTATGGCGCTCGATTGAAAACTTATTCTCAAATATTTTTAAATACGCACAGCCTGCATCAAGGGTATATATTGATGTTGAAGATGTAGGGAATGAAATACGCGTGACATTCAAAAATATTTCTGCCTATGAATTAAATATTTCCGCAGAGGAGTTAATGGAACGCTTTAAGCGCGGTGATGAATCGAGGTCAAGCCAGGGAAGCGGATTAGGGTTATCGATTGCTGAAAGCCTCATTGATATACAACACGGAAAGTTTATTGTTCAAGTAGATGGTGATTTATTTAAGGCAATGATTTCTTTACCGAAATTTCCAAACGGATAATTATTAAGGATTGCTGGGAGTGTACTGAAAGTTTTTACTTTCTGGGCACTCCCTTCTTTTGATTTCTCTTATAAGAGGAACTTTTTTTATATAAAGAAATATTCACTTTTATCGTAGCACAAGCCTTCCTATGCAAGATTTTTAATTTAATTTGGCAGTTTACACCGAGTTATAAATCCTTCTTTATAAGCCAACCTAAATGCACTGACATTAGAGGAAGGTGATGTTGTGTGAAAGGGAATGAATATGGGCGATATGTCGACTCAATATGCATAAGGAATACGTATTACAGGAGAGAACTAATATGAATAAACCGTTCATCCCTCAGCTTGTTTATTTTGAACCGAAAGCACTGGAGTATCCGCTAGGAAGAGAACTGAAAGAAAAATTTGAAAAGCTAGGTGTTGAGATTCGCTATACGACCTCTCATAACCAGGTGCGAAACCTGCCAGGAGACAATGAATTTCAACAGTATCGGATGGCCAAATCGACACTTGTGGTGGGCATTCGAAAGACGCTGAAGTTTGACACATCGAAGCCATCTGCGGAATATGCGATCCCATTTGCGACCGGCTGTATGGGGCATTGTCATTATTGCTATTTACAAACGACGATGGGAAGCAAGCCTTATGTCCGTACATATGTGAATGTGGATGAGATTTTGGCAGCGGCGGATGCGTATATAGCGGAACGTGCACCGGACATTACACGATTTGAAGCTTCTTGTACGTCTGATATTGTCGGCATTGACCATTTAACACATACGCTAAAAAGAGCAATTGAACATTTTGGTCAAACGGAACACGGGAGATTACGGTTTGTGACGAAATTTCACCATGTTGATCATTTACTTGATGCGAAACATAACGGGCATACCCGATTTCGTTTTAGCATCAATGCCGATTATGTCATTAAACACTTTGAACCAGGCACTTCGCCATTAGCTCAGCGAATTGAGGCAGCTGGAAAAGTCGCGAGAGCGGGCTATCCACTAGGGTTCATCGTCGCACCGATTTACTTGCACGAAGGTTGGAAAGAAGGCTACTATCATATGTTTGAGCGCTTAGACGCAGAGTTACCACAAGACGCTCGGGATGATATTACGTTTGAGTTTATTCAGCACCGATTTACGAAGCCTGCTAAAAAGGTCATCCAAAAAAAAAAACTATCCGAAGACGAAGTTAACGTTAGATGAATCGACAAGGCGGTATAAATGGGGGAAGTACGGCATCGGTAAATACATTTATCAAAAAGAAGAAGAGGAAGATATCAAAAAGTATTTAAGTGAGTATATGGAAAAATTCTTTCCAAATGCGAAGTTTGAATATTTTACTTGAATAGTTTCTAGACCGTTATCAAGAAAATAGGGGCTACCTAAACATAAGTATTTGTGGATTAGCCCCTTTTTTAGTTTGGACAAGGACAGGCTTTCTGAGACATTTTCACCATATTTAACGAGAGTAAAATATATCAAGTTAGGGATAAATTGTTTATTTAAACATTAAAATGAATGTTTTTTACAAGTGCTCTCTGCTTGTATGACAGGAGTATATTTATACTTGTTGATATTATGATAGAATAATGACAACATATTTATTCACAAATGAGTTAATCAGAGGCGGATTTGTGGTACTTAGGAAGGTGGATGAAGAACAGATTAGGTGAAAGGTGTCTGATTCTGTCTATATCATTTAGTATTAGAGTTGCTAATCTATCTAGACAAAATATTTTGCAAAAGCCCTGAATTAGGTAGGTTTCGTAGTTCAATTGTATGGTATAAAGGGGATTTGAATATAGAGATAAGGATGTACAATTTTTATGAAGAGACATAAAATAAGGTTGATTTTTATTTTAGCCGCTGTTTTATTATTGGTTTTTATTAGTATAAGTTTGTATTCCACATCTGTAAGGACGAAGATGACAGTGGAAGAGTCCATTGTAAATCAAAGTCTAACGGCGGCGAAATCGATTGCTTCAGCAATGGATATTGATACATATGAACAGTTTTTAAGTAACCGAGCGCGCACGGAACAGTATTGGAAGATTCGAAATTATTTAAATGACGCAAGGGAAAAAACAGGGGCTTTGTATGTGTATACAATGGAGGTTGACAACCCAAAAGTGTCAACAGCATTGATAGTAGGACATCCCCAAAGTAAAGAATTTAAAAACGATTTTCCAATAGGGGAGGTCAGTAGTGTACCGGAAGAGCAAGTGAGATTCGCTTATTTTGAAAGGAAACCATTTGTGACAGACATCATTGAGGATACTCGGTATGGTACTTATTTAACGGTTGGCGTACCAATTAAAGGTGAAAAGGGGCAAATTATTGGTTATCTGGGGGTCGATATAAGTGCAGAGACAATCGAGAGTATTCAAAACACGGTTCAAGAAAATAATGTGAAAATTTTTGAACTCAATGTCGTATTTACTTTAGGGGTTATTGCTTCCTTTTTACTTTTACAAAGTTGGTATCAAAAAGAAGTAGCGACAGAAGTAGGGTATACGGAAGATACATATCAAAATGAAATTAGAACATTAATTGCCTCTGTTTCTTCCTTAAGACATGATTTTACAAATCATATTCAAGTGATGCATGGGCTTTTAAAAATCGGAGCTGTGGATGAGGCGGAGAACTATGTAAACGCTTTATATAAAGAAGCGCAGGCAATTCAATCGATTAAACTCAATATTGATCACCCAGGTCTTTCCATATTGTTGCAAACGAAAAAATTAGCTGCGCAAAATCACCAGATCGAGATGGATATTACGACTGCTCATCATTCCTTCGATCAACTGAAAACAACGGATTTGATTAAAATATTGTCCAATTTAATTGATAATGCGATGGATGCAGCGCTAGAATTACAAGAGCATGAGCGTAAAATAGCAGTTATTTGTGAAGCGAATGAGACGCATTATATATTCAAAATTATCAATACCGGACCTAACATTGTCGATAGGGAACGGATTTTTCACCAAGGCTATACGACAAAAAAAGAACAGCAAGGAAAGGAAAGAGGCCAAGGGTTGTTTATCGTAAAGGAAATCGTCCATAAATATGACGGTCATATTTCGATTGATTCAACAAGTCATTTAGAGACAACCGCTATTGTAGAAATTCCTTTAAAATAAGCATGAAGGGGCATCGGATTTAGATAGCCCCTAATTTTTTTTAAACCTAACATAAACGGACTGCAGCGATGCCACCACCATTTTGAATGATGTTTCTAACAATCCCCCCAAAAAAGCATACCGCTATTACGAGCGTTTGAACACGAAGTATTTCTACCGAATTATCTTTGTAAGCCGTGTAGTAAAATCGTAAACGGCACCCACAATATCCATTCAGATATTTAATCGAACCCCTCTATATTAGTGCTCCTTAAAGTGTTTGAAAATCTGTTTTATTTAAACATTAAAATGACTGTTTTTTATAAGTAATCTCTACTTATATGATAGGAATATTTTCATACTTGCTAATAATATGATAGAATACTAACAATGTAACTTACTCACTAGCGGTTTAATGAAGAACGTTTATTTATAGGGCTTAAGGGGCGTATTTTTATGCTCAAACGTTCTATAATTACGCACTTACTATAATCTAATAGTTCGTTATAAAGAGGTTTTTAATATACATATAAGGATGTACAGTTTTTTATGAAGAGACATAAAATAAGGCGGATCTTTATTTTAGCCGTTGTTTTATTAGTAGTTTTTATTAGTGTCAGTTTGTATATTACAACGTTAAGGACGAAGGTCATCGTTGAAGAATCGATTGCCAATCAAAGTTTAGCAGCGGCACAGTCTATTGCCGCTGCTATGGATATTGACACATACGAAAAGTTTTTAAATAATCCTGTGCGTAATGAACACTATTGGGCAATCAGAAATTATTTAACTGATGCAAGTGAAAAAATAGGCGCTTTGTATGTGTATACACTTGAGATTGATAATCCGAAAGTATCCAAGTCAATGGTTATTGGTGGACCGAAAGAGGTAGCGGATAAGATTGCGATAGGAGAATTTTGTACTGTACCGGAAGCGCAGGTGGCAGGTGCTTATTATAAAAAAATATCCTATGCCACAAAGATCATTGAAGATCCCCAATATGGTACTTATTTAACGGTTGGAGCACCGATTAAGAAAGAAGATGGACAAGTAATCGGCTATTTAGGTATTGATATTAGTGTAGAAACAATGAATGAAATTAAATTAGTAGCAATAGAAAATAATTTATTTCTTCTTTTTATCAATAGTATTTTTATCTTCATTGTAATTATTTCCTTTTGGCTTTTACAAAGATGGTATCAAAAAGAAGTCGCAACAGAAGTAGGCTATACAGAAGATACGTATCAAAACGAAATTAAAACATTAATCGCCTCTGTCTCTTCTTTAAGACATGATTTTACGAATCATATTCAGGTGATGCATGGGCTTTTAAAAATCGAGGCTGTTGATGAAGCGGAAAAATATGTGGACGCTTTATATAAAGAAGCGCAGGCAATTGAATCAATTAAACTAAATATCGATCATCCGGGTCTTTCGATTTTATTGCAAACGAAAAAACTAGCTGCACAAAATCATCAGATTGACATAGATATTACAGCTTTTCATCATTCCTTTAATCAACTGAAAACAACGGATTTGATTAAAATATTGTCAAACTTAATTGATAATGCGATGGATGCAGCGCTAGAGTTACCGGAGCATGAGCGTAAAATTGTAGTTATTTGTGAAGCGAATGAGACACATTATATATTTAAAATTATCAATACCGGACCTAACCTTGTCGATAAGGAACAGATTTTCCAAATGGGCTATACGACAAAAAAAGAACAGCAAGGAAAGGAAAGAGGACAAGGATTGTTTATCGTAAAGGAAATTGTCCATAAATATGACGGTCATATTTCGATTGAATCAACAAATCCTTTAGAGACAACCGCTATTGTAGAAATTCCTTTAAAATAAGTGTAAGAGGGGCATCCGAGAGTCATTCTGGGATGCCCCTTTTCTAGTGAGCTTAATACGTTAATTTTCGAATGATAAAGTTATCGTCTAATAGTACCCAATTTTGAGGGAATGGGTAGCCTAATACCCAGTAGCTGATGCCTTGTAAGTTATATTCTTTCACTAAATCAAATTTAGCTTGTGCACTTCTGGCGTCTTCAAACCATACCTCATGCTGCTGACCTTGTTCATCTACATAACGGAAAAATGGGGATTGCGCGGTTGTATCATATTGAATGGTGACACCATATTGGTTCGCACGTCGAATGGCCTCTTGGGCACTAATTGTTTCGGCTTCTTGTCCTTTCGTGTGTGGTACTTTCCAATCCCTTGCGTAAATTTGAAAACCTAAAAAGAGTTTATCGGCTGGTATAACAGATAAGGCATATTCGACAACACTTCTCATTTGATTGATAGGTGAGATTGCTGTTGGTGGTCCGCCTCTCCAACCCCATTCATAGGTCATTAATACGACAAAATCAACAATCTTGCCATGCGCCTCGTAGTCATGTGCTTCATACAAGAGACCTTGCTGTGTGGAGCTTGTTTTCGGCGCAACAGCAGTGGAGACAAAATAGTCCTTTGGATGCAGTCTGTCTACAGCCAGTTGGAGAAAGGCATTATAATGTTCACGATCTTCTGGGAGTACATTTTCAAAATCAACGTTGATCCCTTTATAGCCTTTTGCATCCATCACTTGAAGAATATTGGTCATTAATTTTTCTCGTAAATCAGGACTGGCTAAAACGATATGCGCTAAATTAGATCCAGCTTCTGTTGAAGTGAAGTTTGTAATAGACATCATTGGTATGACACCATGAGCTTTTGCTGCGGCTAGCATTAAATCATCATCAAATGGCTCTAATGTTCCATCTTCTTTCACCATATAAGCAAATGGACTGACGTATGTGAATAAAGGGCTGAGTGTATTGATAGATTTAGCCCCAGCTTCATCACTTTGATACGTATAGGCATTTACCTCAATCGTTGGCTTTGCCCTTGGGATGATTAGTTGTACGCCAGCATAAATAATATTTGGATTTTGAATTTGATTGGCGTCAATAATTGCTTGAGTAGAAATACTATACAGTTTGGCGATTTGCCATAGTGTTTCCCCAGGTTGAACAACGTGGATGATAGGTGGAATATACAGTCGCATACCGGGATAGAGAACATCTGGATTTGGCAGTTCGTTTGTGAGGATAATAGAATTAACCGAAACGCCGTACCGCTGTGCAATCGTCCATAACGTTTCTCCTTGTTTCACCGTATGCATGGATCCAGGTACAGGAATCAGGATCGATTGGCCAATCAATAGTTGGTCTGGATCTGGTAGTTGATTGATTTGCTGGATGGCATTTACATGGATGTTGTAACGATTCGCTAATTCCCAAAGTGACGCGCCTTTACGAACAACATGAATAATCAATTTACAGCTCCTTTTGATTGATATGTTACTGCATCATATGCTTGTTCATACAGGATAATAAAAAATAATGTTTTTTGCTATGTGTATTAGAGCCTCTTTTCTAACAATGAGATTGGATTTACATAAATGGTACATAATAATCTTGAGTGTGGAAAACTAATGAAGGAAAGAGGATTATGATGAATGTACTAGTCGTAAAAGCAAATAATCGTCCAGATGGCGTTTCAACACGAATGTACGAAGTGTTTATACAACAATTAGAAGAAAAAGAAAACATTCATGTGACAACATTCGATGTATTTAAAGAAGATATGCCTTATTTTGGCCAAGATATATATAATGCTTACGGTAAATTAGAAAATAATGAAGAATTAACGCAATTAGAGGCACGTTTAATTACGGCACAGCAAAAAGCACAGCAAGCGATCAAAGAGGCTGATGTTGTAGTATTTGCCTTTCCGTTATGGAATTTAACGATTCCAGCGCCATTACACACATTTTTTGATTACACATATGCCGTCAACTTTGGCTTTAAATATAATTCGGAAGGGAAGTTAGTTCAATTATTAACGGATAAAAAATCTGTAATATTAAATGCGCGTGGTGGTATATACTCCGCCCCAGAAGCAGCGCCAATGGAAATGGCTGTGAACTATGTACGTAATGTGGTAGTGAACATTTTTGGCATGGCTTTAATCGATGAAGTGATTATTGAAGGGCATAATGCAAACCCACAGGAAGCAAATGCAATTGTTGCTGCTGGAATCGAAAAAGTAAAGGCGGCAGCCCATAAAGTAGCCGCATTAGTGGAGATGTAGTCGTATAGTGAATTGATGAAAGCAGCTGTCACAGCTGCTTTTTTAATATGCTAAAATTGATACCATTTTTGGTACAAAAGTGCAAAAAAGTTATGATAAAAGAAAATAAAAACTCCTCCAAGTGGGCAAGATACATTATGAAGAGTACGAAAAAGGAGTTAATATGCCTCTTTTGTATATTTCTTCAAGTATCACATCAAGGAGGAGAAGCATTATGCCAACTGTTGAAGTAAACTGTACTGTATCGAATTGTGTATTCCATGCCACGGGAAATATTTGTGGAGCCGAAAAAATCAACGTTGATATGGATCACCATCCCGATTATAAGAACAAAGCGAATACAGAGTTTGCTGCTGATTTCGACTTCCGCAAAATTACTGAAGAGGCAAGCCATTCTTCTGATACGTGCTGTAAGACGTTCAAACCGAAAGGGAAATAAGAAGGTACATGAACGAATAGTACACATTTTGCAAAAAAGGGGTCGTCTGAAAAGACATTTTGAGACGGCACCTTTCTTACCTCTAGTCAATAGATTTTGCAAAAATAATTAATGCGAAGAGATGACTTTTTTGTTTAGGAGGGGGTACCCCCTCCTAAACAAAAAAATTTCCCATGCCAAAAAGACCTAACGATTTTTCGTTTTTTCGCAAGGTCCATTGTGTTATAGTAGGGGTAATCGATTACGAATAGTTGGTAGCTGCTTCGTAAGCATAGGTTATCCCGTGTGTAATAAGGTGAAATGCGACTTTCAAGAACTTATTCATACACGCCACACACGCAACTTTATGGGGCTTCCCCTGAGGTTGCGTTTTTAATTTATCGTAATACTCTACGAAATGATTTTTTGTTTTTTGACGTAATGTAATCATCGTTTTCACCATAAAGAACAAGATTTTTCGCAAATGGCGGTTCCCACGACGATTAATGATATCTTTCATCTCATATTTACCAGATTGATAGACACGTACATCGATTCCTACATATGCATTTAATTGCTTATGTGTTTTAAAACGGCGGATATCTCCTAACTCCCCAATAATCCGGACAGCCGTTGTTTCACCGATACCTGGAAATGACATCAACACCTGATATTCCACTTTTTCTTCTGAAAGTGCCACCATCTGCTTGATCAATTAATATGGTACCTGTAGTTAGGACACTTGAAAAAGAGTGTTTTAACTGCAGGTATTTTTTTATATACTAGACATTCAAGATTAGAGGACTAGAGGCTATTATGAGTAAAATTTTATTTTCACCAAAAGAGGTACAGCTACTTCAAAAGAATCCAAATGTACAACACGTAAGCGAACGAACAATTACCTATACAGATACATTTAAAAGTAAATTTATTGATGAATACTTAACAGGGAAAACACCTCGTCAAATCTTTCAGGAATATGGTTTTGATGAAGCAATCATTGGTATGAAACGAATCGAACAGGCTGCCTTCCGCTGGCGAAAAGCGTACGAAAAAAACGGCTTGATTGGTTTAACAGATACACGAAAAATTGGTTCAGGTAGACCGCTAAAGCGCGAATTAACAGCGACTGAAGTGATTGAAAGACAAGCCGCACGCATTCAACTATTGGAGGGGCAAGTGGAGTTACTAAAAAAGCTAGAAGCGACAGAAAGGAGGCTGTTAAACGACAGTCAAAAACGAAGCACAAGTAAGGTGTATCAACTGATTTCAGACACACTGGCTCAGCATCCATTTAAACGCATGGTGGCTTATTTTTGTGACCTATTAAACGTTTCTCGCTCTGGTTATTATCGTTTCTTAAAGACCAGTGACATGCGAGCAGCGAACGAACGGAAGGATTTAGAAGCGAGAGATTTGATTTTAAAAGCGTTTAATCGCCGTGGTTATAAAAAGGGCTCTCGCTCCATCAAAATGACACTCGAACATGACTTCCAGTGCGTCATGAGCCGTAAAAAGATCCAGCGAATTATGCGCAAGTACGGGATTGTGTGCCCTCACCGCAGACCGAATCCCTATAAACAAATGGCGAAAGCAACGAAAGCACATCGCGTCGTGCCAAATAAATTGAATCGTGAATTTAAACAAAGGGTACCTGGAAAATTACTCTTAACCGACATCACCTATTTGCCATATAACGGAAAGCGTATGGCTTATTTGTCGACCGTAAAAGATGCCTCTACCAACGAAATTTTAGCTTATCATGTCTCCGATCGAATCACGTTAGATATCGCAACGAAAACGATTGAAAAATTAGTCCGCAATCAGAAAATCAAGCTCCAACCAGACGCCTTTATCCATTCAGATCAAGGGGTACATTATACAAGCCCAAAATATCAAAAGTTATTAAAGAAACATAGGCTAGGTCAATCGATGTCACGCCGAGGAAACTGTTGGGACAATGCGCCACAGGAATCCTTTTTCGGTCATTTTAAAGATGAAGTAGACTTTGAATCTGTGCAAACACTTGATGCCCTAAAAGCGAAGATTCATCACTACATGGTCTATTACAACAATTATCGTTATCAATGGAATCTAAAAAAGATGGCCCCTGCGCAATACAGGAACCATCTCTTAGTTGCGTAATCTCTTTTTTTACTGTGTCCTTGACATAGGTACCACTTTAAATTGCTCTTTCTTTTCTTTTAATTCCGCTATTCTTTGAGCATAATCGCGTACTTGATCACATCGAACATCTTGATTGGATAGGGCTGGGTAAGAATCCTTCGCTGCCGCTAATAAGCATTCGGCTTTTTCCTCTGCTCGTTTAAGCGAAAGGTTTTTTCGTGTATTTTGCTTTAACCGATTACGAATGATTGTTTTCGAATGAGCAAGTACCTCATCAGGGTGTGGATACAATTGCACAATATTTAGAAAGAGCGCAGAACGTGTAGAAAAGAGTGTTTCGAGTTCTGGGAAACTTTGTTGTAAAATGGCATGCATTCGATTATGTAAATGATTGATTTCTGTATCTAGCTCATCATAATAGCGTGACCACGCCCGCATTTGTTTATAATAATCGTCCTCTACATAGGTATGAACACGCTCGTTTCGGAAGTGCGTTTGGGCTAATTTATGCGCATCTGCTGTATCTGTTTTTTGTCTTCTCATGGATTTTGTTTCTTTTTTCGCCTGAACCGGATTCAGACAACAGTAGGGGTAGTGCGTATCTTGCAGAAATTTCTCTAATCCTTTTGAATACACACCTGTTGCTTCGAAGACAATTTCAGGTGCCTGTCCATCCTGTTTGGTGAGCTGCTCTAGTGTTTCATGAAGTTGCTCAAAAGATGGCCGATTATGTAGAATTTCTCCTTCAAACTCGCATTGACGATGGCGGTTGTAAATGACCATCGTACTTTTTCCCATACTGACATCAAATGCCACCACATGTTTGATCATCTTTCCTTCTCCTTTTTAGCCAATCATAGAAGTCTTCACAGTGCCTTATCGATTCCACTTTCTTTACACGATCTCAATGGATCCAACATACTAATCTGATTCAAATAAGGGTGTGAAGTTAGCCTGTTTGCGATACGGATTCTTATTTGATCCAAGGGGCCGTTCGACTTTCCTTCACTTCTACTATAAAAAATAGTAGCACAAACCATGGCCTTGGTTTGTACTACTAATGTTAGTATGTTTGCGACGAGGATGGTGGCATTTTGATGTGACCACCGCAGGAGCAATATTTCTTAATGGATAATTATTAAGGAATAAAGGGGTGTCCAGAAAGTTTTTACTTTCTGGACACCTACTTTTCTATTATCAAGATGCCCTAAATATCCACTCAATTAAAACAAGTATGTTTTGCCAATATAGGAAAGAGACGTCTTCTATGCATTAAAAGGAAAATGTTTGAAGTTTATAATCTAAGTTTTCAAAGCTATCTACTGTAATCGTACTGAGCTGGAAGTAAGTTTGGATTTCTTCGGTTACACCGTTAAAATCATTCGAATCTTCTACTATTAATACATCTAACTGGATAGCTACATCATCAACTTCTGTTTGAAGCAAGCTGGCGATTTCCTGTGCCTTTTCATCTGTTACAGCTTCGTTTGTAATCAGTTTAATGTCAAGCTTTTCGAGATTTGTATTTTGATAAGAGATAGCCTCCGTTATACCTGCTAGATGGGCATTCGTCATAACTAATCCTTTGATACGTTGTTCGATTAATTTGTTTAGCTCGATATTAACATTTTCGGCATAGTATTCCCCGAAAATTTCTCCGTCCCTTACTTCAAAATTATAGACCGCGCGAGTATTTAATGATTGAACGGTTACTTTAAAATCATTGCTAAATGGATTATTCGCTGCTGTCGACTGTGCTATTGTAAAGTCTTCGTTATACATTTCGTTTAATGTGTCGATCGCTTCTTTTTCTTTTTTTGAAGCAGTCGTTGTCAGTGTTAAAATCCCTGCGACAATGACTACTAAAATAAGAGATGCTAAAGTGAGTATTTTTTTTCTTGTCATGTTTTAACTTCCTGTTCTTACATATTTTCATTCTATGATTCTCTATCAATTATAAAGTGGCACTAATGGAAGTGCAATGAAACGGCTGTAGAATGAGGTAGACATGTGAGGGATTTTTGAACGACTAGTTCTTTTTAAATCAGTGAATTCTAGCAAGTATTAATATATGAAGCTTTCAATCTATTACAAAGAATTGTTTGACGGATGTAGAAAAATTCAAGTACAGTAATTTAAAATAGAATTTTCTGAAAATGGAGGGCTAGTTGTGCGTTTACAATTTTCATTAAATCACACTATTACACCGCAGTTATCAACACAACTCATTCAACATTTAAACATTTTACAGCTTTCAAATATTGAACTTGGTGAATTGATTCAAGAAAAATCGTTAGAAAACCCATTGATCGATGCTGTTATAAGTACAATGGAAAAACCTTATGACTGGCTAAAATTTGCAACAGCAAAAGGTTCTCGTTATGGATCAAATTACGAACCGTTGTTTATCAAGCAGGAGTCTGTTTATGATTTGTTGCTAGAACAAATCCCGCTATTTGCTAGTGAGCAAGAGAAAGCGATTTTACGTTATCTAGTTTATGCATTAGATGAGCGACTATTTTTAACAGTAACAGCAAAGGAAGTATCTACTGTATTTTCTATCACTGAAGCACATGCAAAACAGATGATTCAAGTATTACAAACCTTTGAACCAGTAGGAGTAGGGGCGGAAAATGTAATGCAATTTTTTCTGATGCATATCGAAGCAGATGACGATGCCCCAACAGTAGCAAAAGAGTTTATGTTACATGAAACGAAAGCCGTTGCCAAAATGGATTTTACAGCTTTGAGTAAACGTTACAACATGACAGTAGAAGAAGTACTTGAAACGATTGAATATATTAAACAATTGCCACGAACACCAGCGATTACCTTGCATTCATCTGCACCTTTTATTGTACCTGATGTTGCTGTTCAGAAAATTGATGGGCAATGGTTTATTGAATTAAATGAGCATGCGACCCCAAAGATTAAATTGCATGATTTATATGTTGAGTTATTGAAAAATGCAGACAATGACTATTTGCAGGAATGTATGCGTGATTATGTGACACTTGTTCAAGGCATTGATTTTCGTAAAAAAACGTTATATGCAATTGTAGATTATATTGTCACAAATCAGTATCTCTTCCTTGAAAAGGGGATAAAAGGATTGCAGTCGATGGGATTAAAGGATGTAGCGAAAGCCCTTGAAATCCATGAATCGACAGTGAGCCGAGCTATTAAAGGGAAATATATTCAGACACCACATGGTATCATGCCAATTCAACAACTATTTGTAAAAGCCATTAGCAATTCAACACCGAGTGCAATATGTGAGCTTATTCAATCATTAATAGCGGCAGAGCCAACAAATGAGCCGTATAGTGATCAACAAATTGTCTATTTATTGAAACAGGAAGGTATAGACATTTCCCGTAGAACGGTTGCCAAATATCGTGAACAACTAAATATTCCAAGTTCTAAAAAAAGAGCGTATTTATTTTCCTCAAAACTTTCTTGAAAAATAAATGGCATCGGTCGTTCTTTGGAAATCTGAATATTCTACATTTTGCTTAGGGGTAGTACTCGTTAATAGATAAAATTGCTAGTTTGTTCTTCAGTAGATAAAAAATTCTCGGGGCAATAGAATCATATTCAAGAGTAGGCTTTTAGTTTTTACGACTGGCATGTAACTTGCATGTAATGCTAGTAAGCTAGCAAAACAGTTTGAACAGAAATAGGGAGTATTAGAATTCGGATTGTTGTGCTGCTAGCGGTCGTTAGTCATATTCAGTTTCAAGTATGTGTTATGACAATTAATCTTGTTGAGCAGTAGTACATGCCAAAGACATCCATTACAAAATAAGGAGCGATGATGATGAGTAAAGTGTTATTTGAAGTACAAGACCATGTGGCGATTATTACGCTAAACAGTCCAGAAACGGGTAATGCAGTAGGGTTGGAAGTTGCGGAAGAAATATTTGATATTGCCATTCATTGTTCGGAAAATCCGGATATCCGTGCAGTGGTGATTACAGGTGCAGGTCCAGCATTCTCAGTTGGCGGCAATTTAAAATCATTTGCAGCTGATGCTGAGCTTGGTGCACTCATTAAAAAAGTAACCGCTTACTTCCATCAAACTATTTCCTTCTTTAAGAAAATGAATAAGCCATTAATTGGTGCGATTAATGGTGTTGCAGCAGGTGGCGGCATGAGCTTAGCATTAGCATGCGATTTAATTTATTGCTCGGAAAATGCGCGCTTTGTCATGGCTTACAATAAAATCGGTTTTTCTCCAGATGGAGGAGGAAGCTACTTTTTACCGCGCATTGTTGGACTACGCCGCGCCTTTGAATTGCTCTATACAAACCGTGAATTGACAGCGGAAGAGGCTAAAGAATGGGGAATTGTTAATCAAATTTTACCACAGCAAGAGCTATTACCATTTGTAGTAGAGTTAGCAAAACAAATGGCGCAAGGGCCGATGGAAGCATACGGTACAACAAAGCAATTACTTTATCATTCCTTCCAAGAAAGCTTAGATACTCAAATGGCGCTAGAGTCCAATTATTTAGCTGCACGTGCGAGTAGTGCAGAAGGTCGTGAAGGCGTATGTGCCTTTTTAGAAAAACGCCAGCCACGTTTTATCGATGCAGTCATGACAGATTAGTGAGGCGGGTTCGATGAATGTTTACTTTACACGAGGGCAGTAAAGATGGACAGAAGAAGTAATCGTATGCACAATTTGATGGTCAGTGGCTGTTGAATGGTCAAAAGATATTTGTACTACAAGTAGGTGAAGCAGGTTTATTAGTTATTTGTACGCAAACAGTGGTTGGTTTTAAGGTATTTGCAGTAGAAAAAATCAAGTGACACTGATAAGCCAACAAACAATAGGTTGACAGTTGTAAACTTGTCAAATGTCAATGCACAGTGTTTGGGAAATGACCTTTCGTAGCATTTACGTTTACAGATGACAGCTTTACAAATGGAATACTAGAAAGCATTCAATTTACGTTTATGGTCGAATCGTGCAGCTGCGACAGGATTATTGTACGGTATGTCAATGGTGCACTAGCGGAACTATTAAAGTAAAAAGTACAAGCAGTGCATATGGCGGAGGAGGACAGGAAATGAAGAAAGTACTTTATAGCATTGTAGATAATGTAGCGGTTATTACGATGAATGATGAGCAAAGCCGTAATGCCTTATCAACGCAGATGACGGAAGAATTGATTGCAGCTTTGACGAAAGCAAATGAAGATACACATATTGGCGCAATCGTTTTAACAGGTGCGGGTTCAAGCTTTTGTGCAGGTGGTAACCTAGCGGAGTTTAAGCAGTTTTTAGAAATGGATGTTCCTGAACTGTATGAAGATGGGCTAAGTAGTACGCGTTTATTTCAAATGCGAAACCAGCTAATAAAACCGGTTATTGGTGCAATCAATGGTCCAGCACTTGGTGGTGGCACAGGACTTGCAGCTTTATGTCATATAGCGATTGGTTCAGAAAAATCTAAGCTTGGTTTAACTGAACTGAAGCTTGGCCTTGTTCCGTACGTTATTTTGCCACTAGTGAGACGTGCTGTCGGCGAACGACGTATGATGGAACTAATGCTTAGTGCTCGAGTACTTGATGCGAATGAAGCAAAGGAAGTCGGTTTACTGCACGAAGTTGTGCCACATGGGCAACTGTTAGAAAGCGCGTTACTACAAGCAAAAGCAATTGCTAGCTATAGCCCACTTGGGGTGAAAATGGCATTACGCGCCTTTGAAGAGACTGCAGAAATGGGTGTGGAAGAGGCGATGCGCGTGCTATCCACGATGCGACTTATTAGCTTTAAAAGTGAGGATTTACGAGAAGGAGCAAAAGCCTTTTTAGAAAAACGGAGCCCGCAGTGGTCTGGAAAATAGGGGTGAGTGTATGAAAACGATTCGAATTGGAGCTGCGCAAGGATTTTATGGCGATACCATTGATGCGGCTGTGTATACAGCTAAATATGGCGATGTACAGTATATATGTTTTGACTGTTTAGCGGAGCTGACGATGGCTATTTTAGCAAAAGATAAAAATAAGGACGAACGATTAGGCTATACAAAGGATTTAACAGTGGCGATGAAAAGTCTGTTACCTTATGTGAAGGAAAAAGGGATTAAATTGTTAACGAATGCAGGTGGTATTAATCCGCTTGCAGCAAAAGATGAAGTAGTGCGAGTAGCACGTGAATTAGGAATAACGGATTTAAAAGTTGCTGTTGTGACAGGTGACGATGTATTGCCGAATTTAAAAAATTGGCAGGAGCAAGGTGTAGATTTATCACATGCTGATACAAATAAGCCATTTGATGCGACACGAGATTATTTGTTTGCCAATGCGTATTTAGGGGTTTGGCCAATTGTGGAGGCGTTAAAGCAAGGAGCGGAAGTAATCATCACAGGACGAACGACTGATTCAGCACAGTTTTTAGCACCTGCTGTATACGAGTTTGGCTGGCAGGTAGATGACTGGAATCAACTTGCACACGGTATTTTGATGGGGCATTTACTGGAATGTTCAGCACAATCGACTGGCGGTAATTTTAGTGGTGATTGGCATAGCATTGGGGATATGGACACAATTGGTTATCCGATTGCAGAAATCGGTGAAAGCGGTGAATTTATGATCACAAAGGCAGAAGGAAGTGGTGGATTAGTATCTTTTGATACGGTACGGGAGCAATTACTGTATGAAATTCATGATCCGTCTAGTTATATTACACCGGATGTCATTGTAGATTTATCGCAAGTGTGTTTGGAGGAAATCGGTGAGCATCAAGTACGTGTGTCCAATGTTTTTGGCAAGCCAGCACCCAGACAGTTAAAAGTAGTGATGGGTTACGGAGATGGCTATATGAGTCAAACATTAATAGGATATAGCTGGCCAAAAGCATATGAAAAGGCACAAAGAGCAGCGCAAATTATTGAAAAGCAAATACGTGCGAAAAAAGTACCGATTGATGAATTGCATTTTGATTATGTTGGCTATAATTCGTTGCACGGTCCACTAGCGAGTGAGCCAACTGATGATATAAATGAAATTTATTTACGCATAGCAGTGAAGGCACAAAGTAAAGAGATTGTTGCCACGATTCCACGTTTCATCCCTCCTCTAGGCCTAAATGGTCCACCATCACTCGGTGGATTAATGAATTTACCACCAAGGCAACTGCTAGGCATGTGGGCAACACTGATTGACCGAATGTTAATTGAACCTGCTATTACGATTACGTATGAAACAATCGTGCAGGAGGTGGTGTAATGGTCCAGTTAGTCCAGATTGCCAATGCGCGCTGTGGTGATAAAGGGAATAAAGTGAATATTGCACTGTTTGCAAAAACGCCTGAACACTATGCCTTGTTAGAAGAATATGTGACCGCTGAAAAAGTAGTGACACATTTCCAAGGGCTCATAAATGGTAACGTAACGCGTTATGATGTACCGAGTGTTTATGGGTTGAATTTTGTGTTAGATGAAGCATTAGCGGGAGGTGGTTCTGCATCATTACGTGTTGATAATTTAGGGAAATGTTTTGCGAGTAATTTGTTGCGAATGACGATTGAGGACAACTAATCGCGAAGGAGTGTGCAAGATGCAACAACCAATAACGATGTTAAACCGTATTGCTTTAGGAGATTCGATTCGTCGTAGTGCGTGGCGCTATCCAAATAAGGAAGTAGTCATTGACGGGGACCGGCGTTTTACGTTTCAAGACGTGTTTCAACATACGAATCAATTTGCTAATTATTTACTAAATCAAGGGCTTCAAAAAGGGGATCGTGTTGCGACGATTTGTCTAAATTCCTATGAGCATATTGTTGCTATGTACGGTATTGAAAAGGCAGCATGTATATGGGCCCCGGTTAATCCAGTGCTGACTTCAAGTGACATTGACTATATTTTAAAGGCTGCGGAAGTAAAGCTTGTTGTCGTGGATGATATTTTGTACAAGGCACATGAAGCATTGCTAAAGCAGTATGATTGCTTACTTGTGACAGCAAATGATGCTGAAAACTCCTTTACCAAGGCTTATCAAGATGAAAGCATGGAGGAGCCTGAAGTGGATATTCAAGACCGAGATATCGCACACATTATGTTTACGAGTGGAACAACGAGTAATCCAAAAGGGGTAATGACTTCCCATTTATCGATTCATTTGGCTGGTTTGGGCTCCATTATAGAGCTAGGATTAGACCGTACCATTTCGACGGTGGGGATGATGCCGTTCTTCCATTGTGCACAGCATACATTTATTAATGCCATTATGATTCTTGGTGGGAAAATTACCGTTATGAAAAAGTTTGACCCTGTTGAATTAATGCAAATTGTGGAACAGGAGAAAGTAAACTTTACATTTTTATTACCAATAATGTATCGGGCAATTATTTTCCATCCAGAACGTAAAAATTATAATTTAAGCTCGCTAAAGCAATGCTTATACGCAATGACCCAAATGGATCGAACAACACTTGAAACAGGTATTAAGGAGCTAGGGGCAGAATTTTGGTTAGCCACAGGTCAAACAGAGATGTATCCTGGAACGGCATTTTTCAGACCTGAATATCAACTAACAAAACGTGGTAGCTATTGGGGTGAACCAAGTATTGTGAATGATTTAGCGATTATGGATGACGAAGGTAACATTTTACCAAATAAGCAAGTTGGAGAGATTGTACATCGAGGACCGAATGTGATGAATGGTTACTTAAACAATCCAGAAGCAACAAAAGAAGCAAGTAAATTTGGTTGGCATCATACAGGAGATTTAGGCTATATCGATGAAGATGGGTTACTCGTTTTTGTAGATCGGAAAAAAGATTTGATTAAAACAGGTGGCGAAAATGTAGCATCTATTCATGTGGAGCAAAAAATGTTAGATTGTGAGCATGTAGAAAATTGTGTAGTTGTTGGATTACCACATCCACGTTGGATTGAAGCAGTAACAGCCTTTGTGAAAGTGAAAGATGGCGCAACTGCGGAGGACGTTTATGGATATTGTCGTGAACATTTAGCCAATTTCCAAGTACCGAAAAAAATCATTTTAGTTGATGAGTTTCCTATGACGTCTACAGGTAAAATCCAGAAGCATGTACTACGTTCTACGTATGTACAACTATACGCAAATGAACCCGAACTTGCGTGAACGGATGAAACCTAAAAAGAAAATAGTGAGCAATTGATAACTTGGCGGCTGTCGCATGCATATCACTACTTTCTTCTATTATTATTTTAGAATATGAAAGAAATAAAAGAAAGGGCTTATTCGATTTTTCGAATAAGCCCTTTGACGTTGCTGCAAAGATACGGTGATTAATTTTTATCCCGCATTTAACGGGCAGTAATTTATAGAAAACTTGTATTTCCCATGATTATTTTTTAGTGAATCGTTGCATGGGAGAGGTGAATAATCTTACCAATTTCACTTGCTGAATAACTATATTCACGATTGAGAACGACATACATCTGGCTATCTCGCCAAAATCTTTGCGGGTCATACTCCATCATAAAGCCGTTACCACCATGGAATTGTACAGCCCAATCAGTGATAGTAGGCACTTCTCGTTCAACAAATAACCGTAGTGCAAAGCTTTGAGTGATAAAGTGAGGTTGGTTGTTATTAAAGGCTGCTACATACAGGAAGTGACGTAGTTTGTCGACTTCAATTTTCATATCAACGAGTTGATGGCGTACTACTTGGAATTGGGTAAGTGGACCATCAAATTGAATACGTGTTTGTGTATAATTTTTTGTTTGTTCATAGGCAATTTGTGCAATACCATAAAAAATAGCTGCATCTAATAAATCGTTTGTTGCTTGGATATGGAAGCTTTCTTGTGCAGCTAGTTGTACAGAGTGAAGCGCATTACCTTGTAAGTCGATATGTGCTATATTTGCTGTATGCCAACCGACTAAGTCATCTACAGGTGTTACTTGAAGTGTATTTGTATCGTATAACGAAAGCTGATGATGATCAATATCATGGACGATTAAGTAGCGTGCGTTTTGTCCATTGACAACGAGTAGCTTATGTTGGTTTGAACGTTTTTTCGCATAAGTACAATAATCGTTTTGTTCCAAACATTGTGAGACAAGTAATTGTTGCTTTAAGTATATAGTAAGCAATGGTAAGCTCATAGCTGCATGTTGCTTAATAATTTGTGCAAACCCTGTAGCACCGGCTTTTGCAATTTCTTCTAATAATAAAACGTTCCAAGTAACATCGGCATTTAAACCGCCAAGTGATTCTGGTAAAGTAGCTGTTAAAAAACCAAGTGATTGAAGAGAAGAAATAAGGGACTCATCTACTGCTCTATTTGTTTCCATTTCTTTCGATTTTGGTGTAAGTTGCTGATCTACCCATTTTTTTATAGATTGCTGGAATAAAACATGCTCTTCTGTTAAGTGATAAACGCTCATGCGTACACCTCCAATTGCAGTTGTTTGGCAATAATTTCTTTCATAATTTCATCTGCACCGCCCCCAATTCGGTTGACACGTGTATCACGCCAAGTGCGCTGAATTGGATTTGTAAAGGCTAAGCTTTCTACACCTAAAATGTCCATCGCGAGCTCTGTAATCTTGATAACAGCGCGGCCAGCTGTATATTTCACCATCGAAATTTCAAGACTTGGTATTTTACCTTGGTTAAACTGCTCAGCTACTGCATACGAAATGGCTTTAGCAGATTCCAGTGTTGTATACATTTCTGCAAGGGTTTCGTATTGCTTATCTAGCACAGGAGAGCGTTTTTCAAGTGCTTCCTTCGTCTGTTCATAAATGTAGGTAGCCATTCCGAGGGCTAACGGTGCTGCGACCATGCGTTCACCTTGTAGTTCCCACATAATTTGTGAAAACCCTGTCCCTTCCTGGCCTAACAAGTTTTCTTTTGGCACACGCACATTTTCAAATATAATTTCAGCTGTATCTGAAGAGCGCATCCCGAGTTTATCGAGCTTCTTTGCAATTGTGACGCCTGGTCTGTCTAGCTCAACGACAATTAAACTAATTCCTTTATGACTTGGAGTATCATTTGTTCTGGTAACAAGTGTAATAAAATCAGCATGTGTTCCATTTGTAATAAACATTTTGGAGCCATTAATCACATATTCATCACCGTCGAGTCGCGCTCTTGTTTGGATACCAGCAACATTAGAACCGTGATTTGGTTCAGTAATGCCGATTGCGCCAACCTTTTCACCGCGTATGGTCGGTTTAACAAAGTTTTCGATATGATAATCGCTGCCGAACTCTGCGATTGGCGGGGTAGCCATATCCGTTTGTACCGTGATGGAGAGAGGTACACCACCACAGCCGCATCTTGAAAGCTCCTCAACAAATACAACTACACTAAAATAGTCAAGCCCTTGTCCACCAACTGCCTTTGGGTAGCGTAAACCTAAATAGCCTTTGTCTCCCAGTTTTTTATATAGCTCTTTTGGGAATGAGCCCTCTCGCTCCCATTGTTCAACGTAGGGTGTAATCTCTTGTGCAATAAATGCGCGTACTTCTTGCCGCAATTGTTCATGCTGTTCATTAAAATAACTCATATATAACACTCCTTTCCTTCAGATACAAAATATCTTGCAAATTTGGTGCCAATGGTTAAAAAGCATAAGAAGAACAGAGGTGTAAACTTTTGTTAACGATTGTAAAGAAAAACTGTCCATTTATTTGGAATGGACAGTAGAGTATAGAATTTGTTCATCAATATGGAATTGTTTTAGTTTATTATAAAGCGCTGTGCGACTGATTCCGAGTTTGCGAGCGGCCTCTGTTTTATTCCCGTTGCATTGTTGTAATGTCTCGAGTATTAATAAGCGCTCTAAATCTGCATGGCGTTCTTTCCTAGTTAAGTTAATGTTTGTAACGGTTGTAACCGGCTGAATTTCACTCGGTAAATGATGTACTTGAATAAAGCGACCGTCACAAAAATGGCTCGCTCGTTCGATTGCATTTTCAAGCTGTCGCACATTTCCTGGCCAAGTATACTGAGTAAGTGCCTGCATAGCTTCAGGCGTAAATCCTACAATCGCTTTTTGTTCGCGCTCGATAATGTGATGTAAAAAGCGTTCGCTTAGCAAAATAATATCCTCTTGACGACCTTGTAAACTTGGCATATGCAAATGAATTACATGAATGCGATAATATAAGTCCTCACGAAACAGCTTTTTTTCTACGAGTTCCTGCAAGTTTTTATTTGTAGCTGTTATAATACGTACATTTACTTTGCGAGGTTTTGTATCCCCGAGGCGCTCAATTTCATGCTCTTGTAAGACACGTAATAGCTTTGCTTGAAGAGCAAGCGGCATATCGCCGATCTCATCTAAAAATAATGTTCCTTTATCGGCAAGTTCAAATTTCCCAGGTTTTCCGCCACGTTTTGCTCCTGTAAATGCTCCGTCAACATAGCCGAAAAATTCTGATTCCATTAACTCTTGTGGGATAGCGGCACAGTTGACAGCTATAAAATGTCCAGTACGTTTAGAAGCCTCGTGAATACATTTGGCTAGTAAGCTTTTCCCTGTACCGTTTTCCCCTGTAATAAAAATGGGTAAATGTGAATTAGATGCAACAAGCGCTTCTTTTTTTACCTGTCTCATTTGTGTGCTTTTGGACACTACCTGACTAAACGGATTAGTAGGGCTATCTAGTTCTTCAAACGTGGCACGAACAAAAGGAATATTGTGTTCCAATGTTTCTAAATTATCTAATACATTTTTCCAAACGCTTAATTGTTGAAACATAATTGTGATAAGTGTTCCATAATGTTCTTCATCACGCATTTCCTTACATGAAACAAGGCACATTACATCATTAATTTGTATTAATTCGGTAGAAGATTGTTTGAGTAGCAATGGAGCAATTTCAGGCGCAACATCTTGCAAAGCCGAATGGGAAATTTTTTCGTTATCTACATCATATAAAGTCAAAAAGCCTTCATTAGCACGTATAATGCGATTATTTGTGTCGACAATGAGCACTGCATCAAATGATAATTCAACCGCACTATCAAGCATGCGTTCTAGTTTTTTAGTAGAAGCAAGTTCAGTCGCAATCGATTCAAAGGCAGTAATATCACGAAGCATCACCATAGCTCCTGTTAATTGATTAAGCTCAAATAATGGAATGAAAGATGCAATAAATTTTTTATTTTTAATATGCAATACAACACTATCCACAATCGATCGCTGCTGAATAGCTTGCTGTAAGGATGTGGCTAATGCTAAGTCAATGGATGCAATAGGGGCGTTCATGTAATCGTTTTGTAGTTGAGGGTACATCGCGATTGCTGCTTGATTGTAACCCGTAATTTGAAGCGTTACATCTACACTAATCATTGCATCGTGTAAGTTTTCAATTAAAGTATGCATATGATTTGAGATGTTACGATAAGCAGTTAAAAAGCCATTAATTAAGTTAGGTGTAGTTAATACACCATACACTTGTTGTTTATTATTTAATACAACCGCATGACCGACTTGCTTACTCAGTAAAGTATCTTTTGCTTCAAACATCGATTCTTCAGCTTGCAACGTAACGATATTCTTTTTCATAATGTGTTGCATCGTATGTGATAGCGTGCTGTCTTTTAAAATCGCCCGATATAAAATAGACTTTGTCACAATACCAAGTAAATTTCCGTTTTCTTCGATACAACCCACATCTTGCTTTTTCTCTAAAAAGGCAGCTAAAGCATCTCTTACCGTATTCATTGGCGTCAGTTGAATATAATCTGTATTCGCATAATCTTTTATAATCAAAGAAATCACCTCGGGTATGTACAATTTTCTTTACAACTACATTTTCCAGAATATTTAAATAAATGTCAATTAAATATTCAGTGTGGCATTAAATTTGCATTGTACAAGCAAAGGAGGTGGACAGATGGAAAAGTTGCAAGAGGGACTGTATTCCATATCGATACCAACAAGTAGCGGACAGCAGTATTGTTATTTATTGCAAGAGGGTGAGTACTATACGTTAGTGGATGTAGGGCCAAATACGAAAGCAACCCAGCAAGTTTGGGCGCATTATTTTCAGCAAGGACTAAAAGTGAACCGCCTTATTGTGACAAATCCTACATCTTTAGCGTTAGCACAAACGCTTCGTACCATGTTTCAAGCACCTATTTTTTCAATAAATACTATGGAACCAGATGATATTTATTTAAGGCTTTTTGATGTTAAGCGGAAAAAAAATTTGTTCCACTCAATGTCTATAGATGAATTCCTGACACATGGTCAACTGTTAACAATAGGGAATCGTGTATGGGAAGTAATTCACACACCTGGTCTTTCGAAAGGCGATTTTGTCCTTTATGATGCCCAACATAAACTATGCCTAGCAGGTCGTATTTTGGTCCATGATATGCAAGCGATTATGTGTACGAACAAAGAGGATGAGCGACTGTTGGCACAATTTTTTAACAGCATACAAATGTTGCTTCGTTATGACATTGACTATGCATTATCAACGAAAGATGCAACTATTAAAAATGTTCACCAAGTGATTTACACAATACAAAACAATTATTTACAACTGTTAAGAAAAGTTTACGATTTGCTATATAAAGAAACGACAGTAGAGAAATTAGCGAAAAAACTATTTCATGAAGAAGCTACTTCTACACTTGCACTGTTGCATTATTTAACTGAGATAGGCAAAGCAGAGATTAATCGAGAGACGATTCCATATACGTTTCGAGCGAAGCGACAAGGTTTTGATGGGATGTCTTATTTAGTGCAACATTTATGATTGGCATCAAACTTGCATAAGTAAGAGATGTAAAGGAGGAGATGTAATATGAGTGAAGCAGTTAAAGCGCAAGAAAAATCTCGTGAACAAAAAATACATGAGGAGATGGAACGTATTAAGCAAGGCGGACCTGAGAGCGGGCATGAAAAAATAAAGCAAATTGGTAAACTGTTTGTGCGCGATCGTTTAAAGCTGCTATTTGATGATCAAAAGCTTTTATATGAAACGGGTTTATTTGCAAATGCGACCAAAAAAGGGTTGCCAGCAGATGGTGTTGTAGCAGGAACAGGGCATATTGAGGAGCGCATCGTCTTTTTTACTGCGAGTGATTTTACGGTGAAGGCAGGTTCGATTGGCGATAAGCATGGTGAGAAAGTGCTACGTATTCAAGAGGCGGCAATACGCGGCAAACGACCAGTCGTATACTTAATCGATTCATCAGGTGGACGCATAGATGAGGCAGGTGGTTACCACGTAGAAAAATATTCAGGTGGACGTATTTTTTATAATCATAGCATTATGTCTGGACGCATTCCGCAAATTGGCGTACTTTACGGACCATGTTTTGCAGGAACAGCTTATATGCCAGTATTTTGTGACTTTACGATTATGGTCGATAAAATTGCGGGAATGGCGATCGCTTCACCGCGCATGGTACAAATGGCAACAGGTGAAAAAATTGGGGTCGAAGAACTAGGCGGAGCAAAGATGCATGCAACAAAAAGTGGGACAATTGATTTTAAAGTAGAAACAGAAGAAGAGGCAGCAGAACTTGTACGCAAACTTATTTCCTATTTGCCAGATAGTTTCGATGCTCCGTTATCAGTAAAAGAATCGGTAGCACCAAAAGTAGATTCGGCTATGATTGATAACATTATTCCAAAAGATCCGAACCAACCGTATGATGTACACAAGTTAATAGAGGCACTTGTAGATGCGGATAGCTTTTTAGAAGTACAAAAAGATTATGCGTCAGAACTAGTTGTCGGCTTTGCAAGACTGGACGGCAAAGTTGTTGGCATTGTGGCCAATCAACCGGCTGTTAAGGGAGGCGCCATTTTCCCAGAGTCTGCAGATAAGGGTGCAAATTTTGTATGGACATGCGATGCATATAATATTCCGTTACTTTATTTATGTGATACACCAGGCTTTATGGTAGGGAGTCGTGTAGAACAAGATGGCATTTTGCGTCGAGGGCGAAATTTTATTTATGCAAGCTCGATGGCAACGGTACCGAAAATGTGCGTTGTTGTGCGTAAAGCGTATGGGGCAGGCATTTATGCGATGGCAGGACCAGCATATGACCCAGATACAACAATTGCCTTACCGTCAGCAGAAATTGCGATTATGGGTCCAGAAGCAGCGATTAATGCAGTGCATTTTAATAAGCTAGCAGCGATTGAAGACCCTAAAGAAAAGGCACAAACGATTCAAAAGCTAAGAGATGAATATCGTGCAGGTTATGATATTTATAAACTAGCAAGTGATTTAGTAGTAGACGATTTAATTGCACCGAGCAGTTTACGTGACGAACTAATTGCACGCTACGAGACATTTGCGAATAAAGAATATCCATTGCCAGCAAAAAAACATGGGACGATTTTAAGTTAAGGGGGACTTAATATGACAGTAATTAAAGCGACGATGGCAGGCACGCTTTGGAAATTGTTAGTACAAGAAGGACAGCAAGTATCGGCTGGCGAAGAAGTAGTTATATTAGAATCGATGAAAATGGAAATTCCAATATCAGCTGAAGCAGCTGGTATCGTAAAGAATGTATACGTAGCAGAAGGCGATTTTGTAAATGTCGATGATCATTTAGTAGAGGTAGAATAAAGGGGGAATTGAAATGGGAACAGTACCAACAGTGTTACAAAAGTTGCGTTTACCAGTTATTGCAGCACCACTTTTTATTATTAGTAATCCAAAGCTTGTTATTGCTCAATGTAAGGCGGGGATTGTTGGCTCAATGCCAGCATTAAATGCGCGACCTGCTAGTTTATTAGATGAATGGTTGGCAGAAATTACAGAAGAATTAGCAAGTTATAATGCGAAAAATCCAGATAAGCCAGCCGCACCGTTTGCTATTAATCAAATTGTGCATAAAACAAACGATCGTCTAGAACAGGACATGGAGCTGTGTGTGAAGTATAAAGTGCCAATTATTATTACATCACTTGGCGCCCGTGAGGAAGTATTTAAAGCGGCACATAGCTATGGCGGTATCGCGCTACATGACGTGATTGATAATAAATTTGCGAAAAAAGCAATCAGCAAAGGGGCGGATGGTTTAATTGCGGTAGCAACTGGTGCAGGCGGTCATGCGGGTCAGCAAAGCCCTTTTGCACTTGTACAAGAAATTCGGGAATGGTTTGATGGACCACTTGCATTATCCGGGTCAATCGCTAAAGGACACTCTATACTGGCAGCACAAGCAATGGGGGCTGATTTTGCTTATATTGGTTCACCGTTTATTGCGACACATGAGGCCATTGCAAAAGACGAGTATAAGCAAATGATTGTGGATAGCACAGCAGAAGATATTGTGTATAGTAATTTATTTACAGGTGTTCACGGCAATTATTTAAAACCATCGATTGTAAACACAGGTTTAGATCCAGACAATTTAAAAGAAAGCGGCCCATCGGCGATGAATTTTAAGGAGGCTGGTGTAAAAGTATGGAAAGATATTTGGGGTAGCGGGCAAGGGATTGGTGCCATTAAAGAAATTACATCAACGCAGCAATACGTCGATAAGCTATATATGCAATATGAAGAGGCGAAGCAACAGTTAACAGAAAAACTAAATGCTTTTGCTAATGTATAGTAATTTGACGCTATTTTGGAGACCGGAGATTAACATAAAATGAATACTTAAAAAAGAGCATCTAGATAAACAGTTGGTATATACGTTTATTTAGAGGCTCTTTTTATTAGGGGAAACTTGTAACTATTCGTGCGATTTTCTGCAGTTCAGTGCTCAGTGCGAATAGAACAAGTAATAAATAGTTCAACTTATATAGGTATAACATGAAAAAATAGTTTTTCAGAAAAGGAGTGCTGTGATGCAAATCATTGGTCGCTATATGGACGATGCGATGTTGAATTTTGAAAACAAACCCTTTCTCATTGAGGGGCATAAACAGTTAACTTTTAAGCAGTTAGATATTATTTCCGAAAAAGTAGCGAAAAATTTTATAAAAATAGGTTTACAGCGGGGAGATAAAATCGGTATTTTGGCTAACAATCAGACAGAATGGTTAATTTCTTTTTTTGCTGCTACGAAAATAGGGATTGCTGTTGTAGCTTTAAGTCCTCGCTACCGAGAAAATGAACTCCTCTACATGATTAATCATGCTGAAGTCAAATGTATTATTTCATTAAATCAATCTGAAGAATTTAATTTCATTCATTTCTTCGAATCATATCAAGAAAAATTATCAACAGTTACTTCATATATTTATATTAATGGAGTATCTGCAAAAGGCATTTCCTTTGAACAGATGTTACAAGATGATGAAAGTATCAAATTAGATAGTTATAAAAATCAAGTAAGTGAAGATGATGTGGCAATTATGATTTATACATCAGGTACAACAGGACAACCAAAAGGGGTAATGATTACTCATAAAAGCATATTAGCAGCAGCGATTGCAGAAGTAGAGCATCTATCCATTAAAGAGGAGGATGTATTCATTCAAAACTTACCTCTGAACCATGTTGGAGGCATTACATGTCAAATAATATCAGCCTTAGTTGCCAAAGCATCCGCAGTCCTCATTCCAGAATTTAAACCATCAGCAATTTTAGCATCGATTGAACAGTACGGGGTTACGGTATTTGCAGGAGTGCCAACGATGTATTTGATGATTTTTAATCAACCAGACTTGTCAAACTATAATTTGTCTTCCATTCGAGTAAGTGTTGTTGGTGGATCAAATATTGAACCAGCGTTAGTTGAAAAAGTGAAGGCTGTATTGCCAAAAGTCCATATTGTGAATTTATACGGCTTAAGTGAGAGTTCGGGCGCTTGTATTTTAACTAAAATAGGAGATTCCATAAAGAAAATAAAATCTACTATTGGAGCAGCAATAGGGGATTTTGAATTGCAAGTTGTAGACCAACAGAGAAATCCCGTTCCGAATGGTGAATTAGGTGAACTGGCTATTAAAGGAGAATGTGTGGCAAAAGGATATTATCAAGATAAACAAAATACAAAAGAAACATTTTCTGAAGAGGGATGGTTATATACAGGGGATATGGTGATAAAAGATGATGAGGGGTATATTAGCTTTAAAGGTCGGAAAAAGGAAATATATATTCAGGCAGGATTTAATGTGTTTCCAGCTGAAATAGAAAATTTGTTAACTAAACATCCAGCTGTTCAACTTGTCGCAGGTATAGGTGTACCGGATCCATTTTATGGAGAGGTTGGGCACTATTTTATTGTCAAAAGACCTGGACAGGAAGTGAGTGCTGAAGAGCTAATGGCGTATTGTCAGGAAAGGTTAGCAAATTATAAGATTCCAAAGAAGTTTATATTTGTAGATAATGTGCCTATGACACCCGCAGGAAAAATTCAAAAATCAAAATTGAAGGAAATGGTTTGAGTTAATTTATCAATTCAACTATCAAGTATTCATATGATGTTGGGATTCGAACTGAATAACAATATGAGGAAAGGGCTATCCAGAAGGAGAAGCCCTTTTTATATTGGTCTTATTTAATCGTGATAGATTTAACTTTCATTCACAGAAATCTCGTCGCTGCCATATCTTTTCATTTCTAAAAAGTATACACATAAAGCGATTATTTTCATTATACAAAAGCAAGAGCCAATTTACTTATTGGGCGGTCCATTTGACGGTAAACAAACTGGAAAAAGTATGGTAACAGCAAAGGCGATTTGATAAACTTAAAACGTATTGTAAAATTTTTGAATAATTATATAGTCAATCAAAAATTACGGTGATAAACGATACTATATAATGTTGGAGGAAGTATGAAACAGAGTGATAAGGAGATTTTTCTTCAATTAATTGTTGGAAATATTATTTTTGCGGTAATAGCAATTGTCTTATTAAATATAACGTCTTCAAAAAACATATTTGTCTCTATTACGCATCTCTTTTCATTACAAGAGGGCGTATTTAGCTTAATCGTCGGTTTAGTTGGTTTCTTCGCTGTTAGTCTTTATACGTTTATTGTAATAAAAGCAGGGAAAGGCTATTTTCCTAACACAAAAGGATCAAACGTCATTGTGCAACTGGTAAACAATAAAGAATTGAGTTTGATTGGTATTGTTCTGCTCCCTTCTATATTAGAAGAGTTTTTGTTCAGAGGCGTGATCCAGCCACTTATGATAGAGATGTTCAATCCATTTTGGGGAGTGATTATGACTGCCTTTCTTTTTATGCTAGTGCACATTTCAGACCAATATAAAGGGCAGCCGTTTTTATTATTTCATACCTTTTGGTTGGGAATTATAACTGGAGTAGCCTTTATGATAACTGAAAACTTGTGGGCATCCATCATGATCCACTTACTGAATAATTACTGGAGTGTGAAAAAAATTCGAGATGGGGAAATTGGGATACAATATTAAAATAATCAATTTGTAAAAATAGCCTCTCGTTCAAATAAATTAGGTGATCCATTCAATAAACACAATTCCATGAATCTAATTTGTACAAATATTAAAGTGAGCTACTGATACAAAGCATAAGTAGGAATTTGGGTGGAACCATGGGTATTCAAACACATACTCGTCCCTTTGTGGACGAATATGTGTTTTTTATGTGCAACCCTTCTTAAATAAGTGATTTTTCAACTTTTCATACGGTTAGTTACAATTTTTAGCGATCTATGGGCTTCATTTCTTATAATTGGTTGCTTATCATGTTGTTCAATCCTTATAAGCGTATTAATCACATTGCTGTCGTTAAAGCTTTCAAACGATCTCACCAATTTCCAACGGGTAATGTCATCATTGTAATGGTCCTTTAAACATAACATTAGTGCATCGATTATTGGAGAATGGTGATGCAGTTTATGGTAAAAACAAATAAACCCTATTGCGTCAATGACTTCTCTAATTGCAAGGAGATTGTCTGTTTTTAGTACAGCTATTAATACCGGTAGAATTTCTTCATCCATCTGAGCTAAAGTTCTAGCAATAATGTCCCTAGGCAAAGGATAGCTATTCTTATTGAAGCCATGAGTAGGTAATACGTTATGTTGGTTAGTACCGATCTTCCCTAAATAGTTGACCATAACTTTCGCAGATGTAACATTCCCTTTTGAAAGTGCATTACATAATTCTATTTTTGTATAAAGTTTTTTTTCTTGTGTAAGTGTATAAAGAAACAAATGGGTCAACTTATCGCTTAAATCATGTTTCTCTGATAGTAATTTTACAGCGATTGTTCTTTTGTATGCTTCTTTGGATTTCATCATTTTCAAGAGTTCCATTTTGGTATGATTATTGTAGTGTTGCAAATCTTCCATTGTAATCTTTCCACGATTTTTCAACTGAGCATCAGAACTTTTCATTTGCTCCTCCTTTTAAAACATCTGGCTCGTATACTGACATTTTGTATCCGTCACTTTGACAGCAAGAGTGGATTTTTTATTCTAACTTTTGTGGTGCAGCACCTATCCACCTAAATGGCACTTATCTTCTGCTTCTGTTTTAATATCAAATCGTTCTTTCATTGGGTGTGATGCCGCGAGCACAACACTTCCTAGTTGTTGAAAGTTATCAATAACAGCAGTAGTCACTTTCATAACGTCTAAACCCTCAAGCAAAGCTAAACAACTCGCATAAATGTTTTTCACATCGATACATACAATGAAACGGTTTGGTAAAGATTCTTGCATGGAAATACCTTTCGAAAAGAACGTTTGTTTTCTTTGTTTTAGGAAAAAAAGACCTTTTTAGCAAATTTTGTTGATAAAATGATTTAAAGAGAGAATTTTGTGGATAAAATTAGTTGTGGTAAAAAATGTTATCAATAAGGGCTTATAGGAATAAACTGGAGTAGCTACAAAAAGAACCAATCTATATCTTTCTTTGAATTAGATATAAAGTACGTATTAAAAACTGAATATTCTATTTAATTAGATTTTTGGTGTTTACGAATAGAAAGTGGGTACTGTATATTCGTACTATACTATTAAATATTTAAAGGGAGAAGGGATTAAATGCAAAATATTATATTGATATTATTTTTGCAACTTGTGTATGTACCATTGCTAACTTTAAGAACAATTTTTTTAGTGAAAAATTTACCTGTATTTGCATCGATAATAGGTTTCTTTGAAATGTTGATTTATGTCTTTGGATTGTCTTTAGTATTTAGTGGAGATCAAAGTTTATTAGCGATGATTGTATATGCTTTAGGGTTTGGTTTAGGCTTAATTGTTGGTACAAGGATTGAAAATAAATTAGCAATTGGGTATGTGTATGTAACGATTAACACTAATTCAAGAAATAATGCCTTCTTAGAATTTATCAGAGCAAAGGGGTTTGCAGTCACTGTTTATGTCGGTGAAGGAAGAGATAGCCAAAGGTATAAATATGAAATTTTAGCTAAGAGAAACCGTGTTAAGGAGTTAAATGAAATTATAAGTAGTTATGAACCTACTGCATTTGTAGTCACTTACGAACCAAATTCATTTAAAGGAGGGTTTTTACTAAATAGATTGAAATAAGAATAAATTATAACGAAGAAATTATTTTTTGTATTTTACGGAATATTTATTCCTTTTTTTAAAAAAAGTTTTACGTTATCTGTTTTTATTAGTATTTTAATTATTTATTGGAATAGTATGTGAAGAAATAAAATGTTTATTTTGATGATTACGTAGTAAAACCGACAATTATTTTGTCGGTTTTACTACGTACTATTCATAAAGTAGATATTAGTTGATGATATATATCGATATAGAAAGATAAATAAGTAATCAAAAAATTAGGTAGATGATAATTGTTCGTAAAATTGAAGTTTGGATCGTTCGAAGGCTTCTTGTTTTATTTAATACATATTGTCTTTTCGTCGAATCGTATAGTCGATATGTAAAAATGCTTTGCCAAACAGCGTCATCTCATGTGTAGCTATTAGTCTCTCTTGTTCCTCTCGCATCACAAAATATTCGTGTAAGGGCATTTTGAAAATAGATTTACCAATGGCTAAATAAGTGCCAGCATCACCTTGTACATCACTCGTTAAATACAGGCGATTATTTTTGGTGGAAAGTTGTAAGATGCCGTGCATAGATGAGAAGGGGAGTGGCAGAGCGATGTTCATATATCGCTGATTCTCATATTGATGCTGTGAATAAATAGCATTAAAAACGGGTTGCCCTTGAATGGATCGTTGCCAGACACGAGGCTTTTCACGACCATCGAGCATCGCGTTCACTTTCCATATTTGTCCGTCCATCACAGCAGACCGTGACGAGTATGGTAAATTGAGTTGGCCCATACGCCGGCTAATAAATTGATAAATAAATGCCATTGGTTTAAACCATGTTGCCCATTGGACAGACGCCGTTAAGTGAAAATGAGTTGTCTGTTCATAAAAATCACATATTAAAGCAGGTATCTTTTCTTTATCAATGAAATCAGCCATATCGTCGACTAAACCTGGATGGGGCTCATTAGAAGTAATGAGTCTTCCGCGTATTTGACTAACAGGGAAGAGGTAATCCTGGTGTTTTGTTGGTGGAATAGAAAGACTCCAAGCAAGTACAATGACGAGACCAAATCCTAAACAATTAAATATGCCATGGAAATCGAGCATAGTAGGAATGTCTACAAGCACTATTCCAGTTAAATTACTAAAAGCATATAAGAGTGACCAAATAATGGTGAAGCACAATGTTGAAAAGGCGAGGCGGATAAACAATCCTTGCCACCTAGGTAGCTTCCATTTCATCACCAAATAACTAATACTAAAAATCACTACGACATATAAACTAACAGCTAATATTTCAACGATTCTAGAAAATGTAATGCCGACCGCCACTAACATAGGTCCTGCCGCAATAACAGTACAGCAAAAACGGTAATAGCGCGTCATGTACAGGCGACCAATTAACCCAACTGAAATACATAGTAAAAATGCAGAGTAGTGAAAATGAATCGCTGTTAACCAAGTAATGATTGGACTGAAGCCTGTATCAATTTGTAAATGGAATGCTAGAAACCATAGCCCACCCATTACCAGGTAGACTAATCCAATATCAATCATTATCTCAGCAGTATTAACAAAGCCACGTCTTAAAAATCGTTCAATGCCAAGCAATGCAATAGTAAATGTACTCATTAAATAAGCGAGGATGCAAAATAGTATTACCCCTTCATGCTGTGAAAAATAGAGTATGGTGACACTGAATTGTCCGATGCCGATAATGATTTTTTGCCATCTTTTCAACAACACCAGCTGCTCTACGACAATAGGTACAAATAATAACTGTGCTATTGTTAAATAATGGTATATAGAGGTTGGTCCATTGAAAAGGATAAGGGACATCATGCAAACGATGCCGATCATAGTTAAAGGTCTAAGGAGCACACGGCGTAAACTGTCCAGCATACATCATCATCCTTCCAATGAAGTCATTAAAGATGGATACATGAATGGTATAAACGTCAAGTGCATCATCATAGCCCTCTGTCACCACGACTCGCCCCATCAATTTTTTTGGTAATGACAGCTCTTTTTGGCCAACAACAATTCGCTGTTGCTCGGAGCGAATCATTAAAAATCCATCCTTCGTAACATCAAACTTTAAATCTGAATAAAACAATGCCGGATCACCCAAATAATCCTTTACGATTTGCCGGTCTAAATCGACAGTCATGGTAGCATTAAATTTCCGAGCCGCATTTGGAAAGAAAAAAGTCCGTTCCCAGTAAACTTCGGCTTCGTTTTGATTGTTCATGTGGCATGTATTTGAAATCGTAAAAGGGATCATTTCACCGTCTTCGGGAAATAAAAACCGATTTTTCGTAAATAATCCATACATCGGACGTAAAAAGGACGGTCCAGAACGAATCACGTGCATCGTACCTTTTGCATAAAAGGGCTCTTGTAAAGGGAGACGATACCTTTCTTGCAGTTTCGGATGGAGACGTTGAAAATCGTCTGCTAAAAGTGTTTCATAAATCATGTTAAGCACCTCTTTTTCGTTTACAAGTTCTCGCTGTTGGCAACTCCGTTCTTAATAGCCAGGCGACGATTGAAAGTACCCAAAGTGCGAGATTGAATGTAATGACATTGAACGGCGCTATCGCAACATGGGGGGCTGCGAACACCGCACTAACTGACAATCTGCGTCATCAACAAATACTTATGCCATTTAGGAATAAGGAACAATATGCCTATTATCATTTCTAAAATGCCTATCAAAAAAATGGTCGTAGTCGCTTGTTGTGCTGACAGTGGTGAAAGATTCGCTAGCATCTCAATTTCAAGTGGATGTTGACCAATCACTTTTGGCACAAGTCCCTGGTATAGCCAAACAAAACAAAATAATAGACAAATAAAATAATAGCTGAAGAAACGGCGGTACTGTGTAGCAGGTGCTTCTCCTGTTTGGAGCCATCTAGTTAATACATCAAAGCTAAGAGCTGTAGCCCATCCCATAACCGGTCGAAATAGCTGATCAAATAATCTTCCCATAATACCGAATCGGACGTCGTAGTCATATTGCGTTAAAAACGTGACACGCTCACCGTTCGGGATATACTGCCAATAGCCGCGCCCTTCCTTAATAGGAGAAATAAGTTGCGGTGTTCCAAAATGGAGGGAAGATGTTTTAACACCACTTTCTTTTTCATGTGTACCTTTACTTTCACCCCAGCCAGAGACGGCAATCCCAGGCATAACCTTCGTTGTATACGTGAATGTTTGAGGGGCATCTTCATATTCTTTTTCATTATAGGAAATCTTTGTGAAACGCAAATCCCATTGTTCGTGTAAATGCGGCTGCTGTGTATAGTGCCAAACTTGATTGATGGTACTATCTATATCGATTTCTACGTATATAGGGTTCTTCTTCATTGCTTCGGCCCCTTTGTGTAATATGTATACATATTCATTAGACTTTTAGTGTTTTTGTGAGGGTAATTATACCATTTATTATAGTAATCACCTTGTATTTGTTCGAAATTTATGGAAAGTTAACAAAAAACATAATTTTGAAGATATAAAAGCAATCGAAAAGTAGCCCATTTCGATTGCTTTCAGCGTTTCGTTTTTATTGAAATAATGAGGTTTATGCTATTGCTTATCGGATACCTCTCTTAATAACTAACCATTCACTGGCTGACTGTTTTCAATCGAACTTTCTTCTTTCCGTGGTTTCCAAATTACAGCTAGTATGATCATCGCACTAACAATGGCGATAGAGCTAAGTACGATGGCAGATTCATTCCACACAGCGCCATCATAAAACAATAATTCACGTAAACCATCGATCATGTAGCGCATTGGAAGCCATGGATATACCCAATCTTTATAAAATACCGGCATGACTTCTGGTGTCATTTGGAGTAACGGTAATCCAAAAAATAATAATAAAACAAATAACGGGACGCCAGGCATACCAATCCATGTCACAACGGCTAAAATGAGTAATAGAAAGCTCGTGCATGTGATGGATAAAAATAGTGCTGTATTCGTAAAGCTAGGAAACTCATAATTTAAAATACTTGTAGCTAGCCATGTTAAGCCGAAGCCAACGACAATGCCGATGATGAAACTAACACCGATTTGAAGCAATCTAGCTTTCAGTTGTTCCATCTTACTATTAAATGTTCGGTTTCTCATTGCAAACCATAGGAACATCGCGCCGAACAAACTGCCCATCCAAATCGGTTGAAATAACGATAATGGAACATTCCCCATTGAACCAGTAGGGTGAAGCATTGTTGTGGAAGATGTAATAGGCGCTGTATAAAGTAATGCTTGATCCACTGATAATGAGACATTTTGAGCTTGGAATGTCGCAAGTAGTTCACTACTGATTTTTTCATTTATGCCGTTAACGATGCTATTTAAAGCTTGATTGACGTTAGTTGCTACTGTAGCATTTTTCCCTTGGTTGACGTACAGGTTGATTTCAGGTGATAGCGGGGTAGCCGTTTGGAACGATGTATAGTTTTCACTGAAATTCTCGGGAATAACAATCGCGCCGTAATAGCTTTGATCATCCATTCCTTGCTGCATTTCTTCTAAATTAACAATCTTCCACGCAATCATTGATTCTTCACTTGCTGGATTTTGCGCGGTTAATTGCTGAATGATGTTATTCCCCATATTGATTTCGCCTACACCTGAATCTTCATTGACAATAGCGATTGGCAGGTTTTTTGCTGATTGATTAACGATTGGAATTTGCGTACAAACAAAAATAAATAGAATGATAAAGGACACAATCGGTGCCGAGATTAAAAATTTATTCATCTTCATAATTTCATCTCCTTATTTTTAGATAATAAACAGACTGTTGATTAATGTGCACACTGTATATTATATTCAATCTATAAAAGAAAACCATCAACAATAAAAGGCACTCTGTTGATTTCTCAACAGGGTTGTAAAAACTGTTCATTAAAATATGAAAAGAGGGGATTTTTTTGACATCTTCAAAACAAGATCGCAGAGTAATAAAGACAAAAAAAGAAATTAGGCAAGCCTTTACAACCTTACTTGAGGAAAAGAGCTTTGATGCGATAACCGTGCAAGACTTGACAGAAAGAGCAAATATTAATCGGGGTACATTTTATCTACATTATCAAGATAAATATGATTTATTGGAGCAATGTGAAAATGAAATCCTAGAGCAATTAAGGGAAATTGGGAAGAATCTATCGGTATCGGATCTGCGTTCTTTATTAAAAGAAGAAATGTATTTTCCGCTTTTTGTCCGATTTTTTGAGTGTTTTCAAGAAAATGCACTGTTTATGCGTGTCATTTTAGGGCCGAATGGCGACCCTTCTTTCCACGGAAAAATGAAGCAAGTCATGTTGGATAACTTATGGAGTCACTTTATTTCTAAAATGGATACGTCCAAGTTTGCTATTCCGATCGATATTTTGACGACCTATGTTAGTTCGGCGCATTTAGGGGTCATTCAGTATTGGTTAAATGAGGGCATGAAGCAATCTCCAAAAGAAATAACGACTATTTTAATTAAAATTATTACGAAAGGTCCAATCGAAGCTGCTGGATTACCAATTCATCATGATTCTAAATGATTGGTATGTACTGATTAGTTGGGATTTGTAATTGCAGGTTAATTATCAAAATGAGAGGATAGGCGACTATACGTGTAAAATTAGAGAAATGATTTTTTAATATGAATCAGTAGCTACTTTTATTCTAGTACGCCATAGTAATAGGATTTAATTAAATTTCATAATGAGGTGACTGTATATGCCGAAAATGGACAATGTACTAGCGATTCTCTGGATGCTTAGCTCAGGTGAAAAAATTACTGCAAAACAAATTTCAGAAAAGTTAGAGATGAATATAAGGACTGTGTATCGTTATATGGATACACTTTCGACAAGTGGTGTACCGATAATTTCAGATACAGGGCATAACGGTGGCTATACTTTATTGAATCATTTTATTGAAGCACCTCTTTTCTTTGATTTTGAAGAGCAAACATCGCTAGTTCACGCTGCTGTTTTTGCAAAAGAAGCTGGATATTACGGAGGAGAAGCATTAAATCGAGCTATTTCGAAGCTAAGCAACTATTCAAACCAAGAGCAAGAAACAAAGGTAAGCCAACATGTAACTAGTCTTGAAGTCTTCAGTCGAATAAGTTCCTCCTCACTAGAACCTGTTTTGAGGGAGCTAGAACAGGCAATAGCTAATGAATATTCTATAAAAATTCGATACCACAAAAGGGGCAAAGAGCAATCAGAGTATAGATTGGTCAATCCATACAGAATTATTTATTGGAATAATAAGTGGTATGTTATTGGGTTTTGTCATCTTAGGGATGATATTCGTAGTTTTAAAGTAGAGAGAATGGAAAGTCTAGTGGTAACTGAAAATAAGTTTAACCAACTAGAAAATTTTTCAGCACGTGATTATTTTTTAAAAAACCTTCTTCCTACGATAGAAGATCAGGAAGGGTTTATGCAGTTAGTCATTGATGGAAACGAAAGTACGCTGAATGACGTGTGCCAGCACTGGTTTTTAGGGAATTATTTGCAAGAACGAACTGCAAACCAGGCAGTATTCCTTCTTGAAAAAGAGATTATACATACACATGTACCTTATTTGCTTCTACCGTATGGCAAATCTATTCACATTATTGAGCCAAAAAGCCTTAAGAAAAGAATGATTGAAGTGTTATCTGAACTAATACAATTTCATCAAGTATGAAAACTTCCCTGACACTAGCTGTCAGGGAAGTTTTATTATAATAGGCAATATTAATAGTGATGGGAGATCTAATAGATGCAAACAATAAAAGTTTATCTTTATGTATTTGATACAATGTCAGACTGGGAATATGGACATTTAATTGCTGAGTTAAGCTCAGGAAGATACTTCAAAAAAAATCTAGCCCCTTTAAAAGTCATTACAGTAGGTGCTACGAAAGAAATGATCTCTACAATGGGGGGGCTAAATATAAAACCAGATATTTCCCTTGATGAATGTAACCTTGAGCGTAAAGATCTTATCATTTTACCTGGGGGAGATACTTGGAGAGAAGATATTCATCAGCCTATCTTGAAAAAAATTGTAGAAGCTTTAAAGCTAGGCACTATAGTTGCTGCCATTTGTGGGGCAACAGAGGCACTAGCGAATATAGGATGCTTTGATTCTAGAAAGCATACAAGCAATGACTTAGCGTATATGAAAATGGTTTGTCCTAATTATAAAGGAGAAAAGTTTTATGATACGGCACCCGCCGTATCTGATGCGAATTTAGTGACAGCATCAGGAACAGCCCCTCTGGAATTTGCGAAGGAAGTGCTGAAAATTTTAGATGTATTTGCACCAGATACATTGTATTCGTGGTACAAACTACATAAGACACATAAAACGGAATACTTCTTCCAGTTAATGAATTCAATGCATAGATAAGTTTAAAATCATTGGGGGTAATAAGAGGGGGCAGGGAGGCATTCTAATCAACGCATTAACTATTAAATTTTATTAATAATTCTACATTAAAGAGCAATAATTATAAAAAATATCCTTGTATGTTAATAACAATGTGGCATCACACTATCGTCTTTTGTCGGAGAAATTTCAATCCAAAGCAACTACCGAATATGGATAGGAAATCTTATGAGATAGAATTTTCTGATTCTATTTATTGACATGAGGTAGCGCTCTAATTATAGTAGTTATATATATTACTACTAATAGGAGGGTGTTATGGAACATTTAATTGAGCAATTTGAAGAGATCGGCTATTCAAAAAACGAAGCTAAGGTTTATATAGCGCTGCTGAAGGAGCCTGCAATAAATGGTTATGAAATTAGTAAAAAAAGTGGTGTACCACGCTCAATGGTTTATGCAGTCATTGCAAAATTAGTAGCAAAAGAAGCAATTATAGAGCTTCGAACTGAACCACCTACATATACGCCAGTTGCAGTAAAAGAACTAGTTATGAATCGTAGAAGACAAACAGAGGACACACTTACTTCTTTAGAAAAAGAATTGCAAGGGATTGAAAAGCCTGTAGAAGTGAATGTGATTAAGCATATTGAAGGGAGAAAGAAGATCATTAATGCTATGCAAAAATTAATGCTAGCAGCGAAGGAGGAAATATGGCTTTCTGCATGGGAAGAGGAACTAGATGAATTAAGGACTCCTGCCTTAGAACAAGGCGAAAAAGGAATTAAGTTATATTCAATGCTTTTTACTAATCAGGAGACTGACTCATTTGGCGAAACGTTTTACCATCGTCGAGATACTGCTGTCATTGAAGAAAGTAGAATGAGTAAAAGATTAACGATTGTTATACAGGATAATCAAGAAGTCCTAATTGGCGGCTTTGTTAATGGGCAAATTCCTCAAGCAATTCAAACAACTGAACCAATGTTAGTTCTGCTGGCAAAAGAATATATTCGACACGATATGATGATGAAAGTTGTAAGTGACAAAGTAGGCGGCGACATGCTTAATTCATTATGGCAAGGTGATGATTTATTAACTTATATTGTACGGAATGTGAAGAAATAAGGGAGCTATTTTTATGTATATAGAAGTTTTTGTAGTAGGCATTTTAGCAGCTCTATCACCGGGACCTGATTTTGTAGTCGTCATTAAAAATAGTTTAGGAGCAGGAAGAAAATATGGTATAGCTACGGCTTTAGGTATTGCAAGTGCATTAATTGTTCATATAACCTATACTATTTTAGGTTTTACTATCATATTGGAAAAACTACCATTTGTTTTTAATGTCATTAAACTTACGGGTGCTACTTATTTACTTTGGTTAGGCTGGCAAGGAATCCAATCACAAGCTCGCTTAGAGAATTCAAATGCTAAAAGTATGGACCGTTTATTGAAAGAGTCTGTGATGCGATGCTTTCGTGAAGGTTTCTTATGTAATGTACTGAATCCTAAATCGGCATTATTCTTCTTAAGTATTTTTTCACAATTTATCGGACCAAACACTTCAAAGTGGACGGGGTGGATATATGGTGGAGAAATCATTGTGGCAGTGGGGCTTTGGTTTATTTTATTAGCTATACTTATTTCAAATAGTTTTTTTAGAAAAATCTATCAACGTTATATGCATTGGTTTGACCGTGTTCTAGGTATCATTTTAATTGTTTTTGCGGTTACTATTTGGATAACGATGTTTTAAAGTTCAAAGGGGATGTAAGAGTTGACCATGGGATTATATACGGAGAATAGGTCCCTTGAAAAGAAGGATAAAAATTCAGCTTAATTAACTAAATGTTTTTCAGCGTTTAAATTTGTGAGTATGAAGAAAAGAATAACATCTTCAATATTGAAGAATGAGTTTAGCTAAAATTGAGTGTACTTCAGCATAAGGGCTTTGAGTAGGACTGAAGTATTGTATAACGACTTTAGTTGTGGACACTTATGTCAAAATTCACTTGCTTTATCAGGCAGTCATTTAAGGTGAAAAATACTATTTGTCCACACGGAATATTCAGAATTTATTAAAGGTATTGTGAATTATGATAGATTCTGTTACTGTAAGAATTACAAAAAAATATCATATTATTGGTGCAAATACTATTTTGTTATTTGCTTAAAAGGGAAGTCGGTGCAAATCCGACGCTGTCCCGCAACTGTAAATCGGAGTAACTCACAAATGCCACTGGGAAACTGGGAAGGCTGTGAAGCGCGTTGATGATGAGCCAGGAGACCTGCCGGTAATAGTCGAGCATTTACATAGAACCACGAGGATGGTTGTAGTGAGTAGGGCAAATATACCCTTTATTTCGCTATGACAATCTCCTTGGATTCAAGGAGATTTTTTATTTGTCTTTGTAATAAGCGGGAACAAGAAGAGAAATAAAACCTTTGAAAGGAGCTTAGTGTGCAGAAAAAAGGAAAGATTCATTTTGTTATTCTTGTAATGATTTTGCTCATTGCTTTAATGATTTCCATGACAATAGCCGTTATGATTGGTTCTGTTTCTATTACACCTGGGACCGTTTGGCGGGTTATTTTATCGCATTTGCCGTGGAATATATTTGGGATTGAAGCGGACTGGAGCCGATCCCAAGAAATTATTATTTGGCAAATTCGGACACCCCGCGTGCTACTAGCGATGGTTGTCGGGGCAGGACTTGCTATTTCGGGTGCAGCGATTCAAGCACTGGTGCGGAACTCGATAGCGGATCCGTATATTTTAGGGATTTCATCGGGTGCTTCCGTTGGTGCCACCGCGGTCATTTTACTTGGTGCCTTTTCCTTTTTAGGGATGTATGCGCTATCATTTGCGGCCTTTATCGGGGCAACGATTGCTGTTGTCATTGTCTTTTTATTATCAAGAGTCGGGGGGCGGGTGTCTGTCATTCGTCTGTTATTAGCTGGGATTGCCGTGTCACTTGTGCTATCTGCGATGACCAATTTTATGCTGCTCATGTCTAAGGAAGAGGGCGGTATTAAAGCGGTGATGCACTGGATGATGGGCAGTTTAGCCGGTGCGAAGTGGAGTAATTTAATGCTGCCGATTGTTGTATTTGTCGTTGTGTATGTAGTATTACGCATTCATGCGCGTCATTTGAACTTACTCTTACTTGGAGAAGAATCGGCACTCACGTTAGGTGTGAACTTAGAGAGGTTTCGTTTATTACTCATTTTATTAGTCTCACTTTTAACAGGGGTTCTTGTTGCTGTCAGTGGTGCAATTGGATTTATTGGCTTAATTATTCCGCATGTTGTCCGAATGCTCGTTGGTTCCAATTACAAATTTGTTTTGCCCATTAGCGCTTTACTCGGCGCGATTTTCCTTGTTTGGGCAGATGCGTTAGCACGGATTATTATTGCCCCTGAAGAAATGCCGATTGGAATTATTACAGCATTATGCGGTTGTCCATTTTTTATTTGGATGCTGCGCAAACAAACCTACTCATTTGGGGAGGGTGAATAAAATGGTATATGTTGCACAAAATCTTTCTTATGCCATTGGACAAGCAACGATTTTACATAATGTGTCTGTACATGTGAAAGAGCGTGAATTTGTAGGGTTGATCGGCCCTAATGGTAGCGGCAAATCGACATTATTAAAAAATATGTATCGGATGTTGCAGCCAAATGAAGGGCAAGTTTTTCTTTTTGGCGAGGACATGCTAACGAAACCAGCAAAAGCTGTCGCAAAGCAGTTAGCGGTCGTCGGGCAAGAAACACCTGTATTGTTTGAATTTACGGTGAGGGATTTAGTCACAATGGGGCGTACACCGCATAAACGATTGATTGAACGAGATACCCCAGAGGATCGCCAAATTGTAGAGCAATCGATGAAGCAAACAGGAATCGCCCATCTGAGTGAGCGTCATTTCAGCTCATTGTCGGGTGGAGAAAAGAAGCGTGTCATTGTGGCAAGAGCATTGGCACAGCAAGCGCAAGTGATGGTGCTAGATGAGCCAACGAATCATTTAGATATCCAGCATCAGCTGCAATTAATGGATTTAATTCGGAGTTTACCTATTACGATTATGGCGGCACTCCATGATTTAAATATTGCTGCTACGTATTGCGACAAAATTTATGTGATGAAAAAAGGGGAAGTCGTTGCTTATGGTACGCCGTTAGAGGTGCTTACACCAGAGCTTTTACGCGATGTTTTTGGCGTACATGCGGAAATCGGTATTCACCCAATTACGAAGAAGCCACAATTATTTTATATACCAGAATCAATGTTATAGATCGTGAGGAAGCCTACGCTTCTTTCTATATAAAATGAAAAATAAAGGGAGATTAATATGAAAAAATTGAAAAACATATGGTTTGTGTTTATCACAGTTATGGCACTGAGCATTTTAGGTGCTTGTAACAACGAAGAAGGCAAGCAAGAGAAAGTAGCACCTGCACAAGCGGAAGAAACTGCTGTAACGATTGAAAATAATGACACAACACAAGTGTATGAGGAAGCACCGACAAAAGCGATTTCCTTAAACCAACACGTAACAGAAATTATGCTAGCATTAGGCTTAGAGGATTCGATGGTAGGTACGGCTTATTTAGATGATGAAATTTACGAACCACTGCAAGAGACCTATGCGAAAGTGCCGGTATTAGCAGAACAATACCCAACAAAAGAGCAAGTGATTGATGCAGAGGCAGATTTTTTATATGCAGGCTGGAAAAGTGGCTTTAGTGAAAAAGGCATTGGGACAGTAGAGGAACTAGAGGCGTTAGGCATTCACACGTATTTACATACATCTTCAAGTATGAATAATCCAACATTAGAGGACATTTTCACCGATATTCGTAATATCGCAAAAATCTTCCGTGTAGAAGATCGTGGGGAAGCATTAATTGAACAAATGGAAAGTGATGTAGAGGCAGTTCGTGCAAAATTGCCTGAGCAAGCGGAGCCATTACGTGTACTTGTGTATGATAGTGGAGAGCAAGATGTATTTACAGCAGCTCAAAACTTTATGAATGAGCTAGTGACAATTGCAGGAGGACAAAATGTTTTTGGTGATGTCGAGTCTGGCTGGACAACGGTATCAAAAGAAGATGCTATTGAACGTGCCCCGCAAGTAATTGTCGTCATTGATTACGGTTCAACAACAGCGGAAGAAAAAATAGCGTTCTTAAAAAATGACCCAGCATTAAAAGAAATGGATGCGGTGTTAAATGAACGCTTTGTTATTTTACCATTATCAGCTGCATCAGAAGGTGTACGTGCAGCCGAGGCCATTAAAATTTTAGCGGAAGGCTTTTATCCAGAAAGCTTTCAATAAGTAGAGATAGGCTAGCGTTTTGCTAGCTTATTTTCATCTAAAGGAGGACGTACTATGGGGCGCAATGCATTTACTAAAAATGTGCCAGAACATACATTTGCGACATTAAATAAGGAAAGTTCATATACACGCTTAGCGATTAGTCCAGGGGTGATTAATAAACATTACACACCTGCACAATTGCAAAAAATAGCGGAAATCGTGGGGGAGGATGGGGCGATTAAATATTCTGCTTCGTATTATTTACTTATATCTATCCCTACAGAAAAACGATTAGAAATCCAGCAGCAACTAGAGGATGCAGGGTTATATATTGCAAAGCACGGCGCGGTTGTAGATATGAAAGCATGTGACTTCTGTGATGGTGAGAAAATGGAAGCCGCAGCGATTATGGAAGCCCTTTATAAAACATTCATTGGACAAGCTGTACCGAATCGACTTCGAATGAATGTAAATGGCTGCGCCTCTGCATGCTATAACGCAATGTACGATGATATTGGACTTGTGTACCAACAAGAGAGCTTTGACGTGTATGTTGGAGCTATCCCCATGGGCAGGCATGCACAAGCCGGAAAATTATTTGCGAAAAATATATCGGTAGAAAATATTGAAGCCTTCCTACAAGCAATGCTTCACATATATAATGAATTTGCTCGTGAGAATGAGCCATTTCACCGCTTTTTTAAGCGTACAAAAGTAGAAGCTTTTTGGGCAAATCTACTTGTAAGCCACATTGACTAATTAGGCAATCGTTTGCGCTCTTGAAACTTTTAGCGATGTTATCCGTATAGGTAAATATTGCTTTTTGTATAATGGGCATGGAAAAAGAGAAGGGGAGAGCGAGCATGGTTACCTGGATTATTCTTGCTGAAATTGCATTTTGGATTGCCATTACAGCAGGGCTTATGGCGCGGTACATACTAAAGAAAGAACGATTAAGTATCGTGTTCTTTTTACTAACGCCTATCATTGATTTAGCTTTATTCATTTTAACAGCAATCGATTTAAAGAACGGGCAAGCTGCTACCGCTGTGCATGGTATTGCGGCCATTTATATCGGTGTTTCCGTTGCATATGGCAAAACAATCATTAATTGGGCAGATGAAAAGTTTCGCCTTTGGATAGTAAAACAGCCGAACACAAATGAACCGCTCGTCGGTAGAGCAAAAGGCATCCATGAGGTAAAGCTATGGACTCGGCATATTGTGGCATATGCCATCGGGGGCGGGTTGCTATGGGCGATGATTCAATATATCGGCCAAGCAGGCGATACGACAACATTACAGCAAATGCTGAAGTTTTGGGGACTTGTTGTGCTGATTGATGGGGCAATCAGTATTTCTTATGTTTTATTTCCAGAGAGGAAATAATAGTTTAGATGGAAACCGTAAAAGCGCGTAAAACCATCAGAAACCCGCGTAAAAGATTCGTCAACTCGCGTAAATCACATCCAAAGCCGCGTAAATATAATGTCAACTCAGCTGCATCAATATAATGAAAGAAGCAAAAAAGGATGTGACAATCGTCAACACCCTTATACGTATTTATTCTTTTATACTTGCCCGGCTTCTTCTTCAACCGCAGCTTCTGCTACTGTTGGAGGAATCACTATAGCGAGTGTATAACCATCTTCTGTCACAATATCAAAGCCAATCTGCGTTCGAATATCGACAACCGCTATGGAACTACCAATAGCTAAGTGAGAGATATCGATCTCAATTGATTCAGGGATTTCCGCAGGCTTTACCTTCACTCTAATTGTTAAGTTTGGTTGCATTAAAATGCCACCTTCTTTAACCCCAATGGACTCGCCTGTTAATACAATCGGTACGTCCACTTCCAATTCCTCCGACATATTAATCGCTTGGAAATCAACGTGGGTAATAGTATTCTTTAATGCGCAACGCTGTACTTCACTAATAACAGCATTAACACTTTGCTCATCTACTGCTAGCTTAAAAATATTATTTAAGCCATTTGCTACAATCATTTTCGAAACCTTCTTTGCATCGACAAAAATCGGTGTCGTATCTGTTTGGTAGCCGTAGACAACTGCGGGTACACCGCCATTTTCTCGAATCTCGCGTAAAATTGAACGAGATCCTGCCTCACGCTTTGTCGCTTGTAAAACAATACTCATACTTCCTCAATTCCTTCCAATGTTATTTTTCAGCTGATTGTGTTGGAACAATCAATCGACTCAAGAATGCAACTTATCGTTTACACACTAAACCCGTACCTCAAATAAAAAGAAAACAACCCCAGTGAAATCTTACTGGAAAAAGAAGTGATAGTTTTTATTTTCTGCAAGCATTAAAGACACTACATCTACCATTATAGTTAATTTTTAGTATAAAGCAAATTTAAAGTAAAGTTTATGTAAATGGGTATATCCGCGAGGGATGTTTTCTTTGTTATCCGGCTTAATTTATAACCTAATGGCATGATGTTTAAAGCGCTGTGTAAGTTGCCATATAGGGGGCTAAGATGCATTTTTTAGAAAAATTTGTATGCTATAATTTTTAGTATAAGGGGGGAGCGGTGAATGCGGGTGGAGTTGAAAATTGATGCGAAGTGTGAAGAACCATATGTAGAAATTCATACTGCCAAGTTAACACCGAATATTCAAGCAGCCATTTCGCTGTTGCAAAGTGAAAATGACACGTATATATTGACGGCCCAGCATGACAATAAAACGTATATGATGGACCTTGAAACGATTGTTGTTATTTGTACAGAAGGTAGGGAACTGGTGCTTTATGATGTAGCTAAAACACGATACATCGTCAATAAACCTTTATATGAACTGGAAGAGCAATTAGGGAAAGGTTTTATTCGCATTTCAAAATCTGCCATTATTAATATCCGAAAAATTAAACATATTGAAGCAGCGTTTAACGGCACAATGGAAGTGGAGCTGGTGATGGGCATAAAAGAAGTAATTACAAGAAATTACCGGAAGAAATTTAAAGAGCGATTGGGGGTTTAACGTCCATGCATATGATGAAGTATTTACTGTTTGGTGTTAGTTGGGGGTGTACAGCTTTTGTGTTTATGAATGTCATTGGCTATGTAATTGGAGGCGATGCTTTTTTACAAGTATTAGCTGAAAACTATCTCGGTCATGTATTCGGTTCTATTCTGGTAGGTATTAGTTGTGCGACAACATCGATTGTTTACAGTATCGAACGTTTAACATTTTTACAACAAACTTTCATCCATTTTAGTGTAGGATTAAGTACGTTTTTTATCGTTGCCTTTTCTTTGAAGTGGATTCCAGTCACATCGGTTCCTTCTCTAATAGGCATCATCATCGGTAATATTTTGATGTTCACATTCGTTTGGTTTTTATTCTATTTATACAACCGACATGAAGCGCGGAAAATGAATAAAAAAATCAGTGCATTTTCAAGCAGTGAGTAAGAAGTGGGGTGGGATTTGATGAAATATACAATATTTGTGTTTATTTTGTCTTTACTGTTATTTGTCATTCAATATTATGTCCGTGACCAACATATTGAGAGTGCAGCGATGGATAGTGGCGGATTTTTGATTGTATCTATACTATTGCCAATTATAAATAAGAAAATTGACGAAATCAGTGAGTCAAAAAATGATTGTAACGATTAATGTTCAAAAAGCAATTTCACCATAAAGTATTTTGAAATGGGGGAGTACATTGAAAAAGAGATGGCTTGTTTTCATGGCACTAGTATTGATTATGTTATGTTTATTTATGTCACCTACAATTGCATTGCGAACGCATTTATTTTTACTTGGGCATCCGATTGTAGCGTTTAAAACAGAATTTGAAAAAATTGAAAGTTGGAATGATATTGGTGATAATGCACAACTGTATGAGCTAACGATACCACCATTTGATACAGCTACTCAATCAGAATTAGAAACCTTTTTAGTCAAGCAGTATGGAATTTTTTACATTCCTAAATTTTATGTGGATGTTTAAAAATAAGGCTCTGTTAATGTTTGTTGTTGAAAATTGATTTACTGGAACTAATGTTCTATGATTGATGCAACTATTTAAAAGTTAGTGATGAATGTGAGAGCAACTGAAATTCTAAAAGCCATTCAAAAATTAAATCCAGCAGAGAAACATCGACTACGAGAGTATTTAATTGATGCTCTTACTGCATCGTCCTCGACAGGAACTGTTCTTCAAGAAATATCTGAGCGTAAAAATAAAAGTGGCTAACATTGTCCTGATTGCGAGTCAGAGCATATTGTTCGATTTGGTAAATATTCAACTTTTGTTGATGGTGAAGAAGTTAAAAAACAACGGTATCGCTGTAAATCGTGCAAAATTACATTTACTGACCTTACAAATACCGCACTTTATCGAACTCGTCGTCTTAACCAATGGATAAAATTTGTAGAATGTATGGTAGAAGGATACTCATTGCGTAAGTCCGCTGAATTAGTTGGTAATGTATCTTACGTCACACTATTCTACTGGAGGCACAAACTTTTATCATCATTAAAACAAATAGATATATCGAATTTTGAAGGTATCGTCGAAATGAACAAGACCTATTTTCTGTACTCAGAAAAAGGACAAAGAAAAATTAAAGACAGAAAGTTCCACAAAGAAACGTGGAGTGAGCAACGAACAAGTATGTGTTTTAGTTGCATAAGTTGACCTTTTCGCAGACACTAGGAATGGGTAGATTAACGAAAGAACTATTAGACAAAGCCATCGGACATAAACTTTCAAGTGAAAACGTTTTATGCACCGACTCTTGGCGTGCTTTTAAAACAGATGCTGCCGAAAAAGGTATGAATAATCAGTTCAAGTCTGATGATAAACTTCGCACAAAGGGGCTTTATCACATTCAGAACGTCAACAATTACCACCGCAGACTTAAAGCGTGGATACAACGATTTAACGGGGTTGCAACCAAATATTTAGACAATTATCTTACTTGGTTCTAAGTATTAGAAAGTGTTCAACACCAGAGAAGCGAAGTCACTTTGAAAGACTTGATTATTAAAGGAAATCTAATACAAAATATAGAAACATATAATTCACTTAGGTTATCGAAGTTCACGATATAAATTTTGTTTTTTATTCAACTAATGTCGTAGTATAGTTCAACAAGGAGCAATTGAAATACAATAAATATGGAGTTTTGGGGAATAATGATGCTAAACAAATTTGAGGAGAATCAGAAATGAAAAAGTTGCTTTTTAGCCTTATCTTCGTTTTAGGATTTCTTCCTACACAAATACACTCTGAGAATAAAATTGAAGAGTTGCCACCTTGTTCAGCAATACTTGAACCAACAAAAAACGTACCTAAAAATGCCAGAGGAGTAGCACTGATTTATAATATTGAAAGAAAGTTTAATGATGAACGAACAAGTCTCAGTGTTCACGCACTTCATTTACCAACACCATCTAGTTTTGGGGATTATGATGGTTATGAAGTATTAGCATATATTCCGAAAGAAATAAGTTGGATTTTCTCATTGTCTCCTTTAACTAAATATGGAGAAACTACTTGGGCTGGGAATTTGGATGAAGTTTCTCCTATAATGCGACCTACTCGTATCAAAGTTCGGACAGTCAATACAAAGACAAAGAAAACGGGTCCTATTGTACTTGAAAAATTACTAAAACCTTGTTGAACTAACAGGTGCGTTAGTTAAAGAAGCAAATAAAAAATAGAACATCCGCTTTTATAGAAGTTCTATTTTTTACACGTATAATCAACATTGAAATTTAACAGAGCCAAAAATAAAAAGAGAACCGTTTTTATTTTGGTTGATTAAACACGAAAGTTATGTATAATTATTTCAAACGGAGAATTAATATACAAATAGTGTTTGGAAGAAGTTATGACTTTTGGATGTATATTTGAAGTTTGTTTTGGTTGGTTTATCGATTGCTTTACCCGTTGGAGCAATCACGGTCGAAATGACGAAACAAGGTTTAAAAAATGGTTTTTTTCACGGATGGGCTGTAGGTCTTGGTGGCATGACTATTGATGTGCTACTCATATTGGCTCTCTATTTTGGACTAGCAAAGATTTTATCCTTGCCTTATGTCCAGCTGCCATTGTGGATCATTGGAGCCGGTTTCTTATTTATGTTAGCCTATGACTCTATTAAAAATGCTGATCAAGATATTACATTAGCGGGTGAAAAGGTGAATAAATCACTTTCGAAAACGTATCGAAATGGTTTATTTGTAGCCGTATCGCCAGGGAATTTAGTGTTTTGGATATCCGTATTTGGCGCTGTGTTAGCAGACTCCTATGTGACGAATGAATCGGTCGGTTTTATCATCGCAGCGATAGGGATTTTAACGGGCATTTTATTACATGATGTTGGGTTACTAATGATTGTTTCGATTACCAGGAAAGTCATGAATCGTCAAATGATTAAATGGACCTCAATTATAGGAGGCATTTTATTATTTGGATTTGGCTGCTACTTCCTGTATGAATTTTACTTAGCTATTCAAGCGTATATTTGATTTTTGAAGCTAGAGGATTTTTTTGTAATCCTTTAGCTTTTTTAATTTCATTATTGGAATCGAGTTTAATTTTACGCTTGTATGTTTTTCTATCTTTTCAAGTGCGCTTTCGAAAACTTTTTGTTCTCAATCTATTTGAAAACCGTATATAGTCATTTACCCAAAATGCTTCCTCATTCGTAAAGCAATTCAACCTCCGCTCTAATCAATAAGTACTTTATTAAATAAATTATCATCCACGTCTTTTAAAAATTACGTATTAACACATTATAGTGGAGATTAAATTTGATAAAATAAACCTATGGAGGGGTTTTATGGATGAAAAATATTTAGCGCAAGGATTAATAAATGCAACAGGTGATGAGCTGCGATTAGTTTATGCCTTATTAATGGAAACAAAGATGCTGGACCTACTCGTTGCAAAAGCAAAAAATACCTTTTTAAATAAGGATATTGATCATTTTGAGGAAAATTTAAAAAAGGAAATCGAGAGGCTACAAATATATTCTGATGAGGAATTACAGCTTCAACTATTTCTATATGTGCAGGAGCAGCTCGATTTAGTAGGTGCTCACTACAACATACGTACAGAAATTGAATATAAATGTGGTGAAATTGTAGAGAAGGCACACTACATGCAGAAGAAGCAAGATAAGGAGTATGGGAAATTTATTGAAGGTCGCGATGAGAATTATTCGGTACTTTTAGTTTTATATCAAATGCAAAAAATATTCGAATCGTTTGATGAGAAAATGGGTGAGCTTTCAGAGGCGCAAACAGAAAGCTTAGTCAATCAAATTGAGCAATATATACAGTCACTACCAGATGAAAAGCAACGTCAAATTAAAGAAAAGTTAAAAATTGATGAGTTAACGAATAAAACGATTCGCCAAATATTACTTACGCAAGGTTCGGCTATTGTAATGGCCATTGTTGTAGAGGTTGCGGGCTTTGCTGCATTTACAACTTTGACTTCAGCCATTGCTGCAACTGCGGGCTTTTTTGGTATTACACTACCGTTTGGGGCGTACATATTTGCTACTTCTGCACTATCATTTTTAACAGGACCAATCGGGTTAGCTCTTATTGCTGTAGGTGGTGGTGCTATACTGACCTATCAAAATAAAAAGGTACGTAAATCAATGATTCCAATTGGTATTGTACAATTATTACTACCGGTCATCATTGAAGGAGAGCAACAAACAAATTTCCAGCCATTTATTAATGAATGGATGAAGGGCTACGAGGAGCAGGAGCGAATAATCCATCAGCTTGATTTCATTCAACATAGTAAAGCGGATTTAGCTCAAGAGCATGATGATTATGAAAAGGAAAAAGTGGAGCTATATCAACAGTTAAATTTAAAAAGCACGTTATTCAATCATCAAATTTGTGAGCTAAAAAATACCATTCCATTCATTGCAGAAAATGAAATGACGGTTATGTATAAAGCACTAACCACTGATATGAATCGGTTAGCGAAAGAGAAAACGGAATTACTACTTGAAATTGCGCGAAATAAGCTACAAAAAGGCTTTTTTAATGCGATGAAAAACGTTTTTTCAAACGCTAGTCTACAAAGTAGTATTAAAGGGATTGAAGCGCAATATGAAAAAAAAGAGCTTGAACGTGCACATGAAATTATAAAAATGAAGCCAGCACATTTACGAGGGATCTGTATAGAGGCAGAGGGATTAAGTCATGATATTGCCTCTATCAATACAAGTATTGTTGAAAACTTTTCAAACATAAGTGATGTGAAATCAAGAATAGCTTGTATGGAGATTGACATTAAAAAGTATCAAGATGAGCTAAAACAGCATCAGAAAAAGTGGTACGGTCTAAAAGATATTGAGTGAGGGGTGCGAAGTGATTAAGAACGAGCAATTTTGGAGCAATTGGAGAGAAGGGAAATTTAATGAGGCTCTACAATGCTCGATAGAAGACACGCCAAAACGCAAGGGAGCGGCACTATTTAAAAAGCAGGAGCATAAGGAAACAGCTATTATCAGTTCTTTAAGTGCAGGTGAATTTTTATATGATTATTTAATGATTGATCCTGAGGTCGTAGTAGGACTTGATTTTGCACGTGCCGAGGATTTATCCAATTTATTTACTTTATCTCAATTCGCTGGAACAATCGATACGTCAGCTGCTATAGGGGATATGGCACAGCTTCAGGGCTATGTCGCTGAGCGAATGATTGCACAGGAGCTTGTAGCAGCGGGGCATGATGTGCAGTTTCCACACACATCCAATCAAGCAGGCTGGGATTTGCTTGTTGATGGACAACCGTTTCAAGTAAAATGCGCGGCAAGTAAAAGTGTGGTAGAGGAGCATTTTGAAAAGTATCCGGATACACCTGTGTATGTTAATGCTGAATTAGGAAAATATTATGAAGAGAACCCCTTAGTATTTACTAGCTCTGTTACGCGAGAGCAAGTTATAGCTGATACGAAAACGACATTATATTATGCGGATGATTTATTAGATTTTCAAATACCTTGGATTGCAGCTGGTGTAAGTGCATTTTATAACACGAAGCGTATACGAAACGAGGGCATAATGCTCTCAACGGCAGCTCGTAACGTAGTGGCTGATACGGCAAGTCGTGCAACGTTAGCAGTAGCAGGGAAAACAGCTTTAGGTGCAGTTGGAGCAGTTGTACTTCCTGGAGCTGGTGCCATTGTGTTTCCTGTCATCGGAGCATATGTTGGCATGTCACAAGGATACCGAGTATCTCATAGGATTAAGCGAGCCTTTGCACAAGTGGAGGAAGCGGCTTTATGCCATGCACTGCATCAATTAATCAAAAAAATGCAAAGCGTACTCAAAATTAAATTTAATACTAAGCAAACAAAGTGGAAACAGCTCTCAAGTAATTTACATATTGAAATGGCGAAATCCATGTCTGCTCATCATGAGGAGAATATTCAGCTACTTGAAAATGTAAATAGAGAGCTAGCTGCTATTGATAAAGAAATTGATCATGATCCAATGAAAGCATTTGAACGAATTGTAAATGCATTAGGTAAAGCAGGCATCCATGTTTATACGCTAAAAGAAGAGCTAAAGGCTGTTGAGGAAGCAATCCTTAGCTATACCAAAAAGATTTAATCGTATCTCATATTGAGAATGTGAACTAAGCGGACGGCAAATTATATATGAAAAAGAGTGCCAGGTACCATGTATAAGTCAGGGTGCCTGACACTAGATGCCTCATACTTCCTCTTGGAAATAAATTTTATAAAACTTTCGATTGGTTGCTTCGTCATAGCCGACTTCAATAAGTTCGTTCACTTGCTCGATATTGCGTACATTTACTTGAATTTCAATATTGGAATCGAGTTTGATTTTACGTTTGTATGTTTTTTCGACCTTTTCCAGTGCGCTTTCAGAAATGATCGTTTCATAGGGCTTGACCATATTGACGATAATATCTTTTTGTACGGAATCGGTCTGTTCAAAAACGGTATCGATATAGTCGTTTACCTCGAATTCTTCCTCGTTTCTAAAATAGTCGAGCGTTTTGTTTAAAAGACCGAGCTTCTCCGTATTTGAAAAGCTATCTTCTTTTAAAATATATTTTTTACATTCTGTTAAGGCTAAATTCGTTTTATAATAATGTTCGTCAGCTGCCTTAATTTTTAAAAAGCGCTCTTGCCAGTACACGACGTCTTCTTTCTTTTTCGTTTTGATAAAGACAGCAGGTGGCTCATCTGCGCCCATATCCACAATGATTGCGATATTATTGATTTTCTTCACATTAATTCCATCGATGCCATTGACGGTCATTTTATTTTGCTCATTTTTTACATCGAGGAATATTTCTTTTTCATCCACTTTTACAATTGCAAGCGCCTTTTTTACATCCGTATGCCAAAAACAATTTTCGAACAATCCTATAAACAACTCGCCGCCCTTAATATTAGGATGCTGAGATGCACTATGTAAATGTGTGGCAATGTGTTGCGATTGTTCAAGGAAACTATTCGTAGAATCGAATATCGATTTTACATAAGTGTACACTTCATTTAATCCAAGATTTGTTTCATGAAAAAATTCGTATTGTTGCTCCCAATCTATTTTATTGAACGCTAGTTGTGTAAAGGCTGCTTCTAGCATGACTTCTGGTTGAGAAAATGCCTCTTCCCCCAAAACAAGCGTATCGCTTACGTAATGTACACCATATTGTGTTAATTTACTTTCACTTACATCTAGCATAGTTTTCCCCTCATTATTAGTTTTATAGAGACTATACCATATCATACTTTACGCTATATTTTCATGTGTTTTATTTAAGTAGAAGAAGCAAAAAATTTCAAAAAATACAAAGAGATTAATATTGTAATTTAATGCTTACTATTTTGCAGTTCCGTTGTAAATTGGTGCAGAAAGATTTGTGAAATGGGTAAATGAATATGTTTCTTTTGTTGAACGAGCCCAAACTTTACGAATGTTTGGTCTAGCTTGTGTATATAACGGGAGAGGTTTTCCCCGTTTACTATAGTCGGCTCATATGTTAGAGAGTAATCAAGTGCAAGTGTAATACCCATTTCATTTTTTATCGCTATTCGAAGGGCATCCGTGTTATTTGTTCTAAATAGAATTTGCAAGTCCCCGTATTTTGCCTCGAAATTCTTAATAAACCAATTAATCGTCTCGTCATCGTAAATGACTAATTTCTGATTGAGAATATCTTGGGTTGTTACCATATCGTTTTTGGCTAAAGCTGAATTTTTACTAAAAGCAGCTTGCATTCGTCCGTGTAATAGCGCTTCAAAGTGAAGGTCAGGATGATTGACTGTCTCTCCATAAACATTGATTAGCCCTATATCACATTGATTTTGTAATAGATCTTTTATAATTTCTTGGGATACTTTTTCGGTAATTTTAATTTGGATTCTAGGGTGTGTTTTTTTTAATAACATTAACACTTTGATGAGTAAATGCATCGTACCGGGAATCGTGGCTATTTTTAATTCTCCATGTAGCTCATCTTTCCAGATGCTTGCTTCTGTTAGTAATTCTTGATAGGTAAGCATGAGAGTTTTTGCTTTTTCAATAATTTTCTGACCGAATGCTGTTACTTCAATGCCTTTTCTTGATCGGTTGAAGATTTTATTGCCTAGTTCTTCTTCTATTCCAGTAATTGCTTGGCTTAAAGCGGACTGTGTTATGTGCAAGTTACTTGCTGCGATTGTAATAGAACCACATTGTGCTACTTCCAAAACATATTGAATTCTGTCAAGATTCACCCAGTTCACCTCAATTATTAGATTAATTAATATAATGAATTAAAAAGATTAAATTTACTTAATTATAAATCAATTATATGATTATTCAAAATATATAATTAAATTATTGTAAGCGCTTCACTGGATCATGTGGTTTGATTGTAGAGGGGGAGTTATGTGCAAGAGAATCAAATATTAGGAGTACATCATGGAGGGATCGCTGTTTCAAATATTGAACAATCCATTGCGTTTTACAGTCAACATCTTGGATTCACTCCATTAGGAATCCATGTCATTGAACAAAAGGATAATCAAGATTTAGGCTATGCCGTATTTGGCATAGAAGGAATTAAGTCAGTTAAACTAGCATTTTTAGCTATACCGAATAGTCACACGGTTGTTGAACTACTTGAATATGAGGTTGCAGGGAAGAAAAAGAGTACAGCGAATACATTTGACCCCGGAGTCGGTCACTTTTGCTTGAAAGTACGTGATGTGGAAGCAATGCACCATCGTTTATCTGAAGCAGGTGTGACGATACTATCGCAAGGACCGACCATCTTGCCGATCGGACCAAATATGACATTGAAACTCATTTATTTACAAGATCCAGATGGCTATATCATTGAATTAATCGAAGAATTGTAAAAAGAAAGGGGAGGGAGTATGCGTTTAAAAGAAAAAGTAGCCGTTATTACAGGGGCTGGTAGCGGGATTGGTCGAGCTAGTAGTTTAAAGTTTGCACAAGAAGGAGCAAGAGTCATTGTTGCAGATGTGAATATAGAGAGTGGGCAAGAAACGGTAAATATAATTAGACAACAGGGTGGCGATGCCCAGTTTTATCAAGTAAACGTGACGAGCTTTGAAGAGATTGAAAAACTGGTTCATTATACGGTAGAACAATACGGAACAATCGATATTATGTTTAATAATGCGGGTGTAGGTCATTATAAACCGTTATTGGAGCATGACCCGGCAGAGGACTTCGATAAAATTCTTCAAATCAATACGTTTGGTGTTTATTACGGTATTTTAGCTGCGGCAAGAAAGATGGTTGAACTTGGTGTGAAAGGCTCTATTATCAATACAGCCTCTGTTTATGCCTATATGGCATCTGAAGGCGTATTTGCTTACCATGCATCTAAAGGCTCTGTTGTAAGTATGACACAAACAGCGGCTTTGGAATTAGCACCTCATGGTATTCAGGTGACAGGTATTGCACCAGGACGTGTAAAAACGCCGATATTAGAAGGATATAAGGAAATAGGTTTGTGGGAGATTTTACCGAGGGAGCAAATGAGAAAGACATTTACAGAACCAGAGGAGATTGCTAATGTAGCCGCCTTTTTAGCATCAGAAGAATCGAATGCAGTCAATGGCAGTATTATTATGGCTGACGACGGATTTACGCAGTTTAAAATGCATCTTAGTTAAGGGGATACAGTTTAGTGAATATGGGGGAGGGGAGAACATATGGCGTTAAATCTCAATGAGTTATTAGTAAATAGTGCCGCTACATTTCCAGAAAGAAAGGCTATCATTTATGGGGATGAGCGTATCACGTATCGCAAGCTTGAAGAACAAGTAGCACACTTTGCGGCTATCTTATCTTCAAAAGGCATTCAAAAAGGGGATCGTGTAGCTTTAGTATTAGGAAATTGTCCCGAATTTGTCATTTCTTATTACGGAATACTACGCTTAGGTGCGGTCGTAGTCCCTCTTAATCCAATCTATACGGAGAGTGAGTTACTTTACATTTTGGAAAATAGCCAGTCCAAAATGGTAGTGGCCGATTCAGCGTTAGAAAAAACGCTAGCAAACATACAAAAAACGTTACATTCCCTAGAGTGTTCAATTTATACACATGAATGGGCATATTTACAGTCTATCAATATAGCACCACAGACACCACTGCCTGTTAATGAGCATGATCTTGCTGTTATTTTGTACACTTCAGGAACGACGGGAAAGCCAAAAGGAGCTATGCTTTCTCATAAAAATATGCTGTCTAACGCGGCTTCTACTAGAGAAGTGGTGAATATGTCAGAAGAAGATATTATAGTAGCCGTACTTCCAATTTTTCACGTTTTTTGTATGACGATTTGTATGAATACACCCATTGCTGCCGGGGCAACGATGTTAATCATCCCTAAATTCGTTCCTAATGAAGTTGTACAAGCAATTGCAAAAGAAAAAGCGACGATTTTTACGGGTGTACCGACGATGTATAATTTCTTATTGCAACTCCCAGATGAATATGTGCAACTATTTTCATCTATTCGAGTGTGCTTTTCAGGAGGAGCTTCTTTACCGCTAGAAGTTTTGGAAAAGTTTGAAGCGAAATACAATGTAGCGATAGCAGAAGGCTTTGGACTATCAGAATGTGCGCCTGTTACGTCTCTCAACCCAATAAACGGGAAACGGAAACCGGGTTCTGCTGGTATTGATTATCCGGGAGTGACGAATAAAGTGGTGGATGTGGAAGGAAATGAAGTACCAAGAGGCGAGATCGGTGAATTAATTGTCAAAGGACCTAATGTAATGCTTGGTTATTTAGGGATGCCGGAAGAAACCGCTGCGACGATTAAAGATGGATGGCTGTATACAGGTGATTTAGCCAAAATGGATGAAGAGGGCTATATATTTATAGTGGACCGCAAGAAAGATATGGTGCTAACTGGTGGGTACAATGTATATCCACGTGAAGTAGAAGAAGTATTATACGAGCACCCTGATATTTTAGAAGCTGCTGTCATCGGTGTGCCACACCCTGAGTTTGGTGAGTCTGTGAAAGCATTCATTGTTTCAAAGTCACCACTATTAAATGAAGAAGATGTCATTCAATTTTGCCGACATAAATTGGCTAAATATAAAGTGCCAAGAGAAATTGAATTCTTGGATGAACTCCCGAAAAATACGACGGGAAAAATTTTACGAAGAAGTTTACGAGATCAGCAGTTAACAGCTTTAAAACGGGTGTAATTGAAAATTGATATATTATACCAAAAAACTAAAAAAGAAAGAGGGATGAAGAGAATGAGCAATCAAACAAGTAAGCAACCTGTAGGAGTTCTTGATGCGAATTATGTAAATGTGGAGGAATTACCGTGGATTCCTTTCTTCGGGACAGAAGTGAAGTTATGTAAGGTAAATGCCATTACTGGACAGTTTATCGCAATCATGAAGGCACCTCCAGGCATTGCTCTTCCGGTTCATGTGCATCACGGCATTGTTATCGTGTACACGATTCAGGGGCAATGGAAGTATGTAGAACATGATTGGATTGCAAAAGAAGGAGATGTTGTATATGAACCAGCCGCTTCTCTTCACACATTTAAGGCAATCGACGAGCAAGAAGAAGATGCAATCTTAATGAATGTCATTGATGGTGCATTAGAATTTAGAGATGAGAATGATCAAATAATCTATATGCTAAATTGGAGAGAAGCAATTCAGCTCTACACAGACTTCTGTGAGGAGAATAACTTAGAGATTAAAGATATAGGACAAGGTGTCTCGATTTAATCGAAGTTGTAGCGGAAATGACTAGTGTTAAAAATAGGTAGAATATAAACCCATAGGAAAAATCGATTTCTGAATTTTAAGGAAATCGATTTTTTTTGTAAATAAAAGGGCTCATGGCTACTTTTTTTAGAAGTAACATCAACTAAAAATTATAAAATGAACATCCCCCAATCGTAGAGTTGTTCCTCCGAATAAGATATAAAGGAAGGAATATTGGAGGAGAGGGGGAACAAGATGGATAGAAAACTTCGGATTAAAGCGATGCTAAAAGAACATTACAACATGCATGCAAGGCATATTGAGCAGCTACCAGGTGGCTGGTCAGCCTTAGCCTACTTAATTACAGACTATCGTAAAAAGTATTTCTTGAAGGTATATGATAAAAGAAGAGCTGCAGCTAAGCTGTGGATTGATGCAATCGATCGGTATATACCGTTAGTCAATTGGCTACAACATCATACCGTATTAAAGCATCATCTCGCACAATCGATATTTACAAAAACGAAGCAATATTACTGTGAAGATGGAGAGTATGTGTATTTACTTTCAGAGTTTGTAGAAGGTTATACAATTGGTGGGAATGTTTTGAATTTATATCAAGTGAATGAGCTAGCGAAAATACTCGGAACGCTTCATAGTAGTACGGCAAATGTTCCACCTAATTTAATCCAGCACCAAACACAAGAAAATTTTAATACAGATTTTTGTGACTCCTTAACCTCTTTTATCAAAAATGATTTGGCGTCCATAAACGATAATGTATTACGAGTAGTGAGACCTTTCAAGCAAGAGTTGATAAGTAGTATTAATAGAATGAAGTACTTATCTCATACGCTAAAACAAAAGTCATTATCATTTGTCCTTTGTCACGCTGATCCACACAATTGGAACATTATCCAAGGTAGGGATTTGATGTTGATTGATTGGGAATGTGTGACGATTGCGCCAAAGGAACAAGATTTAATTTTGCATATCACACCACCATATGCAAGGCAGTTCATCATGGAATATAAAAAATATATGCCTTATCAATCGCTGGATTTAGATGCCTTTGAGTTTTATTTTCTGAAAAGAAGACTCGGCGATATTTGGGAATGGATAAAGGATTTACGGTATCAACAAGGTATTAAATCCGAAGATACAATATTGAAGTTTCTGAAATTAAACATAGTCGATTGTACAAAGAGAGCAAGGTTTAGAGCATTTTTACAGCCATTTATTTAACAAGCCGCCCAAAAGTGAGTGGTTCACTCACTTTTGAGACAGTCTTATAGGTAGGCTATTGTGCTTGCATAAAGGATTCTGAAATAATAAGCCCTTGCCTATTTTCAAGTAGTGTCCAATCTGTCACTTGTTCCTTCGAAAGGTAGAGAAATTTCAACTGCTTTAATGCGACAAGTGGTTGGATAGAGGTGACGTTTGTTTCCCGAATATCTAAGTTCATCAGGCGTGTTAAATGTGCTACGGGTGATAAATCTGATATGTTTGTATGGGCAATTTGTAGTACTTCAAGCTGAGGCAAGTTTTGTACGAAATCAATGGAATCGATTGGATTGCCGCTTAAAGATAGATTCGTTAATTTACTTAAATTTTCGAATGATGTTGTATGGATATTTTGGATCGAGTTGTTCGCTGCAATGAAAATCGTTAAGCTTTCAAGGTGTTGGATAGGTTGAATCGAAGTAACGGCATTGTTTGTAATGTCTAAATGTTTTAAGGAAGAAAGTTGTTGTAACGGTGCTAAGTCTTGCACTTCATTATCAATAATGGCAAGGGATTCTACATTTTGTAAAGCACTTAGATTGTTGATTTTTTCTAAGTTATTATTGATTAATGTTAGTCCTTTTAAGTGTGTCAAGGATGAAAAATCCAAATGATACAGTGGACTATCTGTAATAGTTAAGTGCTGAAGTGTCGTTAATGAATGAATACTGGATAGATTTTTTATTGGCACAGAGATGACAAGGCTTTTTAAATTTGTCATTGCTTGTAAGGCGACATGCAATGTTGGATCGTCCTCACGAATCGTAAATTCAGTCATTCGTTCGAAATCATCATCCGAAAGGTCTTCGATCCGAAGTCCCATTTGTTCGCAAATTGTTTGTTTTAGCTTTTCAGAAATGTCCACAGTTAGTGGAGTCGTTGTGCTAACGGGAGCTGTTAAGTTAGGGGCGTCATTTACAGCTTGTTCTTCACAGCCAACTAGTGGTAATAAAGCGAGCAACAGAAATCCGAATTTTTTCATTGGCATATCCCCCTTAATTTGTGACGAGTGATTTAAATAAATAGTTGCCATATTGGGATTTGCCTTCTACAAATTCAAAAACATAAGAAGCATTGTATACACCTAAAAAGACTAACACCGTATTTTCTTCAAATTGATGCCCTCGATATTCAACATGATCGTAGTCAAAAGTATGACTAAAAGGATGTTCATATCCGTTTTCCCCGTAATCGCTAAAGAAAAAAACATTATTTTCTGCATCAATTTGAACAGATGGGTCGCTAATGGCTTGAAGGTAGTCAATATCTTGATGTAACATCGCGCTAATGATGCGAAACGATAAGTTTAATGTTTCGCTTAAACGTTCTTGGACATCGTTGTCTAAGCTGTCAGAAGTAGATGTTTCAAAGGCAGGAGAAGCTTCTTGAATAGGACGAGGCTGCGATTCACTCGATGAGCTAAAACGTCCAACAAATACACCAACGGCAAAACACAACAATAATATGCCCACAAAGCTACTCTTTCTTACCATCCAATAAATCCTCCTCTACGATACATTTTCCACTATGATATTTAGTATAAATTAACTGATGTGTTGATTATACAAATATGGTAGGTAATTAGCGTGATTTTTTATTTGAATGGTTGATAAAAAGCGCTTGCTCGTTGATTGGAGCGGAGGCGACTCGACTCCTGCAGGAACAGCACGAGCTGAAAATCCATTGATTTCGGCAATAGCCGAAATCAATTAGTTGAAGCCGTGCCTGCGGAAAGCGAGTCAGCCGTAGCGGAAATCAACGTATTCTAATGCTCTATTTAACAATAAAAGGTAAAATAACACGCATGATAAATTAATATACTAATTAAACAACTGATGAAAGAACTATTGTTTACTTATGGCATTTGTATGGGAGTGTACATATCCTACTATTTTGCGTTAAAATGGAAGTATAGGTTAGATGGAGGCAGTGTAAAAGTGGAAGCAAAAAAGATCGAAATAGCATGTCAATCATGTGGGCATCAAGTTGAAATTGATTTTAATCAGGCGCAATTCTCATCGCAAATTGCCATCATCAACGGCAAAAAGAAGGAAAGTCGAACATTTTTTCAGCCGTGTCCACATTGCGGACAATTAAATACTGTTACAAGTGAAAATAAGGAAGAATGGGGCAAGCGAAAAGGGCCGAATGTGAAGGCGTTTATGTTTTCAGGAGTTTTATCGTGCTTTGGGATTATTGTTCTATCCATTCTTTTAGCATACTTTGCATTTAAAGGGCTAGGAATAGTTTTTGATTGGATTTTTTAATGAAGTCTTAACTTAGAAAAAAGTTAAGGCTTTTTTCATTTGCATCTAAATGGAACTTACATGATTTGTAAAACGTTTATCATGTGAAAGGGGTGGTCATGGTGAAGCGTTTGTTTTTATTATGGGCAATGATTTTCGCACTTTTACTAGGAGGCGTTATTAATTATGTGTTTTTTGATTGGAGCCGCTTTAAAGACGAGCTTATTGAAACGGCTACGTCACCTGATGGTACATACACGGTAACGGTTTATCGCTCGAATGCCCATGCGACGACACCTATTATGCTGCTAGGCGAATTACAATTCAACGATTCCATTAGACGTTCAAAGAAAATTTATTGGGCAAAAGGGGAATCCGTAAAGATCGAATGGTTAGAGGAGAATATTGTAAAAATTAACGGAACCGTTCTTCAAGTACCGAAAGAGCGCTATGATTTTCGTACAGACCTCTAAATAATGGCATTTCTACTTTAGAGAACAAGTTTTTATTTTGGCTTTGTGTTTTGAAACTTTTGGTTAAGTTATACGTAATAGAAAAAAGAGTGGGAATCATAAGGAGACAAGCATGGAGACAAAAGAGCAATTAACAGTTCATTTACAAATGATTGAGGAATGGGAAAAAGATCAAAAAGGGCTATGGTTTTGGGAAAAGCTTGGTCGTCTGCCGTTTAAAATTTTAGATAAGCTGACGCCTACTTTTATTCAAGAAAAAATAGCTGTGTTAGTATCGGAATTAGGTAGCTACATTCAAACAGGTGGACGTTATTTAATTAGTGAGGAATCGGTATTAAAGAAGATTCGTTCTGTTACATGGCAGCCCATTGAAACGATTCAAGATGTAGGGAACATCCCGTTAGATGAAATGATTACATTAAGTGAAGAGCTACAAAAAAGTCGTGTGAAACTGGCTACTGTACAAGGCGCTTCCACAGGCTTTGGCGGTCTCTTTACGCTAGCAATTGATATTCCAGTGATTTTAGGCATGGCCTTAAAAACGCTTCAGGAAATTGCAATGATTCATGGGTACGATCCAAATGACAAACAGGAACGTATTTTTATCGTGAAATGTTTACAGTTTGCGTCTGCTGATATTGTCGGGAAAGAAGCCGTTTTAACAGAACTGGCTGCCATGCACGAAGACAAAAAGGCAACTGACAGCATGATTTCACAATTGCAAGGATGGCAGGAAGTATTTTTCACGTATCGTGATTCATTTGGCTGGAAAAAACTATTCCAAATGGTACCGATAGCAGGGATGATTTTTGGTGCGTATGCGAATAAAACAATGATCAATGATATAGCAGAAGCGGGCATCATGCTTTACCGAAAAAGAAGAATTTATGAAAAATTACATGACATAAATCAAAGACCAACATCCACAACAGAATAAATGATTCACGTAAATGAGCCAACCATGTTAGAGGTTGGCTTATTTTAATTGTTTTTTGAAATAATAATATGGAATGTTCATGAGGCATTTTTAACATGTACAAGCTCTTATTTTAAGCAATGTTCTCGTACATTGAAGTTACATAATTCCGGTATTATTGCCCAATTTCATATACGGAAATAAAAAAATATAAGCCGATATAGCATAGGTATCTCAGTTCCATTACCAAATACCCCATATACTATATTACACCCTTTATATAACTGGTTTATTGTGTCGTGGAATACAGTAAGATGCTTTACGGAAGTAGTAATCAATTAGTTTTATATAAGTTGAATTTATGATTCACAGAAGCTAGAAACGTTTGTGTTTGCGGATGAAACGCCGTATGAGCGCGGAGAACGAGCTATACGGAGAGGCTTATACGGAATGTGCGGCTAGCGCAATTGCTTTTGTGCAAAATTAATTCACAGCCTAAGGTTTTTATATGCTATTAACATATGTTGTTACCATTCATATGAGTATATTCACATGATATGGAAGGGAGTTAGTCAAAAGGGGCATTTTGAAAAGATATATGCCCATTCCAATAAATATAGCGGAGAGGTTATAAAAATAGATAGTAAACAGTTTTTATGCTTATTTAGAAAGAGTGAGTCATTTCTATATAAACTTTCATACAAATAGAGTAATGTTCAAGAAATTAAGTGTGATTACCTCCTAAAAAGCATCCCTTTATTTTGATAAGTGGGTGGATAAGGCAATGCATGCTTATGAAATAGTAAGGTTCGGTGTGTTTAATAATCTATAAACAGAAGAAAGGATGCACATAGTGTTTTAAAGTACTGTGAAGTGAGGGAGTGATGAAA